>NZ_JAMYRZ010000050.1:0-38190 GCF_040321675.1 Mesorhizobium sp. M0296
CACTGCGCGCCGGCCTCGCCTCGTCGGCCGAGGTCGACGAACGCTATGTGCAAAAACAGCTCGGCCATGCCTCCGCGGAGATGACCCGCCGCTATCAGCGCCGCAGAGATCGCTTCCGCATCAACCTGACCAAGGCGTCCGGCCTCTAAGGAGGCAAAGCCCCCTTCCCCTGCCGTTCTTGCCTCTCGGGATCCGCGCAGGACTTGCACCCTGACCAGGCATTTTCGCTAAATGAATTGGTCACTTCTGTCGTTCGGGACCGCCCCTGCCCATCCGGCCTGTTTCATCGCCAGGACAGCTGGTCTTTCGGCAGCCGACCGCTCGGATCGAACACGTTCACCTTGTGCGGAAGATCCGGGCCCCAGTCCCATAGCACCAGATTGCGGTCCTCCGTCTCCGCGCCCGGAGCGAAACTCGGCACCAGAATTCCAGCGATGCCTTGAGGCCGCAGCCGGTCATAGATGGACCAGGATTCAGGTCGCTCGCCGTTACTGAGTGCCGTGGCCCAGGCGCTGGCCATGTCCGCAAGCGTGACAGAAGATTCTCCCCTGCCCTGCTCGCTCGTCAGATCAGTGATGTCCTCGCAGTCCACCTCATAAGAGCACAGCACGCAGGGGTCGATGCGATGCGCGAAGCCCTGGTTGGCTTCCTTGACTGCCGTCATGACGGTCAGCGCCAGATAGAGCGCGGGCACACCTTTGGGATTGAACCGAGCACCCTGATCGCCGCTCCATCACCGGAACTCGGCTTGAATGCCAAACGTGGATCATGCGCCCTGTAGCAGGTTCCGACAAACCTCAAGCAAAGCCAACCAGGGCCATGTGATCGAGGTAGTCGCGAATAGCAGCTGCCTTGCCGTCCTTCACGAGGGCTTCGGCGGTGCGTCCACCGAATGCCGGCAGCGGCTGGGCTCGGTACCAGGCCATGGCCTGTTCCTTGCCTCCGGCCCATTCCGTCACGCGACTGATGATCTCGAGCATCTCGCGCAGACGGCCCTGCGTCTTGGCCGTGCGGCTGCGCTCCAGCCGATAGAGGGTTTCACGGGCAAGCCCGACCGTCTGAGCCAACTGACCCTTGGACATTCCAAAGCTGTCGGCCACCTGGCCAACAGCAATTTTCCCGGCCCGGTCCATATAGGACAAAACCAGGGGTTCATTCTGCCCGGATTTCTTGAGGGCCTGCCCCATCGAGTTCCTTGTCATATTAGCAGCCGCCTTCACTGTGCAAAGGGCGCTTTTCCACTGGTTCAAGCCCGCAGGCGCATGGCGTGCTTCTGATTTCATACGACCCGCTTGCCATCCGCCTCATCGACCGCGCGCGGACCACCAGCAACGGCAGCATTACGCACAAGAATTTTCAGCCCTTAGCCGGTCATTCTTGCCGTCGTGCCATTGGCCTTGAGTGCTGCCATCAGCATCGGTCCGACCGAGAACTGTCCTGCCCTCGCCTTTTCGGTCAGCACGCGTAGATAGCCCCCGGCCGAGTTGATATGCTGCGCCCTTTGCAGGATACAGGCAATCACGATCGCGGCGACCTCCTGGCCCATCACATGGCAAGCCTCCTCATACGCCGAGGGCGACACGCCAAGGTAGCCGCGCACCTGGGCGGCGGTAATCATCAAATCGCGCCAGCTTGCGATTCCGTGGGCGGCATAGTCGGCAAGTTCGGGGCAGGCCTTCAGCACAAGTCCTATCGGGAAGCCTTTCGGCTTCTCGGCGTAGGCCGTTCTTGGTTCGACCGTCGCCCTGCTTTGTTCTAAAGCTGGTTCAAATACAAAAGTGGAGTCTGTGTTTGAATCAGATTGCTGCCGCTCGTTTTGGGACTCATTGCCGCTAGGATTCGTGGAATTCATGAAGCTTTCCAGCATCATATCCACTTCGTCGTGCAGCAAGGAGAGCTCCGCAACAATCGCTTCCAGCTCCGACAGCCCTGCCCGCCGAGGAATAGCATCCACGATTGCTCTGAACCGCCTCCAAATGGTTCCCCAGTCGCCAGGAGCGCCCTCGTCGATCGCTGCTTCGACCAGCTTGTGAATGTCGCGCCGGTGGAGGGTGATCCGCTCCCGCGTCAATTTGAGCGCCCGGCTGTCGGCGCGGACCTGCTCGGCAGCCTGCTGAAACTCCGCGGCGCGTGCAAGCAGTGGCGCCAGCGAGAACCCGAACGCCTCCTCGACTGCGCCGCCCTTTGCCTTGCGAGCGAACCGTTTGCCGTTTGGACTGTCTCGGCGGATGATCAGTCCGCTATTGACCAGTTCGGCCAGGTTCCTGCGCAGCGTGGAATCGGCCATGCCGTGCGCCCGCAGTGACAGCTGCGCGTTCGAAGGATAGACCATCAGCCCGTTCTCTTCGCTGATCTGATCGTCCGGATAGAACGACAGCAGTCCGCTGAGGACGGCCAGGGCGCGATCTCCCACGCCTACGATCGTCTTGCCCTCGCACAGCCAGCGATACACCTGCCATTTCTCGACGGCGGCCCCTTCAGGAATCTTTCGTGATGCCGTGTTCGCTTGCACCAAGGCAAGCGTCATCGGCCGCCGCCCAAAGGGCGTCGTCGCATAACCACTCTCCATTTCCCTCGCCTTTCAATCAGACAAAAGAAAACTGCTCGTCGAAACGACGCCAACGACTCTTGACAGTGATTCGGGGAAATGCGATTCTCAGCTTGCTACAGACCTGAGAAGGGCTTCCGCGACGGTGACGTTCGGGGGCCTTTTTCTTTTGCGGTTTCAGTCTCCTGTTTTCTTTGCCGTTTCCGATGCCCTGAAAGCCTCGAAAAGCTCGTCGAGCTTCTCGGCGATGAATGCGCCGAAGGGCGATGCATCCTTTGACTTCAAGGAAAGCGTAAACACCTTTCCCGTGTCGGTGATCTTGGCTCGGACCGACTTGTCCTGGGGCACCCAGGCCTTTTCCTGAGGCTTCGATGCGGCTCGCGGCTGCTTCACCGGCGCATTCAAAAAGTCGAACAGACGAGCAAAACGAGCGTCACTGCCCGGTTCGGCGAAATCGGCACTTGTCACGTACTCTGCCGCCCGCTCGGCGGTCCCGGGATGCTCCATGAGCTTGGCAAGCTGCCACCAGCGGTCCCGGCCTATGCTCTTGGCGGAGCCGACGGCCACAATGACCTGCTCGGGAATATTGTTGGTCACGGAGCGCATTTTCGAGAAGGTCGTATCATCGAGCGCAAGGGCCGACTTCACGGTGTCCGGCGAATGGCCCCGCTTGAGAATGCGATCGGCAAAAAGCGTCCTTTCGATGAAGGACAGGTTGGCCCTGGCAGCATTCTCCTGGCCCTGCGCGATGACATGGTCCTCATCGCCGATCTTCTTGACGACTGCACGAACGGGCCTGCCCAGCTGGCGTGCGACCTTGACGCGCCTGTGGCCGAACACGGTCTGAAACCGGCCGGAACTATCCGGGTGGGGCCTGACCAGAATCGGAGAATCCTGCCCTCGCTCGCGAATCGCCGCCAGCAGCTCATGAAATGCTTCATCGTCATCGTCCATGCGGTCCGAGACGAATGAGGTGTCGACCAAGGCCGGATCGAGATCGACGACCGAACTCTTAGAGAGCTCCTCGAATGACTGCATGATCGACCGGGATGCCCCGCGAACCGCATAGCCCGAGACATCCCCGCTGTCGGCGACTGACGTCGCGGGGCCCATCACGCTGCCGAATACATCCTTGCGCGCCATTCAATCACTCCGATTCGCAGCTAGTCGGCTGATTTCACGAGCAAAATCCCCATTTTTTACTGCCGTAAAATGCGCCGTCATGACCGCCCCCATGCGCGATGGATGAGCGCGACAATCTCGGAATTCACCGCGTCCAGCGATTCGAGTGCCCGTTCGTAGGTCGAACGCGTAAAAGACGACTTTTCCACCTCGTAGAGCGTCTGTTTCGTCAGTCCTGCATCCGAGATTGCCGTCGACTTGAGCATGGGATTCTCAAGGATCTGGCCGGCAAGCATCGATTGCATGAAGCCGACCATCTGTGCCTGGGGAATGTCGGTGGGTTCGTAGCGCGTGATCAGATAGCGGAACCAATCCAGCTCGATCGCAGCACCGGCGGCCTTGATGGTCTTCAATATGCCGCCGAGCATCAGCAGGAACTGGCTCATCGACATCAGGTCGAGCATCTGGGGGTGGACGGTGATGAGAACCGACGTCGCCGCCGACATGGCGGTCAAGGTGAGATAGCCAAGTTGCGGCGGGCAATCGACCACGACGACATCATAGCGCTCGTCGACCTCGGACAAGGCCTTTGCAATCCTGGTGAAGAACTGGCGGCCAACGCTGGACGATTTGTCCTGCATGGCAAGCGGCGTGTCGTACTCATATTCCTGCAGCTCGAGGTTGGCCGGGATGATATCCAGGCCCGGAAAATTGGTAGGCACGATCACGTCGGATATCGGCTTGCGCTCGTCGTCGTACCGGATCGCCTCATACAAAGAGAGATTGCGATCGAGTTCCGGCTGGAAGCCATGCAGGGCCGAAAGTGACGCCTGCGGGTCGAGATCGATGGCAAGCACGCGGTGCCCGGTCAGCGCAAGGTGCTGGGCGAGGTGGGCAGCCGTTGTTGTCTTGCCGCTGCCGCCCTTGAAATTGACGACAGCAACCACCTGGAGCTTGTCTCCAGGCTTGCGGTGCGGGACGTATTTTTTTACCTCGGTCCTGCCATGCCGATCCAGAAAATGGCGCAGTTCAAGCATCTGTTCGGCGGTATAGGAACGGCGTCCGGAAGGTATTTGCTCGGGCAGGGGGCCCTTGCCCTCCAGATGGAGGCGCTTGAGATTGTTCTGCGAGACCCCGAGGTAGTGGGCCACTTCCGCCAGCGAAAAAGGGCGAAGTGTCTTTGTTGCATTTGGCGGAAACTTCTCCATGCGGAGCTGGTTAAGCCGCCGCGATATCTCTGCGCCTTGCTCGAGGATCTTGTCATCGAACTCGAAGCGTGGCAGCCGCATGGAGATGTTCATTTCTATCGAAACCTGAATTGGCGCTTTTTGTGAGCAATTCACTCAACAAGCGCCATTAAGCTCCGATTCGGCCGGCTCCGGCAAGAAGTTTTGGGTTAACAAAAGGTTAACGTCACTGACCGGCTTTTCTTGCTGCCAGCTGCTCTTGCCATCACGAAGGCAGCTGCTCAGTTTTTTGATCGCGGTACTGTCTTGCTATCCAAGCTAACGGCATGTTTTCTCTGTCATAAGGATCATATTTTACCGCAGTAAATCGGGCACACTCAGAGGCGGGATGCAAGTGCCGGCGGGCAGGGCAGGGCAGGGCAGGGCAGGGCACCGGATCCGATGGCACGTGGCCGGTTGGGTTCGTTGTCGGTTAGGGTAAGCTGCTCAACGCCAGACTGACTCTTTCAGCTCGAGGAGCGGACCGGCTTGGGGGCGAGGCCGATATCGGAATAGCCGACTACAATGAAGACCGTGAGGGGAGACCGTTGACGGAGTGGGTGAAGCCCTCCTCAAGGCCGAGGTTAAGCCCGATCAACATCTGGAAGCATACTTTCCGGAACGAGACAGCCTCGAGTTCATGCGGAGAACGCTCCCCGGTCCATAGCGGCAAAGCTCGCTCTCAACACCGTGGCGCACTGGACTTGGAGCACCTGCGTCAGCATGGCAGCAGCGGCGTCGTCGAGTTCGCCGCGCCTTCCGGCGAAAGCACCGACACGCCGGTGCCACGGCAGTTCGGTGTCGTCCTCCTCATCGCTCAACATACCACGCCACCGGTCCTGCTCCCGGGCAGAAGTGCGAAGCCCAGTTGCAAACTGAGTGAATGTAAACGCCGGGCCGTCAGAAGGACACCGCGACCGGATCGGCGAGGGCCGCCACGGCGTCGGGCAACGCGTTCACATCCGCAGCCCACAGGCCGCAAACCTCAAGCTGCGCATCAGGACCGTTTTCGTCCTTAGTCAACGGCCCCGAAGCAGCGCATCAGCCGGCGCTTTAAGGCCGCTACGAGCAGCTGGCTCGAGGCACCAGAATCGCTGCCAGTACGAATCATAGGGCGGAGCCAGCGCGTGTACCGACACGACCATGGTCGCGGTTGTCCGGAGTTCTTGTGTCTTGCTTGGTGTCCAGTCGACTTCGAAGACCAGGTCAGCCACCGCTGGCATATTCGGTTATCGCGATGAATCGCTGGCGCACAATCTCGACCCGGCCTTGCGGCCCTCTGATATTGCCTTCCAGAAAGTCGTCGAAATCTGGGGCTGCAAGCATGTCTTTGATCTGGTCGCCGACATAGGTACGGACCTCGTCTTCCGCGCCTCCCAGCTCAGCAACCAACTCTTCTCGACCGTCGACGATCAAGAGTATGTCCTCGGCATCCCGGCTAGAAAGCAGATCCTTTCCACCTCTGCCAAGGTATGCCTCCAGCTTCGTCGCGACGAAGAGTGCCGGTGTCAGGCGACGGATGATGAGCTTATCGTCCAACGGACAATCGACCGCCGTCTCAATACCCGCTTCATACCAACGATTGCTGAATCCGAGGATTTTGGGATCGTCCGGCATGAAGTCGACTTTGAGCCGGCCAAGATGCATTCGGCAAATGACACTGTCGTTGGGTGACTCCGAGAAACCCCGCTCTCGAAGCCGTTCCAGGAGCTGCGCCCATTCCGAAAAGCCGGCCAGATCGACAATTAGGTCGACGTCGTCAGTCGCCCTGACATCCTCGAGCGTGATGGCATCGGTGATGAAAAGGGCGGTCGTACATCCGCCGACGAATACAAGACGCTTGCGCAGGTCATCGCCTAGAGCTTCCGCGACAGCCCTTAGCATTGCTAGTAGCTGGCCTTGGATGCTGGTCATTTCTGCGCGAGCCTTTCCGCAAGACGCTCCGCCGCGAGGCCAGCCTCGCGCTGGTTTCCGAGTCTTATTGCGTCCGCAAGGGCAAGATACTCGTACAGCCGATCATCCCTTTGAACGGCTTCAGGAACGCTTTTAAACATCGGCGTCACCGATTGTCCCATGTCGCGGCCGCTGGCATAGGGCCACACATAGATGTAGCTGCCAGCGCTTATTAGCACGTTCTTTAGGATGGGCGCCGCAAAAGCGGTCGGGATTCCGCGCTGCATTGCTCCGGGCTTCGCTGGAAAAACGAACTTCAACCCGTGCACGATGAAATTCTGCAGGTTCCTGCGGCTCGGCTTCGCTCTGCCCGTATCTCTATCCCTGGCCGCGATACCGGAGGCAAGACTTCGATTGATGGATGCATTGACCTCCGTCTTGCTTATGCCAAGAGAAGACTCCAGATTGCGGACCGAGTATGGATCCTGGCCCTGCGCTTCTGAGCGCAGAGTTTCGACACCTTTTTCTTTCTCCTGCTCCTGAAGGCTGATGAGCTTGAGCAGGACGACGATGTCCTGGCTTTTCATTTGATTCCGATCCGCTGTCCGTTGTCCGAGGACCACGGACACCTACACGGGGAGTGCGGTTCTGTCAAAGAGTAATCAAGAATCCTTGCAGCTTACGTGGCCCAATAAGAATTCGACCGCATTCAGAATAGAGCAGTCCGCGTTTTAATTTAAGGCGATCCCGCTGCGCTGATCCGTCTTGAATTTCGGCGCCTTCATCGAAAAACATTGCAGTTCCGCCTACTGTTTTTCCCGAAAAAAATATCGAGTTCTGGCAACGTTGCGGAATGCATTATTGCGAAGTGAAGCTAATCCCCGTCGAGCGCGCGGCGCAGCAATTCGACCAGGCGTTCGATCGCTTGGGTGTGAGCAGAGCCGGTCGGCCGCCGTGCGAAAAAATCATCAACGCTGATCCAGTTGGTCGCGTCGGTGCTCGTCCCCGGTGCCACACATTCAATATAAAGATGCAATTCGTCTGGTTCAAAGACAACCATCCAGTTTCCGCTGTGGTCCCCCGCAAGTCGGTAGGTCAGTGTGCTCATGGCAGGCAACTCCTCACCGCCAGCTTGCCTATCCGCCCTGAGATTTCTATCCTCAGAAATCGGTATTGACGCCTCAGGCGAAATCTGCCGCCACGCTCCGCAAGAAGGCGAGCGTCAACGCGGTCGCCATGTTGTCTCGCGGCCGCGCCTGGCTCTCGCAGACATATCGCAATGCGCCATCAGGTGTGCGGCGCACCTTGCATTGATTCTCGGGTTCTCCATGCAAGGCCTCTCCACAGGGCAGACGACCGCGCAGGAACGCTTCACCATCTTCCTGGCATTTGGTGAACCGGACGGCTCTTCGACGCTAGGAGCAGGCAAATATCGCAATCCAGGTAAGGTTCCCAGCTATGGCCCGCTCGACCCCGCCACGATCTCAGCATACCGCTCCCTGGGATCTCCCCAATCCGTCTATGTTCAGATGTTATGGCGCTTCGGTTTGATCCGTTCAGAGCGCATGGGAGAGGTGCGGGCCTGTAGGGCAGGAGCTGGCACCGTCCGTTCCGCCGCCCTAGTCGAGATCAGGTGGGAGCGGCGGGACGGCTGCGTGAGGAACAGAGTCGGGGCTCCTCATTGAAGAGCCGCAGCTTCGGTCTGTTCGTATCATGCGCCTTTTTCGCCCTGAGCATTTGAGACGTCGCGTCGCAGCCTTTCCGGGCCGCTGGGCCGTATACGCGCTACCGCGCTCAGCTTTAGCTCCGACTCCAGTCCTGGAAAGCCAGCCAGCGTATAGGCCGCGGCCATCGAGCCAAACCGCTTTTTGAACACACGAGATATGGGCAGATCGGAGTCCGCATTAATCAGCGACAATGTGAGGTGCCCGTGAGCGGCGCGCAGCCGCCGAAATCCGTCTAGAAGCTCTTCGTCCGAGTACTTTCGCAGAGCTCCCCGCCGATCCGGTACGTAGCCGACCGCCGCATAGACCGCCTTCAAGCTGCCGAAAAGCCGGACATAGCACTGTCCCGACGCAGTATACGGACAAGCATTGATCACGGTGAGGCTGAGTCGTTTCTTCTCTTTCAATAGCCGCTTCAGGTTTTTGAGCATTTCGAGCTTTGTATAGGTGTACCCGCGCTTTCCCCTTGCGAGTTGCGCCCTCTCGAATATTTGAACCGTTACAATCGGCTCCATGACCCGGATTCGGACCCATTTATCGGGAGTGTTTGGCTTGGATTGGCTACTCATACTGTGCGACGTTCGGTTGTAGACATAGTAGCCTATCATCAACTCGCTTTTGAGGAGGGATGCGACGCGCCCGGTCGTCCACACATCGCCGTATGTGGAGGGCACTCCTTCCTTGTTCAGACGAACCGATATGCCGGCCATGCTCTGCCCTTCAGCAACAAACATGTTGAAGATGCGCCTAACAAGCTCGATTTCGTTTGGCGGGCCGGGCACAAGGAGAACGCGGTCGCCAGCGAGCCCTTTCTGTTCTCCAGGGCCGAGAAGGTAACGGGGCTCCCCAGCTTTATCCAGCAACAGTCGCCTGACGCCGTAGGGCACAGGTCCGCCCTGGCTGAATCCGAGACGAGCCTGCTGCAGGTGCGCTCTGGAGACCTTTGCGGATAGCTCGCGGCTGTACTCGCTTGCCATCACCCGTTTCATATTCTTGAGGATTGCAGAGACCATGCTGCCGTCGTTCTCGAATTGTTCGCCGCAATATTCCACCGCGACGCCTGCGTCACGACAGAGAAACTCGTAATGAGCGGACTGATCCGTATCCGGAAAGCGGCCCCAGCGGCTGACGTCAAGAACGAGGATTGCCGAGAAAGTCTTTTGGCCAGTCATGACATCGGCCAGTAACTGCTTCAGTCCGTCGCGACCTCTTATGCTCAGGCCGCTTTTCCCAGCATCTTCGTAGGTTTGGACGATAGTGTATCCGCGCCGCTCCGCGTACTCTGTAATGGCCATCGCCTGGTTCTCCAGCGAATAGCGTTGATGTTCAGTGGACATACGAATGTACTGCGCCGCACGGATAGGGGGCGCTGTCTGCAACTCGAAAGCCATGGGGTCTCCTTGGGCTTGAACAACCCCAGAGACACGAAATGTCTTTCAGAACTCTGTCGCATTCTGTGAATTCCCATTCGGCGGCCACGAAATTGGGAGCGCAGATCTCCTAGCAAACGGATGATTGGACAGCGCAACGACCGGAAAAGGGATGCGGTGAGGTGCGGGCGCCCAAGGGGTTTTGGCAGCAGAATCAAGGGGCAGCTTTTCCCCGCACTCGCGCAAGTCCTTGCCTTCCTGGCAATGCACGAGTTTGTTCCCTGCTCGCACAAAGGGCTCGAAACCGGTAAGGTCCTGGGTTAGAAGAGCTGGCAGGATGCCCCGTATGAAAAATCCGACGATGGACGATACCGACGATGGGCGCCCGAATGGCGGACGCAGCGCTTTGTTCACGCCGCCCGGCGATGCGTCCGGCGCGGAGCGGGTTTCGCGCCGGCGCAAGGCGCTGCTGTCCTCCTCGATGGTCGGCTCGACCAATCGCGGCCGTGTGCTGCAGGCCCTGTTCGATCTTGGGCCGACGAGCAGGGCTGAACTAGCCCGCCTGGCCGGGGTCAACCGCACCACCATTTCCGGAATCGTGCAGCCGCTGATCGACGATCAGGTGCTGGTCGAGAGCGACCCGGTTCCTCCCAGTCCGGGCGGCGGCAAGCCGGCCCGGCCGCTGTGGTTCTCGCCCAATGCCCGTCCGATCTGCGGTGTGCTGCTGATGCCGGATGCCGTGCATGCATGCGTGGCGACGCTCGACGGCAAGATCGAATCGGAACGCAAGATGGCCCTGCCGGACGGCAGGGGGCCGGTCCGGCCAATCATCGAGGCGATCGCCGAATGCGTCGGCGACACTCTCTCCAGGGCGCGGCGCATGCCTCTCGGGATCGGTGTTGGCGTCGGCGGCATGGTTGACACCGATCGCGGGTCGATCGTCGCTGTCAATCTCGCGCCGGCGCTCGACCGCTACCCGCTCGCCGACGATCTCGGGCGACGCTTCGGCCTGCCGGTCAAACTCGACCATCATCCGCGCGCCTTGCTGGTCGGCGACCGCTGGTTCGGCGCCGGGCGCGGCGTCAGGCAATTCGCGGTCGTCTACACGGGCGAGGTGCTGGGCGGCGCACTCTATTTCGACGGGCACCTCTATCGTGGCACGGCAGGCGCAGGCGGCGAACTCGGACACACTTTCGTGCAGCTCGACGGCGAGCCCTGCCGCTGTGGCAGGCGCGGCTGCTGGGACACCATTGCCACCTTGAGCTGGCTCCGGCGCGAGGCCGCCCGCGCGGCTCTGCCCGAGCCAGACCTGATCGACTCGGCCCGCCTCGTCGACATGGCGGCGCGGCGGCTGCCGGGAGCGGCTGAGCTGCTCGACCGCTATGCCCGCAACGTCGCCGTAGGCATCGCCAATCTGCAGCAGACGGTGGCGCCCAACATTTTCATCATGCATGGCGATGTCGTGCTGGGCGGCGATCGCCTGCTGGGCGCAATCGCGGAGCATGTGCGCAGCATGGTTCCGACACGACCGGGCGGCGCCATCGAATTCATTGCCGGCGATGCAGGCGACCGGGCCGCCCTCGTTGGCGCAGCCGGTCTGGTGATTTCCGAGCTGCTGCAGCTTCCGATCTAGTACCGCCGTTTTCACGGCCCGCGTTGGAGCTTTCCACGCTGACGCACACGCCTGCTTCCATACCGCTGGCCGATGACAGCCTCGAAGAGGTCGTTCGAGGGCAGGAACATGTCGAATCGTCAATCATTACCAACTGGAGGCAGGGAGGTTCCCGACAGCGCAAGACGGCTACGCGGCCTGTTGGCTGCGGCCGGCGCCACGACCGCCATGGCTTTCGGATTTGGCAGCCTGGCGCTCACATCCGTCTTCATCAGACCGCTTGAGGCGGAGTTTGGCTGGTCGCGAGCCGATATAAGCCTTGCCTACACGCTATCGAGCGTCGGCATGGCCCTGGGCGGGCTGTTCTGGGGCCGGCTTGCGGACCGTTTGAATATCAGAACACTGCTATTCATCGGCTCGGCCGGCATGGTGATCGCGCTCGCCCCGCTTTCCTTCGCCACTTCGCTCTGGCAGATCTATGCGGCCAACTTCGCTTTGGGCGGGCTAGGTTTTGCCTGTCTGTACGCGCCGGTACTTGGCGTAACCGGACTCTGGTTCGACCGCCGGCGCGGCCTGGCGATAGGGATCGTCACAGCAGGCGGAGCCCTTGGTCAGGGCATACTGCCCTACGCCGCAAATGCATTGATCGACGGTGTCGGCTGGCGCCTCGCATACGCGATCATAGCTGTGGCGACGACGGCTGCGCTGGCGATCTTCATGCCGGCGGTTCAGGCGCCGCCCGTAGATCGGATCCTTGCCGCACCGGTGCGTTTTTCAGCGACGCCAGGCTTCCAAGGTGGCCATCTTTCCCCGGTGACGCTGCTATCTGCCGCAGCCTTCCTTTGCTGCGCCTGCATGGGCGTCCCGCTGATGCACCTCACGAGTTTCGTCACGGCCGTGTGCGGGTCTTCGGATGTCGGATCGCTTAGCGTGTTGATCGCCATGCTGTTCGGCGCCATCGGGCGGATCGCATTCGGGCTCCTCGCCGACCGGGCAGGCAACCTTTCTGCCTACGCCCTGGCGTCGTTTATTCAGACTGCATGCGTTGCGATTTTTCCCGCGCTGGGCCAGCAAGTGAGCCTGCTGGTGCTGTCGGCGGTTTTCGGCGTCGGCTTTGCCGGGAACATGACATGCCTGATCCTCTGCGTGCACCAGTTTGCGCCAGCCGAACGCTTTGGTCAGTCACTCGGCATCGTCATGCTGATCGCCTGGGTGGGCATGGGCGTGGCCGGCTATTTCGGCGGGTTCGTCTATGACAGCTTCGGCAGCTATGGGCCCGCTTTCCTGGTGGCATCTGTCGCAGGCGCGGCCAATCTCGTGGTTCTGGGCGTATTGGCGGCATCATCCGGCGCGAGAGCGCAGTTCCCATGCGGCCGCCTTGCGGATCCTGCGATAAGCCGCTGATTCAAACGTCGAAACTCCGCTTAATTCCACGTTGGTTCGAACGCTGCAAACCACGGCCTTCCTGCCAACCTCAGAGATCGAAGAGGGCGGAGCACCGTCATCACCAGGCAAGGACAGCTGAGATGAGCAGTATCTACGACAGCATTCTCGACACGATCGGCGACACGCCGGTCGTCCGCCTTTCCCGCATCAACAATGGTGCCGCTTCGCTCCATGCCAAGATCGAGGCGTTCAATCCTGGCGGCTCGGTCAAGGATCGTCTTGCCGCCGCGATCATCGAAGAAGCGGAGAGTTCCGGTGCACTTCGGCCTGGCCAGACGGTGATCGAGGCGACGAGCGGCAACACGGGCATCGGACTTGCCATGGTTTGCGCGCGGAAAGGCTATCCTCTCGTCATCGTCATGCCGGAGAACGCCAGCCTCGAACGCCGCAAGCTGATACGTTTCTTCGGTGCCAAGGTCGTGTTGACCCCTGCCGTCGAGCGCGGCAGCGGCATGCTCGCCAAGGCGGTCGAGCTGGCCGGAGCGCACGGCTGGTTCCTCTGCCGGCAATTCGAGACGCCCGTCAACGCCGATGTCCATGCCCGCACGACAGCGCTCGAAATCATCGCGGCATTCCAGGACCGTCCACTCGACTACTGGGTCACCGGCACCGGGACCGGCGGAACACTTGCCGGTGTGGCGCGAGTGCTCAAGCGCGAGCGGCCGGAAACGCGGATCATAGTCTGCGAGCCCGACAATTCGGCGCTGCTGTCGAGTGGCATTCCTCAAACTTTCGATGAACAGGGGCTGCCGACTCGGGCGCATACTCGGTTCCGGCCACACCCGATGCAGGGGTGGAGCCCTGATTTCATTCCGCAGATCGTCGGCAAGGCGATGGCTGACGATCTTGTGGACGAGATCATACCCGTTTCAGGCGCCAGCGCTCTGGAAACCGCGCGCCGGCTTGCGACGGAAGAAGGAATACTGGCGGGCATCTCCGGCGGAGCAACTTTGAGCGGGGCACTGGAAATTGCTCGACGCGTCGGCCCGGACCGGAACGTGCTCTGTATGTTGCCTGATACGGGTGAGCGGTATCTCAGCACGATCCTGTTCGATCACATCAGCGAGGACATGTCGCCCGCCGAAGAGGCGATCTCTCGCTCCACACCCGGCTACCGCTTCGACCGGCCGCCGTCCTTCGCCCTTTCATCGGCACCCGTAAACGAAATCCAAATCGATCAGTCGGCGCATGCGATGGTCGACAAGGCGATCCATGATCCGGAGCGTCCGGTGGTCATGTTCGCGCTGACATGGTGCGAATTCTGCTGGACGGTAAGAAAGCTCTTCGACCGTGCCGGAATCGCCTACAGGTCCATCGAAATCGATACTCCGGAATTCCAGAAGAACGGCCTGGACGGGGAAATCCGCAAGGCCCTGAGGGCCCGGATCGGTTCGCCTACAATTCCGCAGGTCTTTGTCGGCGGCGAGCATATCGGTGGCTGCATGGATACGCTTGCGGCCTGGCGGGACGGCACGCTCGCCGCCCGGCTGGAGTTTGTCGGCGCAAACTACACGCCCGGCGCATGCGCAAATCCCGAGAGCCTGCTGCCTCGATGGGTGCGCGCGGCAGCGTGAGATCCCGCCTCCGGGTCTTTTCAGAGTGCCGTCGCCACCATCAAGCGAGCGGAACGGGCGTGATCCCGTTCCGGCTCGGCTTTCATCTGTACTTGTCCGTGTCGGCCTTGTCGGCCTTCCCACCAAGAGAAGAGCAAATCAGCGCAGGCGGAAACCTCGCGCTCCGGAAACGAACGCTTTCGGCAGCGGCACGGACTTGATACAATCCATCGCTAATTTAGCAGGCGCACTAGGATCAACAAAGTGTCGCTCGAAATTCGCGTTCTCGGAGATCTGACCGTCCTTCGCCTTGGCGAGGTCGTTTCCTTGCCGCCTTCGAAAAAGACGCGGGCGCTGCTGGCCTATCTTGCGCTCGTCGAGCGCCCGCAGCGGCGCGAGCGCCTTTGCGAGATGTTCTGGGAGGTACCGGACGATCCTCGCGGCGCCCTGCGCTGGAGTCTCTCGAAGATCCGACAGGTCGTCGACCTCGGGGACGGCGAGATCCTGCAAGCCGACCGCAACGCAGTTCGCCTGAACACCAGCGAAATCGTGCTGGACATCGCGCCGCTCCGCGGCCTTGGCACTCGCGACATAGAGGCTCTCGAACGGGAAAAGCTGGAAGCCCTCGCCGGAGCGTTTCGCGGACGTTTCCTGGATGACCTCTCACTGCCGCGCTGTCCGGAATTCGAAGCCTGGCGCATTGCGACCGCCGACGAACTGCACGTGACGCATCTGCGCATCCTTCGGGTGCTAGTCGACCGGCTGGCGGATGAGCCGGCGCGGGCGCTTCCGTACGCCCATGTCCTGCACGGGCTGGAGCCCGGAGACGAGGCTCTTCGAGCAGACATCCGTCGGCTGAGCGAGGCAGCACGGCAATCCGCCATGGTCCAGAGCCGCGCCTCGAGAACGGACACGGAGGTCGCTCCCGCCGGTGAGAGCGTCACTCCGACGCGTGTTTTGCCTGCGTCGGAGATACAGCTTGCCTCTCCGCCGGAGCGAACCCTGGCGCAGGAGATTCGCCGGTGCACGACGCCCGACGGCGCGCGCTTGGCCTATTCCTTGAGTGGTCAAGGCCCCCCTTTGGTAAGGGCCGCCCACTGGATGTCCCATCTCGAGCTCGAATGGGACAGTCCGGTATGGAAGCATTGGATCGAGGGCCTGTCCGCGCACTACCAGCTGATACGCTACGACCAGCGCGGGAACGGCCTATCGGATCGGCATCCCGCCGACCTATCCTTCGAGGCCATGGTCGCCGACCTGGAGAGCATCATCGATGCGGCCGGTCTGCGCCGCGTTTCCCTGCTTGGCATTTCCCAGGGATGCGCCGTTTCGATAGCCTATGCCGTCCGGCATCCTGAGCGCGTGGCCGGGATGGTGCTGTATGGCGGATTTACCAAAGGCTGGCGCAAACGGGGCAATCAGCGCGAAATAGCCCGCCGCGAAGCGATGGGAGCGCTGATACAGGAAGGCTGGGGCCAAGACGACCCGGTGTTCCGGCAGATGTTCACCTCTCTCTTCATCCCGCAAGCAACGCCGGAACAGAGGAATTGGTACAACGAGCTGCAACGCAATACCGTCTCGCCCGAGATTGCCCATCGCATCTTCGAGGAAGGCGCCGTCATCGACGTGGACGAGCTGTTACCGCGGGTCCGCGTTCCGACCCTGGTGATGCATGCCACGAGGGACGCAGTCATTCCGTTCGATCATGGCCAGGCGATGGCTGGGAAAATCCCCGGCGCGCGTTTCGTCGCGCTCGACAGCGTCAACCACGTGCTGCTTGGCCATGAACCGGCATTCGCGACCTTCGTGGAAGAAACGCGTCGTTTCCTCGCCGACCCCGAACAGACGCAGCAACTGGCAGGCCCTCCGGCGTCCTTGGGAATCAACCGCTCTCGGCAGTACATAACAGTGCTGGCCGCGGAAGTGATCAGTCCCGTGCATCTCCTCGAAACGGCGGATCCGGAAGTAGCAATTCGCGAATTCCAGCCCGTCGAGGATCGGGTGATAGAAGTCGTGGAAAGCCACGGCGGCGTCGTCACGTCGGCTGCTGACGGGACAATCACCGCAGCATTCGGCCTCGCTCGCGCCACCGAGGATCACGCTTATCTTGCGTGCCGCGCCGCGCTTGCGGCCAAGCTGGCAGTGGAGGAGCTTTCCCAGGGCGGGATCCAGTTGAGGGCCGCAATAGACACCGGCGAGGTGATCGTACGGCAGCAATGGACGACCGAAGCCAGTAAGGTTGAACTGGCCGGAGCCGCGCCGCGTGCAGCCAACCGGCTGATGCGTGCCTTGCACCGTGCGACGATCGCCGCGACAGGCCGAGCGCGCGCAGCCGCGGGGGGCTATGTGCAGATGCACCGCTTGGCGCATTCGGAGCATCCGCACCTTGGCCGCGACGAACGCATTTACGAGCTGTTGGGCGAAAATTACGCGCTGTCGCGCTGGCACCTGAGGGCCAACCGTGGCCTCACCGGACTGGTGGCGCGCGAGCTCGAGCTCAAAATCCTTCTTTCAACCTGGCGCAGGGTCAGGGAGGGCCACGGCCAGGTCGTCGGGATCGTCGCCGACCCCGGCATGGGCAAGTCGAGGCTTGCCCATGAATTTCTCTCCCTCGACGAGGTGGCTGGTTTTACTGTGCTTGAATGCGGCGGTCTGGAGTTTGATTCATCAGTTACTCTGGGTGCTGTAAAGAAGCTGCTGCTCTCGGCTTGTGGCATTCGTGGCGAAGACGGCCTGGCGGAAGCCCAGCGCCTGTTTGCCTTCAAACGGGCTGAACTGGACCTGGATCCGAGTCATACGGCGCCGCTTTCCTTCCTCGCGGACCTGCCGGTCGACGATTCTTCTTGGTGGCATCTCGATGCGCGGGAGCGGACCTCACGGGTATCCGAGGCGATGAGCGCATTTCTCGTTGCCTTGAGCCGGGCCGCGCCCGTAGCCGTGCTTATCGAGGATCTGCACTGGATCGATGCCGAGAGCGAGGCCGTAATGAACAGGCTGGTCGAGGTCATGGGCGCCAACCGTATCATGCTGCTCGCCACCTACAGGCCGCAGTACCGGCACGAATGGAACCGCCGCGGCTATTTCCAGCAGATAAGGTTGGAGCGGTTCGCGCGGGACGAAATGGAGCAGTTCCTCACCGAATTGCTGGGATTCGATCCCAGTTTGGGGGAACTGCGGAAATCACTTGCCGAGCGGGCCGAGGGCACGCCGCTATTCCTGGAAGAAATGGTGCGCGGACTGGTGGCGGACGGCGTCCTTGCCGGCCAGTCGGGCCGCTACGAGCTCACGAGACCGGTGGAATCCATCACCATCCCGTCGACGGTTCAATCGCTCATCGCCGCACGCATCCAGCAGCTGGGTGACTCGGAAAGGCAGGCACTCCAACTCGCTTCGGTTATCGGCAAGAATGTTCCGTATCCGCTGCTGCGGGCGCTCTCGCCGCTCTCGGAGGCGGAGCTGGAGGTATGCCTGGCCAAACTGCAGACTTTGGAATTCCTGTTCGAGGTCCAGAGCTATCCTCACGTGGAATATACGTTCAAGCACGCGCTGACGCTGAAGGTGACCTACGAATCCCTCCTGGCAGAGGACCGAAAAAGGCTGCATCGGGCTGCATTGGTTGCGATGGAAAGACTCTATGCCGGATCGCTGAACCACCACATCGAGCAACTGGCCGAACACGCGCTTCGTGCCGAGGCATGGGAACCTGCCGCGGATTATCTGCTGCAAGCGGCGGGTCGGGCCGAGGAACGCTCGGCCTATTCCGCCGCGGTCCAGTTCCTCGAAAGCGCCCGCAAAGCGGTCGCCGCGTTGCCCCGAAATCCGAAAACCCTCGCCCAGGCGATCAACCTGCGGGTGCGGATGCGGCCCGCCTACGGCGCCCTCGGTGCCTATCGGAAGGTGCTGCCGCAGCTGTTGGAAGCGCGCGAACTGGCCATGGAACTGGGCGATCCGCAACTCATTTCCGACGTGTTGCTCCACTTGAGCTATCTCAACAGCTCCCACGGCCGCTACGAGGAGGCGCTGGAACCGGCCGATACACTCAAGCGCGGCGCGACGGCAAACGGCGTGCAGCGCTGCATAAGCGAGTCGGATCTGGCCGCCTCACAGGCGCTTCTGATCCGCAGCGAGGCGCGGCAGGTGCTGGAGCGGCTTGTTCCGCATGAGGAGAGATTCACCAAAGCTTGGCGTCTTGAGCGTTTCGGACAGCTCGGTGCTCGTGCGGTTTGGTACCTGGGGCACCGCGCGCAGGCGGAAGCGCGCCTTGGCCGGTTCGACGATGCGGAGCGCTCGCTTGGCGAGTTGCAGAAGGTCGCCGCCGAAGTGGCGCGCCCGATCGACAGCTGCGCGGCCGCCTATTTCACCGGTGTGGTGGGCGTCCTGCGCGGGCCCGAGCCGACGCTTGTCGAGGCGCTGCAATTGTGGTCCTCCGAAGCCGCGACCAGCGGATCTATCCTACTCCGGCCATGGCTGTTGACGGTGCTCGGGTATGCGGAATTCCTGCTAGGCCGCAACCACGACGCGGGCGCCACCTTGGAGATGGCGGTGACCGAGTCTGAGCGGCTCGATCTTGCCCAGTTCGAATGTCACGCGCGCGCTGTACTCGCATGCGTGCGTGCGCGCCTCTGTGAGCCGGAAGCCG
This sequence comes from Mesorhizobium sp. M0296, assembly GCF_040321675.1. NCBI lineage: Bacteria > Pseudomonadati > Pseudomonadota > Alphaproteobacteria > Hyphomicrobiales > Phyllobacteriaceae > Mesorhizobium > Mesorhizobium sp. M0296. The sequence goes on from NZ_JAMYRZ010000050.1 coordinate 19,134, forward strand.
CGGCCAATCTCGGCCATGCGCTCGAGCTTGCACGGGGACGCCGCGATCCGTGGAGCGAGATCGTCGCACTGCGCGGCCTTGCCGAGCTGAAAACTTCCAGATCGGCCATTAGTTGGCTCGAACAGGCCTGCAGCCTTGCCAGGCGGGTTGAACTACGGCCGGAGCTTGCCCGCTCCTTGCTAGCTCTCGGGCTTGCGAAGCGGCGCGGCAAGATCGCTGGCGCGGATGCCACTCTCGCGGAAGCGGCCAAGCTCTACACAGAAATGCAGATGCGGGAGGATTTCTTCGAAACGGAGGATCCGGCCGGAAATATCGTGCGCGATCGCATAGCCGCCACGGTGTGACTCCTCCGCATCCACGCAGTTGCCTCGAAGGTTTACGCTGCCTGTAGGGCAGGCAAGTTGCGGTCACGCAGCTCGCGCATGGGTCAGCAGCGCCGGGAACAATCGCCCAATCGCGGCCGGAATGCGGAAACCAGCTCACGGATGATGAGCCGAGTCGGAGCCGGTGCAACTTCGCCGCACAACACCAAGACCCGAAAGCCAAATCGGGCATATTCCCGAGCCGGCATGGACGTGTGGAAGTCGAGCCTGCTCCGCAGAAACTGTACGAGTGCAGTCTGAAGTTTGGCTCATCGCGTCGAAGGTGCCGGCTCCGCTCCAGTGGTCGATGAAACGAGTTGTCCGGAGAGATGGCTACCGCCGATCAAGCCGTCGTGTATCGCGCGTGTATCGCGCTGCGACCGCCGGCATTCGCCGAGCACCTCGTGGCCCTCAGAGTCCAGCTTACGCTGCCGGCGAAAGGCAACGGTTCATAAAGGGAGAGGCCGGCCAGCCGGTCTTGACGCATCGCCGCTGTATGCAGGGCCAATCCACCGCCATAGGAATGGCCAACAAGATGCACTCCGTCACGGTGGTCGATCATCTCCAGGACCCCGGCGGCTTCGTCGGCCAGATGGAAAGCGCCGGCGATAGTCCAGGTGCCGCCGCCCGGCGCCCCGATCAAGTCGGGGGCGATGAAGCGGTAGCTGTCATCGAGCCGCTCCGCCAAGTTGCGCCATTGCCGTCCGTTGCCGCCGGAGCAGTGCAGGGCAATGACCAGCGGTGCGTGGCACGCCTTATGCGAGACGTGGAACGCCGATGCGGCAGTCATTGAGCCTCTCCCTCCTCTCGCCTCAAAAACGCGAGCGGCGGCTGGGATCACGCCCGGCAAACCAAGTGATCGAGTTGATCTCGAAGCGGGTGATGCCGACGTCGCGCAGGAGGTAGTCCGGCAGCTCATTAAGCTGTCGACGGTCCCGCTGGATGCGAATGAAACGCCAGACTGCGGCCAGCATCGTTCCGCCGGCCCAGCGCAAACCTCGCGTTGTGGTGAGGGACAGGGAAGGGTTCATCATTGTACTCATTTTGATTTTCTCCATGGTTGCGGGCGCTGACTACGGCGCCAGTGGAGCCCTTGTCGTGGTCGGGCGTGAGCGTCAGCGTTGAAGTCAACGTCGATTTTTGCCGCGCCAACGTTGTATTCGACGGTCAGGCCGCGGCTCGGCGGGAGGCGTCGAGAAACATTGCCATGTGAGCCGCCAAAGCCTCGGCATCGCGGCCGACGCCATCGAGGAAGCTGGAGCTTCGATGGCGCATGAAATTGAGGCCGAGCACGTAAAGTCCCGGATACGAGCAGATGCCGCCATCGTTCAGGATTTCGCCCCGGGTGTCGAACACATCCAACTTCAGCCATGGGTATTCGCGGCGATAGCCGGTGGCCCATATGATGGTCTCGATACCCTCGTCGATGAGGTCGATTTCGGTCGGTTCGGCGCTCAGGATCAGGCTCGGAATGGAACCGGGATCGATCGAGTCACGACCCTCGGCGACGGCCGCGCGGTCTATGTTGGCCAGTACGCGCCTCCGTGTGCGTTCCGCCGCCGCGGTCGTGTCGGCGAGATCGCCATTGAACCGAATGCGTGTATCGCAGGCGGCAATGGCTCGACCGACAAGACGAACGCCTTGCTCCTGAAGGCCGGCGAGATCGAGCGACCTGCGCTCGGGTGTCCCTATGAGCTGCAGCGAGGGCTGCCGCCGTGCCGCGGCGAGATCCGAGACTTCGGCGACGGGCTTGACAAGCGCTCCCAGCCGGTCGAGCCACCACAGGATGTCATGCCCGCGATATAGCCTAGGCAGGCGTGTATGGCTGCCGACCGACAGGGTTACCGGGCGCCCGGAGCGATGGATCTCCTCCGCAAGTTGTATTCCCGTCGCCGAGGCTCCGGCCACGAGAACGCCGCCCTGAACCAGCTGCCGAGGATTGCGATAGTCTCGCGGCACGATCTGCCTGATACGGGAGGAGATGTGCTTTGCGATTGATGGAATTCGGGGCCGGTCGCTGTTTCCGGTCGCGACCACGACCGCACGCACGCTCCATTGGCCACGATCGGTCAGCAGCCGGAAGCCTCCCTCGATCTTTTCGACCGAAAGCACCTCCACACCGTCCTCTACGGGCGCGGTGATCGAGCACGCGTAATCCTCCAGGAACCCGACGGTCTCGGCCATTGTCATGAAGCCATCGGGATCGGCCCCGCGATAGCCGCCGCCGGGCAGGCGCGTCATCCAGTTGGGCGTCAGCAGGCGGAGGGAATCCCACCGTTCGCTGCGCCAGCGCTCCGCGATCCGGCCGCGCTCCAGAATGACGTGGTAGATTCCGCGCTCGGACAGGCACCGGCTCATGGCGAGACCCGCCTGTCCGGCGCCGATAATGGCTACGTCTGTACGCTGCATGGATTCGCGCCTTGTAAGCAGGGGCAACAGATCGCCGGCGCCATCCTTTTCAGGACGAGGCCGGCGATATTGCTCTTGCGGACCGAAGTCAGCCTTTGACGGCAACCGAGACCGGCACGCCGTTGGTCAGCACGTCGAACACGGCGGAACGGGTGCGCGACTGCATCACGATTTCCTCGAGCTTCTCAGCGGGAGCATCGCCCTTGATCTTGAAGGAGATACGGATTCCTTGGTAGCCGTTGCGGACCTCATTCGAGATGCCGAGGATGCCGCGAAGGTCGATGTCGCCTTCGACGGTCGATTCCACCTCATGCAGCGTCACCCCGCGCACGGCCGCGATGTTCGCGATGCCGGCCGTGAGGCATGAAGCAAGCGCGTGCAGAAGATATTCGACCGGCGTCGGGCCGTTGTCAGTGCCGCATAGGACGGCTGGATGGTCGCTGTCAGCCCGGTAGGCCGTCTTGTGAGACTGCTCGGTGCCGGCGCCGAAGAAGTTGGCCATCGTGCTGCTGCTGTGCGTGCCGGCAATCCAGCGGCTTTTGGCACGGAACTGGAACTTGGCAAGCTCGGGCTGCCCCGCGACGGCGTTGATGGTGGCCAGAAGGGTGGGCGTGTCGACGCCGTTCCTTGGCTCCCGCGGCGCCTTCTTAACGGCAGACTTTTCCATGACCATTGTATCGTCGTGCATGTCATTCACTCCTGGGTTCGGATGTTGCGCGACCGGGATCGTCCCGGACGGCTAACCCTCGGGCGGCAGCGTTTGACGTGCAGTGGGAACGACAGTGGGAAAACGAGAGGTTTTTTGCGTCAGCCAACGGTGAGCCGCGCTGGTCTGCAGTCAGCAAAACGACGGGCCTTCAAACGCTTGCTTCGCCGCCACGCTGCGATCCTCCCGTAAGCGCCGAGAAGGCGTCACAACCGAAACCACAGGAGATCAGACCATGTCTCGTTCGTTTGGAATGGATACCCGCCCGTCCTCGACCGACTGGGCAGTGATAGTTCGCGGGCCAAGCAAAGCCGAGGTGCTTGCCCATATCGCGAAGACTCACACATACGCGAGCACCCTGAATCGGCACGGCCGCGAAAAAACCACATGAGGGCTTGTTGCGGCGGGAGTGCCGATCGGCCCCCTCGACAACACTTGTCGGAATAATGTTTTCGGTCGACGTCCAGCCAGGCAAAGAAGACCGCGCCCGAACACGTCCGGCGAATGTCGGGATTTTCGCTCGACGCCTGCTTCGAGGAGCCAGCCCGCACTCGGGAATGACCGCATTACGATCAACTTGCGTCGTGCCCGGTCTTGCCCAAAATTCCCGGAGATGCTCGGCGCCCAACCTGAGATTGCCGCTCTGTCCGGTTTCAACTCGGTCACCCGAGTTGGAGGTGGTGGCTCCAACGCCGAGGTCGTCGACCGACACGCCTGCCACAGAAGTCGATGTGGTCGCGCTGGATGACCTCGCAGTCAGGTTGGCAACGGCCTACCAAGCTGCTTCGCCAGCTATTCGCTAGTCGGGCCAGTTCTCATCCCGTTATCCGCCTGTTCGCTTCTCGGGTTCGCGGTGGGTTTCCGACGTACGCCCGCCGATGCGAGCTCAGTCGACGAGGTGAATACTGTTATCAGAGGAGCTGATGTGGGCTGCTGACTCAACGTAACATATGGCGGGCTTTGCTTAGCACGCCGACCAGTCCGGTAAAGGGGGGTCTGCCTCTGCGATTACTTAGTTCAGGCAAGTATGTATCAGCCCGCACTTGCGGGCCGATATCAGCGTATCAGCGGCCGTGGAACTCGAAATCCCAGCCGACGGCCGAAGAGAGCGGCGGAAAGCTGATGTGCGAGGGAGATCGGTTCCCCCTTGAGGCCTATTTTTACGCCAACAGCCTGAACCCATCCTTCTCTCAGATTTATGGGTTCACGACCTAGGGTATTCCGACACCCAACTATCCAGCGAGCCCCGGATAGCTTAGGAACCAGGGCTGCATGCGTTCGAACTGAGCGGCCATCGCCAGAACGGTTTCGTCGGCGTGCCGCCGCCCGATGATCTGCAGGCCGACCGGCAGGCCCCGCGCCGTAAGGCCGGCCGGAACCGAAATCGCCGGGTGGCCGGTATAGTTGATCGGATAAGTCATGCACCAGCCGATCAGCGGATCGACCGCCTCGCCATTGATCGATGTCGGCCCGATCGTGTTGCCGTCCGTGGCATTCTTGACGGGCGGAACGGCCAGCGTCGGCGAGACGATCAGGTCATGGGTTTCGAATACATCCTCGAGGCCGTCATGGACGCCGGTGCGCAAAAGATCGTTGAGCGCATGGTCGATGGCGGACACCTTGTAGCCGCCCTCCAGCATGGCGAGGAACTGCGGGGTGAGCACCTTGGCGTGCTTGCCCATCAGGTCGATGTCCTCCTGTTTCAAGTACACGGCGATGGCAGCATAGTGGATCGAGATCGTGCGCACCCAAAGCGCCGCCAGTTCCTTGTGATCGGCCCTGAAATCGAGCTCGACCTCATCAACCTCAATGCCATGTCCTCGCATGACATCGACGGCACGGGCAACGACGTTGGCGACCTCAGCGTCGACCGGGAAATTGCCTAGTCGCGGGCTGTAGGCGACGCGCAGTTTCGGCGTCCACCCGGCAACGGCGCCGACATAGTCGACGCCGTCATCCGCCAGGCAGAACGGGTCGCGGTTGTGTGGCCCGGCCATGATCTTGGTCATCAGCGCGGCGTCCGCAACGGTGCGGGTCAGCGGTCCGATATGGACCAGAGGATGTCCCCACAGGAAGGCGTCGGGGCGAGTCACCGAAGGAATGCGGCCGAAAGAGGGCTTGAAGCCGACGGTGCCGCTGAACGAGGCGGGGATGCGGACCGAACCACCGCCGTCCGTGCCTTGCGCCAGGGCCGCCATGCCGTCGGCGACCGCTGCCGCACTGCCGCCGGACGAGCCGCCGGAATTGTAGCCGATCGCGAAGGGCGTGCTGGTCGGCCCGAAGCGCAGATTGTCTGTGATGCCCTTATGGCCGAACTCCGGCGTGTTGGTCTTGCCGAGCACGATGGCGCCTGCGTCGAGCAGGCGCTCGACCGCCACGGCACTTGTTTTGGGCACCCGGTCGTGCACCACCCACGATCCCATCGAGGTCGGCACGCCGGCCATATCGTCGAGGTCCTTGATGCCGACGGGGACGCCATGCAGCGGTCCAAGCGGACCGCCTGCCATCACGGCCTTTTCGGCGGCCCGCGCAGCTTCCATCGCCTGGTCGCCAAGAACCAGCGTATAGGCGTTGACCACCGGGTTGCGCGCCTCGATGCGGCGCAGATAGGCCTCGGTCACTTCGACCGGCGACAGGTCGCGGCGCCGGATGCGCTGGGCCAGTTCCGTGGCCGGCAGGAAACAGATCTGGTCGTCTGCAGAAGTCATAAGCCGTTCCACCTTGTTGGGTGCTATTTGATGAACACTGGATTTGCCGCGCCGCCGGTGCCCTTGCTCACTTTGACCGGACTGGCGCAGTAGAAGCCTTCGTAGCGGCGGTCCGAGGCACAGTCGGCGGCCAGCAGGTCGAGCGATGCCATTTCGGTGAACGCCACGCCCAGATTGCGCATCAGCGCGGCGTGCAGAACCAGCATCAACCCGGTCTCGGGCTCGTAGGTTGTCTCGTTGGCCAGTGTGTCGGTAACTAGACAGGGGATCTGCATCTCGTCGAACCAGCGCACGAGGTCGAGGCTGAAGGTCAGTCCGGGTTCCCAATATCCATCGCCGACGCGCTGGCTTCCCGCCGCCAGTGCGCCGACCCAGCCGGTGCGAACGAGAAGGATGCTGCGCGGCAGGATATCGACCGCCTGGGCCCGGGCGCATTCCATGAGGTCGCGATGCGTGAATGTTTCAGCGCGCTCCAGGACCGGTTTGCCGCGGAACCGGGCGATATCGAGCAGCACGCCGTGTCCGACGATCCCACGCTCCGCGATCGGCATGATGCTGGCCTTGGTCATGCCGCCATTGGTACTGCTTGCCGCGAAGCCGTTCCAAAGCGTGTCGTCGAACCACATGTGGCCGAGCGCGTCGCAATGCGTGCCGGCCTGTGCGAAGCCGGTGACATAGTCGTCTGCGAATTCGAGGCCGCCGGCAAGCGGCTGCCAGTGGCCGTTCTCGAAGCCGGCCTTGTCGGCGACCATGAAGTGCTTCGCCGGCCAGCGGCCGGGAAAGACGGCATCCCCCTGGGAGGTCGCGACCGGCACGCCGAGGGTGAAGGTGCGGCCGTCCCGCACCGACGCCAGACCGCGCTTGACCTCGTCGGCGGTCAGATAGTTAAGCGCTCCGATCTCGTCGTCGGCACCCCAATGGCCCCAGCGGCTCGGCGCATCCGCGAGCAGCCGGCGCAGCGTCATCGTTTCACTCGGACTCATGCGCCCGCCTGCGCGGTCGCCGGCTGCCTGGCGCCGGTGATGTAAGCAACAACCTCCTCCATATTGGTGCCGGAACTGGCGAGATCGGCGACCTTGCGGCCCCTGCGCATCACCACCACGCGGGTGCACACCTGCCAGAGATGATCGAGATTGTGGGTAACCATGATGATCGTTAGCCCCTGGGCGCCGAGTCGTTTGATGAGGTCGAGCACCTCACGGGATTCGCGCACGCCGAGCGCTGCGGTGGGCTCGTCGAGCAGCAGCAGCTTGTGGCCCCAAAAGGCACCGCGCGCGATCGCCACCAATTGGCGCTGGCCGCCGGACATGCGATCCACCGGTTTGCTGCGCACCCCGGGGATATCGATGTGTAGTTCCTCGAGGCCGCGCATCGCGATGTCGCCCATCGATTTGCGGCGGATCCAGCGCAGCAGCGCCGGGCCGCGGCCAAGCGCAATCTCGCGGCCGAGAAAGAAGTTTTCGGCGGCAGTGAACGTGCCGATCAGCGACAGGTCCTGATAGACCGTCTCGATGCCGAGGCGTTGCGCTTCGGACGGCGGCGACAACTTTTGCGGCCGCCCTTCGAGGATCACGTCGCCGGAAGTCGGGTCATGCGCGCCGGCCAGGATTTTGATCAGCGTCGACTTGCCGGCACCATTGTCGCCAACGAGGCCGAGTATGTCGCCCCTGGCGATGTCCAGCGAAACGTCATCGAGTGCCTGGATGCCGCCGAAGCTGCGGCAGATCCGGCGCAGGCTGAGCAGCATCTTCTGCGCCATGGCCTATCCCCTCGCATAGCGGCGGCCAATACCGCCGAGCGCTACGGCGACGACGAGAAGGCAGCCGGTGAACAGGAACTGCGTGAAGATCGGCGCGCCGATCATGGCCAGCCCATTGTTGCCGACGGCGACCGTCAGCACGCCGATCAAGGTGCCGAGGATATGGAACTGACCCTCTCGCAGCGCCGCCGAACCGAGGAAGGCGGCCGAAAACGACGTCAGCATGAAGCTGTCACCCGCCGTCACCTGGCCGGAGCCGAGATTGGAGGCCATCAGCACGCCACCGATAGCAGCACAGGTGCTGGCGATGGCGAAGGCAACGATGCGGCTGCGATCGACGGCGACGCCGGCGCGGCGCGCTGATTCCGGGCTGACGCCGATGGCCTTGATGTGTTGGCCCTGCACTGTTCGGTTGAGGATCACCCACAGCAGCGCAAGCACGACAGCCATGATGATGACGAGGTGCGGCACTCCGGCAATCCGGCCGATCGCGATATTTGTGAATTCGCGCGACTGGGTGAGCTGCAGCGGAATTCCGCCCGAATAGGCGTAGTTCAGCCCGACGACGATGGTGCCCGTGCCAAGCGTGGCAATGAAGGCGTTCACCCCGATCTTCGAAACGACAATGCCGTTGACAATGCCGATGACCGTTCCGAGGCCGACGACAAGGAAGATGGCGGGTAGGATCGGCAAGCCACTGCTGCTCAACAGCCCGACCACGAGAAGCCCGCAGAAACTCGCGACATAGCCGATACTGAGGTCGAAATCACCGGCGACGAGTGGCACGGTGAGGCCGGCCGCGACAATGGTGCCGATCGCCATGTCGTTTACGATATTGCGAAAATTGCCGATGGTTGCGAAGGTCCCCGGCTCCAGCACCGAGAAGATCCCCAGCATCGACGCCAGCACGATGATGGTGCCATAGGTCCCAAGCAGGCGCATGAGCAACGCGCGCCGCTGTCGGGCACTGGGCGAGGCATAGCCGGTCTGCGTTGACGGCAGGACGCGGGGCGCCTCTGCCGGAGCGTGGGTTTCGGGCAGGGAATGATCAGCGGACATGGCGGCTCTCATGACAGCACTCCGGCCCGGCCAGGCAAGTCCGGCCCAGACCCACAATCAGGAGAGCTTACTGCGGATTGTCCTTGATGAACTTGTCGACGTTCTCTTTGGTGACGAGCGTATAGCCTGGCACGAAGGATTTGGGCTTCCACTGGTCGCCGGCTGCCAGGATGTCGGGAATCTGATCGACTAGCATTTTGCCTGCCGAAGTCAGATCGACACCGAGCGTGGCGGTCATCGTCCCGTCCTTGACAGCCTGGACAGCGGGCGCCGTGGCGTTGAACGAATAGACCTTCACGTCGCTGCGGCCGTTCTGCTTCAGCGCCGCGATCGCACCCATGGCGTTGTCGTCATAGCAGTTGAAGATGGCGAACGGCCCCTTGGCGTTGGCATTGGCTGCAAGCCAGGCGCTGGTCGCGGCCTGCGAGGATTCGGCAGCACCCGGGATGCTGATCTCGTGCGAGCTCGCCTTGAGCCCCGGATTTGCCTTGACCGCCGCATCGAAGGCGTCGGCTCGTTCGCGGCACGGAATGCCGGGATGGTAGGTGAGGTCGAGTACAGTTCCGGACTTGCCGATGTCCTTCAGCATCAAGTCGATCAGCGGTTGCGCAGCACCGGTACTTGCAGATAGCGCGATCCCGTCTGCCATGCCGCCGCCGGCCGAAAGCACGGGGATCTTTGCGTCCGCCGCCGCCTGGAGCCCGGCCGCCAGGCCCGTCGAATCGAAGACCGTGACGATGATGGCGTCCGCCTTCTTGGTTGCCAGCTGCTTGATGCTGGTGATCGCTTGCGAAGGATCGCCATTGGCATTGAGCGTTTCCACCGACCAGCCCTTGGACTTGGCTTCCTGGCTCATCGTGTCGACCATCTGGTTTGTGTCGACGTCGGATGTCGAGAAGGTGACGATGCCGATCGTCAGCTTGTCATTCGCGGCGAGGGCGGCCGACGTGAAGGATGCTGCGACGAGCGCTGCGGTCGAGAGTTTCTGAAAGCGATTCACTGTGCGTATCCCCTGTTGACGGAGTGTTCCGGCTCACCTCCAGACCGCGCAGCAGCCCAGCTTGGCGCCATCTACAGGTCGTCACAGTCAGTCTGTTTGTTCGTGCGAGCCACGTACTAACTATAGGCACAAGCTCTTATGCCGCGCAACGGCTAATTTCAACCGACTTTGGTGACTCGAGGTTCAATCGCTGTGGGGCTCTTGGGGCAAGCGCGCAGCTAGGCCGCCTTCTTGATCTCCGCGACCTGAACGCCCAGTCGGAACGCCTGACCGTCTGCAAACGAACGCGCGTAGCTCTCAGATGTAAAAGGGACCGTGGTGGTGATGCCGTTGACCGTCACGCGAACCGACCACTCTTTGTCCCTAATGATTTCAACGGCATGTTGCTCATGGGCAGCCATGCATTCCTCCCAGAATCTTCCGTTGAGGATGGGAAGATAGCGTCGTAAAACTGGTTTGCATGCAAATAATCCGACACCGCGACGTCGAAATGCCGAAACACGCACAGCTAGGCTCGTTCCTAGGCGAGGTTGAAAAGTGCGGTGGCAGTCTCTTCAGCCGTCCAGCCTTGCTCGATGCAAGAGGACGCCAGAGCGGCGTACACGCCGTCGAGGGCGACTGCGCAGTTCACGCTCCTGTCCGGGCTGCCCTGAGAGAGAAGGGGCGGTTCGACGTGTGCTGTTTGGGACATGCAGAATAATTGGCGGAGTGCCAGAAAGTTCCTCCGCACTCGCGCTTCGCACCGCGGTCCCGCCCACAGCGTCTTGCCTAGGGGACTTTGCGGCGTGATTCGCTCGCGTTCGAATTGAGAGCGACCTTGGATTGAACACGCGGATTACCAGGCGGACAAAAAAGCCCCGGCACTGGGTCGTTGCGCCGGGGCTTTGGGCACGTACAAGCTACACCAACATGTCCGTTTATGAACGTGCGCTAATAAAGTAAAAAAACGATGAACCAGGCATAGGCGGAAGGGCGCACGCTCAAAGCTGGGGTGAAGCGGCAATATCAGTGATGACAAGTTGCGCACCCTGATTGTTCCACCTAGCTTTCGACCGAACGAGGGGACGAGGATGCCGGCTGTGTTGATTTGCCAAGATGATGTACTCCGTCACCGCTCATGCCGATGAAGGGAGCCGGCTCGAACCGCAAATCTCGAAATATCTAGTGATGGCCACTGGGACCCCGCACCTTCGGGGATTCGAAGCTGATTTTCAGGTGGTGCTAAGCAAGGCCGGCAAGGTGGAGACGATCACCGTTATGCTAGTATGCTCATACATCGCGCTTTGCTCTGAGTGGCGGCCCAGCAGCTTGGGTTAGGGGGGCCGCTGGGCCTGACCAGCGAGCGTTCGGGAATGCTCGACTGGCTGGTTAGCATATTAGATAAATCTAATGTAATTGAACCATGCGAACGAAGTACGCGGCGGTAAGAAAGTGGCTGGCACGATTCACTTACCGCGCGCTTTTGCCTTGGGTTCTGGCGAGCTTTCGGACGGGTTTGCAGCCAATTTTGCAGATCGCCGATCTGTTACCCACAGGGACGTTTTCCTCGCCACCAAATCGTCACGATCGCCCTCAGCGGTCGCTCGGCTATGCATCGCAGCTATGGCGTAGTCGGCTCTGTTGGTTCGATAGTCTTCTTTTTGGACAGTCATCGTTTGCTCCCAGTTTCATAGCCCCTCTTTTGCCCTGGCGGGGAGATTAACTGCCGGTGCATTACGCGAGTCAATCGATTAAACGATCACTCCGCAGTCGCGAGGGCGGGAAGCAGGCCGACAATTTTAACGTTGGAACGGCTTACAGAGTGCCGGCAACACACCCGCCCTTTCGTCGGGCTGCGTTGATCGCGTCCATGTTGCCCTTCAGCTCGATCTTGGCTTCATGTGCCTTGATATCTGTGTTGTCGATCATGCTGCCAACGGCAAGCCAAGCCAAAACACGCCGTCCACGTCATGGCGGGCGGTTCTGTCTTGTACCCATTATCGGCGCCAGGTCGGAACTCGTTCGGTAAAGTTCGGCTTCCAACTGGCTGCAGGACTTGCCCGCGTATACGCTGTACGAAACCAGCATGGACTTGATGTCGGCTGGGCGAGTAGCGCAGCCCGACAAAACGCCGATGGCCTACAAACGCACATAACCTGATTTTCATGCTTCCCCCCAAAATGCCCGCGGCGAGCAGGCGCTGAGGGCGGGACGAACTCTATGTACCTTGACGGCATGCGGAATATATTCCTATTTTGCGGGATGCCGCACCCTCGCCGACACGAAGCCGTTTCCGAATATCACCTCGCCAAAATTGAACGACAGGCGTGGCTTCTGACGGTAGAACTCCGCGACGCGCAGTTGTCGCTCAAGCCATTTGGCGAGCATTGGGAAGCGATCGACCATCTGCATCGGGACATAAAGCGGGCGCTCAATCTGCTTAACAATAGGCCGGCGGACTACGAAGAGCCGCATTTCGCGCCCATGTCGCGAGGGTGAAGAACTAGCCTGTAAGTTTAGTGAAGTCGTGGCGCCGCGCGCGAACATGTGCCAGCAAATTCGTTTCGTTTACGACCCCTGATTGAAAGAGATTCAGCGTGGTCGAGGCCAGAATCTGACCGTCTATCGGGGTGCTGTACCATTTGGCGTCGGCGGTTACCTGGTCGACAACCCGCTGGCAGATCGCCCGATCTTTAGGTCTAAGGAACTGACTGTTCAGTGCTCGTAGCATCTCGACGCCTTGAAACGGGGAGTCACCTGTCTCCCGCGCGATACCCATGCGTGGTCTCCGAGCATGGATCCTAAACGCATTCAGACAGAAAATTGCCATTCGTTTGAGTGGTACCGATGTCGCGTGGATAAGCGGCGGTCCGCGAGCTGATCCACCATGTCGCGCAGCGGCTTCTTGGGTTTTGGCGTCCTGTACTTCTCGACCAGCCTGAGCTTGTCGATGTCGATCGTCACCAGCGGTCCCAGATCGACGGTCACCCTGCCGCCTTGCTCGTCTATGCGCGTGATCTCTCCGGTAAGCTCGATCTGCTGCCCCTTCTTCACCTTGGTATGATCGATGATCGAATGCGGAAAGCTATAGCTCGGGATGGAACGCTGACGTGGTCCTCATTGACCCGTCTGCGGACTGTGGCTGTGATCGCCACCACGTCACCAATACCTATGCCCCGCGCCATTCCATGAGTCTGGTGCGCTCGGCGCCTTACTCAAGATATTGCCAATTATGGATGAGCCCGCTTCCTCCAATCGATGGATGAAGCCGATCGTCGGCCGGTGCTACTTTGATGCATCGCGCGACTTACCCGACAAGAGCTGGCTCCAGGGGCAAAAATATGAGCAAGACGACTCTCACTGCTATCGCAATCCTCGCGATCAGTGTCGGCTGTGCCGAAGCCAAGGACCGTAAGGTCGAAACCGCGACCTTGGGCACGTACGCCAATTCGAAGAACCTGCCGGTTTGTACCGCGTCAAGCTCACTCTTCGAAGTCCTCGGTGATAAATGTTTTCTCGTCACAGGTTCGATGATCTATGGCGACATCGCCGAACTCTCCCGGACAATCACTTTGAGTTGGTAGCCGAAGCAACAACCTCCCAGCGCGGCCTCCACTCTCCGGTATGAAGTTGCCCTTGCAGGTGCTGCCGCGCCCCAGATATCGACCCAGTCTTCACGCGTCGCCAATACCGGCGCAATCCCCAGTCACCACGGGCCTCTCCAAAATTCTTATGCCGTCCGTACCTGCGGTCGAGCGTGTCGCGCCAACACAGCAGCGCCTCTGCATCGTTTGGGCAACCCAACGCATAGCTTCCGGTCCGGAAACTCGCTTACGCGTCTCATCGTCCATTCGGCAGTGGAAAATTAGGCCGATTTGGCAGTGCTCAGATTCGCGTAGCCGTCCTGTGTTCCGCTCGGAGAGGATGGCGAGTGGTTGCGGCAACTGCGCCTCAAGCTGGCTGGCGACCGCCGTCTGCAGCGTGCTGCTGCGGAGCAGCGCTGACGCTGCGTTCGTCCGGACCGTCGCAAGACCGGCTTGATTGTATCGAACCTGAAACAGACCAACGCCGGCCCAACCTACACCTGAAACCAAAAGACAATATCGATGACCTCCAACAGCTACGCTCCCAAGGGTTCAAGCGCCTGCAAACATTGACCATGCCACTTTCGCTATCGCCGCTTGGATGATGACGGCGGCATCAATTTCATGGAGCAAGCTTTGCCGCCAGGGGGTTTTGCCCGATGGCCGCGACCAGGCTCGTGCATACCTCGATCACCATCACCAAGACCCTGCGAGGCGCGGAAGAGGCAAGCCGCCCTGTGAGGTCGCTTCATGGCTCTCCACTGGTTCAACCCTCCGGTCCCCGTCAAGACCGAGCGTCCCGGGATCATCCACAACGTCAACAACGCCGAGACAGCCGGCGAGGAGCTGATGAAGTGGACCAAGCGTGGCCCTTGCTGGGACCTCGCGGTGCGCGTTTGCATGGCCGTGATTTTCGACGAGATGGAACCTGAGGAGGCCCGCAAGGCATTCCTGGCTGCTGCAAAAGAGGAGGGGACATTACTCCCCCAATGAGAACTAGCTAAATTGGATGCGGTATAAGGTTCTAGGTGTCTATTACCAACACCGCCTTCGCGAAAGGAGCCCGCCGCCGGTGAGGGAGAGGCGACGGACCCCCCCACAGCGGCTGCACATCCACGAAGAATCCCGCTGCCACCTCTAAACCCGCGAGGGCCTAGATCGTTCCCTTAGCTGCGGCTAAAGCGGGGTTGGTCGGCGGGCTCTTGCCGCTCTAAGTTCCCCCTTATGGGTCCTCTCTGGTTCTCTCCACCGGTCTACGTGAAGACGAAACGTCCGGGCATTCGCAATGGGGTCAGCCACGTCGAGGGAGCCGCCGAAGAACTGATGACATGGGACACAAAGGGCCCGAGGTGGACGAAAGCGGTCCAATCCTGCGTCGACGCGTTCCAGGGCAGGGTGTCCCCCCCATGAGGTCCGTGAAGCCTTTGAGGCGGCTGCCAAGGAGGCCAACGTGTATCTCTCCCCTGAGTAGGAGGTATCATGGCGCCCATCTGGTTCGTCCCGCCGGTGTTCGTGAAGACTGAAAGCGGTCTCAGGCATGGCTGCAACAATGCGAAGGAAGCCCTTGAGCAGCTCAAGATGTGAACCCGGCGAGGGCCTCGCTGGCACAAGGCGGCGACCCTCTGCCTGTCAGCCTTGGAGGGCGATTCGATTGACCCCCACATAATACGAAAGGCCTTTGAGGCTGCCGCCAAGGAGGCCAAGATGTATCTCTCCCCTGAGTAGGAGTTGTCATGGTAACCCATTGGTTCTCCCCTCCGGTGTACGTCAAGACCGACCGACCTGGGGTCACCTACGGGTGCAACAACGTCGAGGGCGCCGCCGAGGAACTCATGAAGTCGACCAAGATGCGACCTAAGTGGAGGAAGGCTGTGCAACTGTGCGCCGACGCCTTTCAGGACCGTGTGACTCCGGAAGAGGTCCGTCAGGCTTTCGAGGCTGCTGCCAGGGAGGAGGGGGTGCTCCGTGAGTAGCAGGCCGGTGCCCATGGCTATGTTGGGAAGGACCCGCTAGGCTGTCTAATGCTGACCAAGTCCGCGCTGCATCGGAGCTGCTCTGGGCGAGGTACTTGGCGTCAATGGGGCACGTCGAGTAATCGAAACATGGGTTTCGACGAGAAGATCAAAAGCCTACGCACATTGGGTCGTGTGGACTCTTGGGATTCCCAGGGCTGAGCAAATCAGATTCAAGGCTGTCTTTTGGAGGCAGCCATGGGAATTATGGATCGTCTGATCCTCCGCGATGACCAGTGGGTGCGCACATCCGACCTTCCAGCTTCTCAAATTAAGCGCCAATCCCGAAGCCAGTTTCCGTAAGGATCGCCCGTCGTGGCATTGCCTATCAGTGCAACAACATCGAACGGGCCGCCGAGCGGCTGTTGCACAGGACCAAGCAGTGTGGCCCCAAATGGCTCAGCGCAGTGCAGCTCTGCCATGCATGCCTTGATCGATAAACGCGAAGTAGTCGCGGGGCGTTTCTCGAAGCGGCCAAGGAACAGGGAAACCTACTGCCTCCTTAGCATCTGCGACTGAAGCCCTACTTTCGGCCGGGCACGAAACTAACAAAGACCATCGTCGGCTCTGCAGCGAGGCGGCGGTCATAGAACTGGCAAGCGAGGACCATTGGCCTGTCCGACTATCGTTGTGCCTTCAGCAGACGCTCGAGCGTTGAAAAGTCACTCATGTCGCGGTAGGGCGTCAGGTCAAGATCCTTGGGGATCTTCTTGAGCTTCTCTTCGGAGATCGGTTTTTCGTTCTTTTTGTTGACGGCCTGGTAAGCGGACCAGCCAACACCCGCCGCCTTCACGGCCTCGCGTTCGGCTCGAAGGGCGATTTGATGCGCGTGCAGATAATGAAGCCCGAGTTCGTCTAGGAGCGCCTTTTCAACGATCTCGTGCGTTAGCAGGAATGGGGCAAGCCGGACTTTGGCGGATTTCCAATCCATAGTGCGAGGCATATGGCGATCGATATAAATCGTCCTGCCATCTTTGCTGTAGCCAGCAATGTAGGGGATATCGAAATCATGAACGATCTTCACTCGACGATGCAGCGCCCGCACAGCGTCATTCAGTACATCATCGTCCAACTCTTCGGAAACGTGGCGGACTTCATCTTCAAGCTTCATTTTTTCCACACTGACACAAGCGGCGCTTTGCTCCCATAGACCGGGTCCTTCCGTGAACGGCCAACTTGGGAATCGTTCGTAATGCCCGCTCATGTTCCTGCGCTGTCGTGCATTCGTCATAAGCGCCGGATGCGGGATAAGCGCCGACCACCAGGAAACCAGCAGACTCGGAGAGACATTGGTGACCGGTGCCGGCCGGAAGAACTGCCATGTCGCCGGCCTTCAAGGACAATGTACGGCCCCTGTTGCCCCCGAACCGAACCTTGCCGGTTCCGTGCGCAACCCCAAGCACTTCATTTTTGCGGGAATGGTAATGAACGTAGTGGTAGATGCCGTCCCGCCAGCCGCTACTCCAGCCATTGGCCTCGAAAAGCGCTTCCAGCACGGCTGCGGAGTCAAATTGTTCCACCGAGGCGCCACGATAGACGACAAATGGCCAGAAGGGGTGGTTCGGCACGAGGCCGTCATCCTTGAACCGAAATTCGAATGGCTTGTTCACCTTCGCAAATTCGGCGAGTTCTTGCTTTCTCGGTCGCGCGATACCCGTCGCCTGCTCGGTAGCTTTCTTCAGGCTCTCAAGAATGCCCACGGCGAATCCTTGCGCTGGACGAGACGTCAGACACAGCAGCGGGGAAAGCCTCCCGCTCTGGTCTCAACAAATCTCAACCAGCGACACCGCACTTTGTTCCTTTTGCCGAACGGCCGCTATTGAGCTGCGACCGCGAGGAGGACGAAAGTCAGAGAAGCGCCCGCATGTCGGCCGCTCAGCTTGTGCCTGCCGGAGTTGAACGAGAATTGTCTGGCGGTGCTGCGCCGGAAGGCATTCGCGTCCTCCCCGTTCTTGGATTCTAGGACCGGGCGATACCTTCGACCAATTTCCGCCGCCGATGCAGCGGAAACGCGCTTATGTTTGAATCATCGATCACCTCACCCGGATCGCCCAGGCGCAAAGTACGGATGCGACAGTGACATTCCGCAGCCAGAACGGCCTTGTGCGGCTCTCGGAGCTTAAGAAGGTCGATGCTTAAGGCGTACCCCTATGAATGCCTCGCGGTGATGCTCCCGCCCGGCGCCACTCATCGCAGCGCGAGGCGCCTAAAGACGTCCTTCTTCTCCCTTTTGCGGTTCCGCCGCCGCTCCGTCCGCAGCACGCTCCACGCCACCGTTTTCTTGACCAGGGCCAGCAGATCGCGCTTGGTGCCGTGCGGCAGAGACACGACCTGTCTGCGAGTTCCATACTGTCGCGCGCTTCCTCCGGCGTGCCGCCCCATAGATGCGGGGCAGCGCTGAACAGCATTTCCATCGGCATGAATCCGAGGATTTCGCACACGCAAGGCGCTTGGCAGCGCCGTCTTAACGAGGCCGGACGATGGGCGGCCGAACGGGTGATGAAAGCCATTGCCGCCGAGGGCGCCGCGTGAGCGGCGCCCCATGATCGAAGCGAAGTCGGAGCAATCACCATGACCACGGACCACGGCCAGAATGGCGATCCGTTCGTTGGTGGCGATGCCGAGGGGAAATAATCGATCGAAATGCCTCGCGAGATGCGATCGCCGCGGTCGCCCTAGCCCTGCCCCTAGCTGGAACGCATCCAACGTTACCATCCATCCTGACATGAACGCGCCGGCAGTCATGCTACTGTGGAAGCGCAGCTGGCCGATCCTACGACATCGTTCTGGCAGCCTGCCGTGAAGTGAAGAGGAGAGTTCACCATGTCCAGGATCAATCGCCGCGCCTTGCTTCTCAACGCCGCCAGCGCCGTTTTCGCCTCGACGGTTGCGGCATCGGCTTTCGCCACAAAGCCGCGACGGGAGGACCGGGAACCATCCCGCGATCTGCGGGCGCTGATCAACACGCACAAGGCAATGTACGCTGCGTTCGCCAAGGCGATCCACGAAATGGATCGCAGTAATCACGACCACGACAGAGCCAGCCGGGCTGAGGAAAGGGCGCTGCTGGCTGTATGCGCCTATCCTGCGGTCAGGGAAGGTGATCGCCGGGCCAAGGCACGATATCTTTTGAAGATCGAGGCGCGCGGTGAGCTCGACCTGGCAGAGCACATGCAGGCTCTTCTCCGCTCGACGATGTGGAAAGGATAGGACCGGCTTCCCCGTCGTGTAGGAGTCCGCCTCCTTAATGCGCCAAAGACCGGATCGCGTCCATGGTTGAGAGGTTCGCGTTGAAATAGCGCTAACGGAGAACAAACGCTGATTTGGTGGCGATCATTATGATCGCTGCTGGGTCAATAGCAGTCAACTCTGCCGGCTGTGGAACGAGCAAGGAGCGCCAATTGCCGACCTTTCCGGCGCTTCTCCGAAGCTGACGTTCGCGGTGCGGCCGGAATGCCGCCGAACCTGCCGACATCATA
>NZ_JAMYRZ010000051.1:0-37459 GCF_040321675.1 Mesorhizobium sp. M0296
ACGCGGTGCGTCAAATGCAGCTTTGGCGATGGCGGGCGCGCTGCATTGTTGATATTGTCCGCACGGAACAGGCGCGCAAATGACATCTGATTCAGAGAAGGCCGCGGCGGTCGAGCAGTTGCTTGATACACCTGAGCTTGCAACCGCACTGGAAAGCGAACAGTTCAAAAGTCCTAGAACTGCCACTTCAGCTATCGGAAATCCTTTCCGTCCGTCGTAGGTTGTCGTCCCAGGCCCCGCATCAGCATGTCTTGCTGCATGCGCTGGCGAAGTGGCGTGATCGGAGCGTCGGTCGACAAGGTAGCCATGGCAAGTTCCTCTCGTTGAAGGGAATTCCATGGTCGGATCGCAGGCTTTACCTGCTCAAGGCCTATGAATACGCGTCATCTCAGAACTAGGCGACCATCCCGCGAAGCGGGTTCGTGCATCGGGCGCGAAGCGGTCATTCGCCATGCGATGGTCAGAGGTCCTTTTCGGGTCATGAGCGTTGGTTCTGTGGACGCCGCCTTTCGGGAAAAGCGATCCGGCGTCAGGAAGGTCCGGAATGGGTCCAGATCACCAGCAACAGGTGCAAATTTGCCAGACTACAATCTGGACATTTCGGACAATCCGTACTATCTAGGGCGAGAAATATGGTGCCAATGGTGGTCGTTATGAACGCTCGCAACTCGGCAGTTCGCGCAGATGCAAAGGTCGATCGTGAGATGGTCGCTGACATTCTCGATGTGTTATCGCGACGCCATCCAGGAATATCCAAGTCCGCTCTGAAAGCCGCCGGCAAGGCGGTCGCCGCCCTGACGGCGGTAACGTCTCGTCTGTCCCCTGCCGAGCAGCGCCAGATCGCTGCGCACGAACAGGCACTGGCGAGAGCAGTGGAGAATGTGGTCACGGAGCTCGCCCGACCCAGTAAGATACTTGCTCCAGTAGAGGTCGAAAAGCCCGTGGAGGTCAGCCAGGGCGCAGGCCGCGGGAAGGTCTTTGATCTTGAAGAGGGCCGGCTGCGCCTCGCTGAATATGCAACGCCGACACGCCTTGAGGATTGGGCTGGTCCTGTCGCCGGTCCCGGCGAGATCGAAAAGATGTTCGGGACGAAGCGTTCGACCCTGCACGATTGGCAAAGGCGCGGAGCCGTGATCGGACTGCTCAAGGGCGAGCGGAAGCACGTATTTCCGCTGGCCCAATTCGTCGACGGTCGTCCTGTTGAGGACATGGCCCGGATCACGAAGATCATCGGGAATCCTCGTGCGACGTGGCTGTGGCTGACCCAGCAGCATGTGAGCGACACCGGCGAAACGCCGCTCGACCGACTCAAGGCTGGGCGCATCGATGAGGTCGTCGCTGACGCCGAGTTCGATTTCGGCTGATCGTGGAGCTTGACGCCGAAGTCGTCGCGGACCTGGCAATCAGGTTCCAGCCGCAACACTACCTGCGGGCAATGCGACAGGAGTACGCAGCTACTCCATTGGGCATGGGGTTCGGACAATCGCGCTTCGCAAGCCCCGACCGGTCCTTCATGGTCCTCTACATTGCTCGCGACCTGGCGACGGCGATCGCCGAGACGATTATTCGCGACCGGTTCGAGGGAAAATCTTACCGCATGCTGCATTTCTCGGAAATCGCTGGCTGGGCCGTGTCCGAAGTCTCTGCTACGTCGCCCCTGACGGTGATCGACGTCCGGACCACCGGCCTGCTGCGGCTTGGGATCAGCACCGACGCTGCACGTGCCAAACAACAGGAGGAAGGCCGGAAGCTGAGCCAGGCTCTCTTTAACGGGTTCGCAGTTGACGGGATCCTTTACTATTCGCGGCTGACCGGAGCGGAATGCGTGGCGGTCTACGACCGCGCCGTTGAGGGCAGGCTCAAGGCCCGACGGGCCACGGCGCTCGAACGGCATGCCGAACTCGTGCCGGCGTTGAGGCAGCTGAACGTTCGGGTTATCCGCGGCGACCTTTCGTAAGGAGCCGTCGGGCTATCTCTAACCTAGATCACTCGTGCTGCGCAACGCGAGCGCTGGCGCGTGACGCAGGATGGCATGAAAACATCACATCTGGAGCAATGGCTGAGAGGGTTTAAGGCAGAAGTCTCGAAAACTTCCGCACCTGGAACGGTACACGCCTACATTGCTAGACGGCACGCCTCTGTTCCGGCAAAGCTGCGAATCGCGGGGCCACTGGCAATCCGCAGGTCGGTGGGTTCAGGCAATGCTCATTGAAAGATGGGCCGCCGACTTTCCTTTGG
This sequence comes from Mesorhizobium sp. M0296, assembly GCF_040321675.1. Lineage (NCBI taxonomy): Bacteria > Pseudomonadati > Pseudomonadota > Alphaproteobacteria > Hyphomicrobiales > Phyllobacteriaceae > Mesorhizobium > Mesorhizobium sp. M0296. The sequence goes on from NZ_JAMYRZ010000051.1 coordinate 2,239, forward strand.
CCGTAAAGCTCGGCGGGTTGTCGGTCTCAATTGCCGTCTCAAATTGATCGGCGGGACGCGGATGGCTAGCACGCTGCCGTTCGAACGCACCAGCGTCGTCGGCGCCTTGCTTTTGTGTCGGAACAGAAGACTTGCCTTTGGGTGATCACCCGTCATGACTAGGGATGAAGCAGAACAGGGTGTTCGCTACTTTTGCACAAAATGGGCTGAAGAGCGCGGGCTTCCGCATCAGCCAGAGAATCCAAGATTTTCCGATTTCTTTTCTTGGCTTGAGCAGAAGTCGCCGGGCCACTTGAAATTCCGAAGCAGCACTTCGGTGCGGGACGACGTCGAGCGATGGTTCATCGACGAATTCAAGCAAGGTTGGCGCTACTAGCAAGCGATTTCCGGAGAGGCCGGTGCCGTGCTCCGGGCCACCTTCCGCGATCACGCCATACCCACTTCACTTGCCTCTGTTAGCTTCTTCCTGCGGTGGGAGACCCCAATCCCGCCTGGCCGGCGCCTAACAGGCAAATCTACCCCAACGCCCCCCAAACGGCGCCGGCCACCTTCCCGCGAGCGACTGTCAGCCGCTCTAGTGGATCCCGCCAGGAGGTTGTAGATCGAGCGTTCCTTGACGTTTATATGCTGCCCAAGCCTCGGCAGGCACTGCCGAATCCGCCCGGGCCAGCCAGTCCGCGCGCTCAGTCTCGGTAAGTGAATTCCACCACTGCATGCCGGCTATTTCATCAGCAGTCGGATTCCGGTTCGGTTCGTCTGCCATTTTCTTATCCTTGCATAAGGCTTGAGTGGCGCAGGCCCGCAACTATCAGAACGGCCAAAAGCCGGCCAAAAAAGCCGGCATTTTGGAGTGCGCCCCTGAGGGTGGACAGATCGGGATGTGTGGATTGACCAGCCTTCCGGGTTTTCGGAGAGAGAACCCATGGCAAAGCACCGCAGTCACAGCATCGAGTTCAAACGCCAGGTCGCGCAGGAGTTCATCGCCGGCGAGACGCTGCACGGCTTGGCTAAGCATCACGATGTCTCGCACAACCTGATCCGCATCTGGGTGCGCAAATATGAGCAAGGAGCGTTCGACGATGATGCGCAGGCCGCTGACCTGATCCAGGAATACGAAGCACGGATCGCAGCGCTCGAACGGTTGGTCGGTAAGCAGGCTCTGGAACTGAGTTTCTAAAGGGGGCTCTGAGAAACGCACCGCGGCCGAGAAGCGGGACTACATCCGTCATCACCGGCCCTGCGGCATCAGCGTTGCCGAAGGATGCCGGTTGATGGGAATCGCGCGCTCCACCTACTACGATCCCCTGGAGAACCCGGCCGACGACACCGCGATCGTCGAGGCAATGTTCTCGATCAGCGACGAGTTCGAGTTCTACGGTTATCGCCGTGTCGGCGCTGCGCTGCGTCAGCAAGGCCTCGTCGTGAACCACAAGAAGATCCGGCGCCTGATGCACGAGCATGATCTGCAGCCCAGGATCAGGCGGCGCTTCGTTGTGCGGCCTCCTTGTCGCTGTCTAACTTATCCTGCAGCCGATTTGTAGCATCTACGGTCGACCCAGTTAGTGAGCCTGCTCGGACGGTTCGTCCGGCCGGCGCTCGGCCTCCTCGGGGCGACGATCTCGCTGCTGTTCGGTCACGGCATCGACATTTGCAGGGGTTTTGCCCTGCACTTCTGCCGGCCCCTCTCGGGTCTGCTCTGCCGCCTCGATAGCGCGCTTAAGCTCCGGATCGTTCTCGGCTACCTCGCATATAGGTGTTGCCCTGGACGGCAAGCTCCGCCGCGCGAGCCAGTCCGCGCTCAAGTCAGCTCGGAATAGCCTTGGAGCAAATTATCGATGCCATCAGAGACATGAACGCGTCGCTAGACGACCAGCGATCAAAAACCGAGGCCCGCCTTCCAAAGCTGACCTAAGAGACACATAGCCGGTCAGCCCAAAAGAAAAAGGCGGCTGGAGAAGGGCGTCGTTTTGCGGGTATCTCCGATCGCCTAGACTCAATCAGGCGACCTTGAGATCCTTCATCGCCTTTTCAAAGACATCCTTGATTGGCTTGGATATATCTTCGGCAGCCTTGGTCGTCACGGCCTGAAATTCCTTGGCCTGCTCTACGGTCAGTTCGACCTGCTTGCGCAAGAAGGCAGCCTGCAGCTCGAGGAACTCGGAGGGCGCCCTCACGGCAACCAGGGCTTCGAGGTGCGAGAAGCCGGCTTCGGTATTGGCGCGCAGAGCAGCAATTGTCTTCAGCGACAGCTCGTTGCCGACGGTCTTGGAGGTTTCGAGGCTCGACTGCAGCGCCTTCTGGGTCGTCTCGGTGCCTGAGGCAAATTTCGCATAGGCTTCTTTCGACTGCTCGAGGCCCTTTTCGGCGACAGCGCGGATCTGGTCGGTAGCCATCGACGGGTCGAAGGTCGGGAATTCGGAATTTTCAACGGTGTCAGCGGTCTTGGCCATAGTTTCCATCCTTTTCAGCGGGCGGCCCTTCACAAAAGCCGTCTCATTCATCTACGAAACTGACGTTACGGCATTTGTAGTGCATTGCAATATTTTTGTGCGACGCACCATCCTCTTTATCCCAGCGTTAACCCGCTGAACTTTTCGCCTGCCGAGGCATGATCCATGACGACAATGTCGCCGGGGTTGAGGGGGGACGAGAACTTTGTCGTCATAGATTTTGAACCTCTCGCCGTTGATCGGTCCGTCGATGAGCGATGGTGCATCGACACGGTCGTGGCGCAGCGCCGCCAGGAAGGTCACGATCTTCCAATGGTCGTTCGGCGCCTTGGCTTTTATCCTCTCGCCTCGGGGTGCCCATGCGGGATCTGGTGTGCGCCTGCTCAGCGGCGGTCGATACACTGGTCATGCATCGTCAGCAGGTTGGCGGATTCATGCTCAAACATGGTCGTCGATTCCCAGGAAACCTGGACGATTCGCTATCTGCGCTGAGTTCAGGAGCAACGGTTTTGAATATCCAGCGCAGCAGCTTGCCCAGATCGAGCATAACCGCAAGACGGGCCACCTCGCGCCGCCCAGCGTAATCAGCCAGTGCGTTCATCACGTCAGGATCAAGATGCGATCACCGAGCGAAAGGTGCAAATGTCGCTCCGCTGACGCTTCAAAGCAAAGCCCGCGCGCCTCACCGATAAGAGCTTTAGCTATCGCGTTGGCGGCATCGTCGCGGTGCCTTCGGAACGTCGAATCCCACCGCGGCGCTCGCACTTGATCTCGGCGCGGGTTCTCCCTTGTCTCATCGCCCTGTCAACGCCTTGCAAATGAGCGAAACCAAGCTGTCGCGCGCTCGCTTGTGGAGTGCGCCTTTCGGCCGCCATGCAAGGAAATCATCAACGCTCATCCAATCAACCGGCTTTGTGTCGGCGTCTCGCTGGCTGAATTTCACGTACAGATGCAGTTCGTCCGGCACGAAGACGACCCTCCACGATCCTTTGATGTCATTGGCAAGGTTGTGGGCGAGGACGGTCATGGCGGGGCACTCCTTTCGCCGTGGAGCGTGCCTATCTCACGGGAAAATTGACGCTCGCGCTTTCTCAGAAATCCAACGTCCGCGTGATGCCGAAAGGTGCAGCTAGCTTTTTGTGTATCTCGATTGGGAACACGGGACCGCCGCGAAAGTTCGGTGCACGCAGCGAATCCTCCCCCTCCAGGTATTGCTGCAGATCGGTATCCCGATCGGCCCGCGCTCCCCGCAAGCGCGGGCCTCGGCCTGTGGTGCTCATGCCATCTACTTCGATCCGCAACATGGAATATGATCTGGATAGAAGGACCCTCTCGGTGTGGTTCGTCGCCAGCGGCAAGCGGTACGAATTTGAGGGGGTACCGCCGGAAACCTTTGCCGCGTTCCGGGCCGCGTTTGCCAAGGGCCGCTATTTCAACGACCACATCCGCAACAATTTCCGCTACCGTCTGGTTGCGAGCGATAGCGATTCGGGATGACCTGACCTGCCGGCGGCTCAATCGTCCTGTCGCTCCAACCGGCGGTTGGTGGACGCGTTGCCGCTGTTGCGCTTAGGGTTGGTTACGGTCCGCGCTCACTTGGCAAGCCCAACCCCCCGCATCCCCCCGCCTGGTGCAAAGCGTTTGATCGGTCCCGCCGTTCTGGCAGTGCGGCGGGACTTTTTTGCGGTCCAGGTGGAGCATCGGCGCGCGGGGAAGGCGCGGTGCACGCAGCACCCTTTTCTCATTCAACGTACGTCGGTGGCGCGCTGAAGGGTCTCAACGTCGGTCTGCCGCCAGAGCTCAACTAGCTGGACTATTACTCGACCGGAAGCGGCTCGTGCTGCGGCTCAGCGTGGTGGAACACCTGTCCAAGATCGCGCGCGTCGAACGTTTGGCCGCAGACTGGGCAGTAGACGAAGTGCTTCGAGTCGTCCTCTACCGGCCCGTCATGCGGCTTGCCCTCATAGCCTGTCGCGATGTTGTCGGTTCTAATCCGGGCATCGACAAGTCACAGGAGCGGAAGAAGCTCGAACGCCGAGGCTTTACCCCAGCCAGATCGACGCCGAGATCAGCCGCTATGCGACGGCGATCAGCCGCATCCTTCATTCTCAAAAGCAATATGGCTCAACACCGGATAGTGCCGCACGACCGAGGGAGCAAGCATATCCGTCCGCGAAGCGGAACGGAGTGGGGGTGTGGGGCCTCAAGCCCACGTCTTCCTTATGTTGGCGCTAACGCCGCGCGCGCGATGGCAGCAACATGCAGCGACCAGTAGCGCTGTCCGGCTTGGTAGGTGCGAGCGTTCAGCGCGGTTGGTATGCTGCGAAGACGTAACCTTGCACCTCGACTAAGGCGATCGGTCCTTTGGGAACAGTGCCGTCGGTATGGAAGATCGCATCGGCACTGTCCTTCCAGCCCTGATTGAAGAGGCCCGTATGCGCAACGATCGCCTTCAAAGCCAAATCGTAGGTGATAGGCTGGTCGCGCAGCCATGGTCCGAACTCGCGATGAGGCACTGACGGCGTCCGGTGCTCGCGACGTCCTGCCTCAACCGCGCAAGCGCATCATCATCGCCGGCGAGCGACAGAGCCAAACCGGGAGCGCTTATTCTCCACGGAGCACCGGGCATTGTCTGGTTGTGAAGACGGTGCTTGATCACCAGCCGCCTGAGTGTGTCTTCGCTTACGTTGTAGTCGTGCCTGAACAGATCAATGGCCCTCTGGACCGTGATCGCCTCTGCCCGTGGGACGTAGAGCGGCCGAAGCCGTTCGCCTGTTTCTGGCGCTGTTTTGACAGGGAGCGCATTGGTCATTCGGCCCATCGCGCTTTTCTGCGGCCCGCCGTTTCGCCCGACATCATGGAACGATATCGCCCCCCATGTATTAGAAACCCATGGACACTATGGAACCCCACGGCCACGGGATGGCGGCCGATCTTTTGACATCGGAAGTTGCCAATGCCAGGCAGCGCATCCACCGGACCGAGCTCGCGCTTCAACGCACTGAAGAAATACTGGCCGAAAATCTCGCGCTGTGCAGCAGGATACGAACTGCGGTCGAGGCCGCAGACCGCTTGGTGAAGATCAATCCCCCCAGCTTTGAAGGACGTCGCGCGGGTTGAACTGGGCCGGCGTTTCATTCGTCGCGACCTTCAGGCCACCCGGCGCCACCGCTCGCGCTCAAGCACGGCGGCAACCGGTCGATAGACGGCGAGCGCGGCTCATCGTGCGCGGCCTGGTGCTCGCGAGGAACCTGTCATCGGGCATGCGCTCCACTGCCTCGGCGACATGCGCGAGCGACTGGTCGATCCAAGCGACGGCGGAACGAAATGCGTCAGCTTTGGTCATCCGGGACCGAATAGTCTCATTTGCCGATAGCGATCCCTCGTGAGGCGCCGGAGGTGCACATAGAGGATGCCGGCAAGGGCATGCCCCTGATGAACGCGGCCGCGCAGCTCATTGACGATCGCCATGTATGCGCCGAGCGGGATCGCGGCGAAAACCTCGAGCACGGCGGCCATGCCCTGCTCCACTAGGTCCGGACCGGCCAGCAGCAAGTCAGAGACGGCCGTCAGGCTGCTTTCTTCGGTGAGCGCGTGGTTCGCCGCGGCCCTCAGCCAGGACACACAGGACCAACCGTGCATGCTCAGCGCCATGATTGTCGATCAGCCGGCGCATGGAGCCGACGGCGCGCGTCTGGCCTTCTTTCGGATAGCGGCCCTTGGGGACGATCTCTACGTGGAATTCGCCACAGAGCGCGTCAACTCGCGGGTCGACGTAGAGTGCAGATCCGCGGCTCCAGCCTTCTCGCGCAAGCATTCGGCGTCTCCGCATGATCGACGCACGATGTTTGCACAAATGTAATGGCCGCTGCAAGAGTGATGCACGATGGACAGTGGTGGGCACGCGTTGACGAGATGTCAGGCAGTCAGGATTTTCGCTTCCTTGGCGGCGCTGAGAAATGCCACGCGCGCTATCTCCGGTGCGCCGCCGCCGCCGAGCACCTTCATGCACGCCATGCGAGCCTGGATGCGGCGCCCGGTTTCTCCAATGGGCCAGCGGTAAAGCAGCATTTCGGCGGCTTCGCGGGTGCTCGAAACACTGACTTTGCCCGAGGACAGCAAAACGGTCACGGGCTCTTCGAACGTGCCGACGTCTCGTTCGCAGGTCATATGCTGGTCTCCTTTCGCAATCTCCCCAAGACCTTACGGGTGAACCATCCGTTCCGTTGCGTCACGTTTGGCCCGGTGGGCGAACATTCTGTGAGGATGGGACCTCGTCCAGAGCGCGGGCTTGATCGCTCAGACTAGACTCGCCAACGCGTTGCGGTCCTCAAATGGCGAGAACCGTCCTTATCGTTACGAGCCCGCTATGCCTTGGTCAGTTGCCGGCGCTGAGATCGGAGATCGAAGTCAATACTCATTTCTGGGGATGTCCCTTTGCAGTTAATTATGAGAATCGCATGTCAATCATTTCAGTTGGTTAGCTGTGCGCTTAATTTGAAAACGTGCACTATCGCGGTAGGGACGCCCATTACTGGGCGCCCCCCCGCTCAGATCCGAGCGAGCCCGATTCGAGCACTCGGCTCCTACCTTGGGTGGCTGACGGCGAAGCGCGCATTGGGCCACGGGTGAAGGATGCGTGGTTTGGGGAGCCAGTCGTCGGTCAGCTTCGTCATGCGGGCCCAGGTGAAGCCGTCTCGTTGGCTGCGCCGCCGAAGCGTCCGCCGCCAGAGATCGGTCACATGGTGCCGGAACGCCGAGAGCGCCCCGCCATTCGTCGGGACCGCATAATAGGCGAAATGACCTGTCACGACCTGCCTCAGCCACTTCCCCTGTTCGGGGATGGGCCAATGCATCCGACGCCGCAGCTCCGCCTTGATGTCCTTGAGCTTCACCCGCATGCGGTCGCCTCGGGTCTTCCGCTTAAGCAGGAAGCGCCCCTTTCGCGATTTACCGCAGATGAAGGTAAAGCCCAGGAATGCGAAGGTCTCCGATTTGCCGAGCCCGCGTTGCTTGCGGTCGACCGCCGCGAAGCGGCCGAACTCAATCAGGCGGGTCTTTTCCGGATGGAGCGACAGCATGAACTCCTCAAGCCTCGCGCGCATCGCATCGAGGAAACGACGGGCGTCGCCCTCGCGCTCGAAGCCGACGATTACATCATCGGCATAGCGCACGATGATCATGTCGCCGGTGGCCTCGCGCCGTCGCCAGCGGTTGACCCACAGGTCGAAGACATAGTGCAGGTAAATATTGGCCAGAAGCGGCGAAATCACCGAGCCTTGACCCGTGCCCCTGTCATCTACCGTCACGATCCCATCTTCGAGAATGCCCGCCTTCAGCCATTTCCGGATCAGGCGGATGATGCGCTTGTCGCCGATCCTGTGTTCCAGGAAGCGAACGAGCCAATCCTGGCTGACGCTCCCGAAAAAGTTCTGGATATCGGCGTCTACAATCCAGTTCACCCTCCGCGTGTTGATCGCTACGCACAGTGCATCCAATACATCGTGCGACCCTCTACCGGGCCGAAACCCGTATGAGAAGCCGCAGAAGTCGCCTTCATAGATGGCATTGAGCACCATGACGGTTGCCCCTTGGACGATTTTGTCTTCCAGAGCGGCAATCGCCAGCGGCCGCTGCTTTCCATCTGCCTTCGGTATAAACGTCCGGCGAGACGGTTGCGGGCGGTACGCTCCCCGATGAACCCGTTCGTGCAGGTCCCTGAGCCGAGGCTCAAGGTCTGTCTCGTAATCCTGCCACGTCATGCCATCCACCCCGGGAGCGGCCTTGCGCTTGAGCACGTAGAACGCCGTCCGCAGTGTATCGACATTGATGTGGTGGAAGAGCGCGGTGAACTTCTCCTTCTTCCTCAGCCTTGCGGCTTGCCGTACGCGATCCAGCGACTGGGACATGCGAGCCCGGCTCCGTGTCCGGTGCATGTGTTGCTGTTCCGCGTTCCCCTTGGTCCCCGGCCTTGGCTCCACCAGCTCCGCCGCCGGTTGTCCGGCTTTGTTCGTCGGCTTCGCAGCTACTATGCCGGAGTCAGACTTCTCTGGATCGTGCATCAACGGCTACGGCTCCTCGCCTTCCCGTTGCGGACCATCCCCCCGTACTCCTGGGGCGTATGGCCAATCCAGAGATCTCCCGGTTCCCGCACAAGGAGCTTCCGCACATGCCAGGGTCTCAGACCACGCCGGATCGAACAGGCGCTCGCGAAAACGCGCCCGTCCATTTCGCCTTCCGCTAAATTAACGGCGTCGGCATCCGGAACAAATTCCCTTTCGTGGCTCAATGGCTGGCCTATGCACTCCCCTACCGACGCTTCGCCGGCATCCTCGCGGATGTCTGCGCACGGCTCGGGGCCGATGTGGATCGCTATTCCTTCATCGCAGTGGACTTCCACCACCTACTCCTTGCCGGTCTCCCGGCGCACTAAATTGAGAATCCGGGCTGCCCCATTCTCGCAATTAATCGCCAAACCTAACCGAAGCGACCGCATTCTCATCATTAACTGCCAAGCGACACTACGTTACAGTATCGTCGGTTGAAGTCGGAGCGTTGAAAATTTATCCCTCACGCACAGTTCTCGAATTTACGATCCTCGTTCTTTTGCTACTCATGGCGTATCGGATCGCCTATCTTGTTGCGCGGAGTATATAAGCGCGTCCAAGAAATGCAGGGCCGGCGCCAAGGGGCAAGCGCCCATAGGAAATCCCGCTGCCGGTTCGACAGCGGGCTTACAGGACACCCTTGGAGTGTGCGGCTACATCCACGACCACATACGATCATAATCCACGATGAGCGGATAGTTCCCGACAATCTCCACCGGCCCGACTGCATCAGTGATTTCTAATAGTTGATGCTTGCGGCAGGTGGTGCCCTCCATCGCCTGCCGAAGATCGGTGTCCTCCGATCGGCCCGCGTCAAGTCATGTCGAAAAGGCTGTAGGCCAGCGCAGAAAGCAAATCGTTGGCGACTGTTGGCAGCTTCGCATGGATGCTGATCACTACAGCGACGCTCATCCCGGCGAAGAGCGAATCCAACTTGTCTTGGATTTCATCGATGACGTTGAAGAGATGATGATCGCTGCCGGTATCGATGAAGAGAAAGCGGCTTAGCTAGATTTCTTCCAGCGCGCCGCAGCTGCCGTTCTGGCAATCTCAGAGCGCTGTTCTGGCGTGAGTGCTTTGAGGCGGGCCTTGCCACCGATAAGCCCGCCCTTGCGGGCACTGGCGAGTGGCTTCTTGTCCTCAGTCTCGCCTGTCGCCAGATCGACAATCGACTTCGCCAATTGGTTTGGGTCGCGCGGGCGCTTGGGGGCTTTAGGTCCGGTTGGCAACGTCATCCCCCTCCACGGCACGCTCAAGATCATACAGTTCGGTCAAAGTGCCGTCGCTGGCGTAAATGCTGAATTTGATATTCCCCGCTTTGAGTTCGCGCGCTTGGCTTACGACCTGCCTGCTGGACAAGTCGTTGATCACTAGGACGTTCGGCTCCTTGCCAAGTTTTATGGAATAACTCACCGTCCTGCTTCCCATGCGTTTCGCTAAGCATATAGGAGTTCGGCCCGAACCGCGACAAGCGCGGCGTCAAATTTCAAACTGACCCACTACCCGATCTTGCAAGCGAAGAACTCGGCAAGGCGACGCTCGATGAGCGGGTGATGGCAGCGATGCGGCGGGTGCAACCGCACGAGGCGGTACTCGAGATCGGCACCGGCCTGGGCTACCAAACCGCAATTCTCGCGGAGCTCGCCGGGCAAGTTTGGAGCGTCGAAATCATCGAGGAATTCGCAAGCCATGCCGAGGCTCTCCTGCAGGGGCTCGGCTTATCCAATGTCGGCATTCGTGTCGGAGACGGGTCGCGCGGCTGGCCTGAGCACGCCCCATTCGACAAGATCCTGGTCACGGCGGCGGCTGAGCAGACACCGCCGGGTTTTCTGAAGCAACTCAAGCCGGGGGGGACGGCTGGTTCTGCCTTTGGGATCTGAAGAAGCACAGTTTCTGACTATCATCGACAAGGATGCGGCAGGGCAGCTCGGGACTCGGAAACTCATCCCGGTTCGGTTCAGCCGGCTCGAAACGGTCTAATGAGGGGTGCGGCTGCGCGGAGCCGTGCTGGAAGATCAGGATAACGCGCGCCGCATCGATCACACGGGCGCTGAATGGCATCGCCGATCTTTTGACGTCCATGCCCGCTACTCGTGGAGCACGCCTGCAGCCACCGGTCGCAGCCGCTGGCGATCATGCCGGCGCGGTCGTATTGCGCGCTTCTCAAAGACCCTTATCCAGCCTACTGTGTGCCTACCAGAGGGCAAATGGGTCGCTGATCTGGGAAATGACGGCCAAAGGCTCAAGGAATTCGCCCAGTGGCCAACACGTGGCGGGCAGGAGGTAACGATGGATCTCAAGGACAGGCGCATCTGGTACGGCGTGGTAGCCGTGATCGTGGTATTGGTCGTGATTGCGTATGCGGCTGGTTGGTTTGGCGGCACACCGATACCAGCGCCGCAGCAGTGAGAGCGATCGTCATTCTCGCTTGGTGGCAGCTGACTGGTCAGTCTCTAAAGGTCGAAGGAAGGGATCCGTGATCGGCTGTTACGCTGGTTCGGCTACCATCCTGACGACGCACAGCCTGGACCGTTTTTGAGCGCAATCCGCAACACTCCGCCATCGGGCCGGGTAACTTCGACAATGGTTTCGACGCGGACAAACTGGGGACTGTCAGGATTCTGTGCGCGAGGCCGGTTTCGTCATTGGCTGACGAACCTTTCGCCGAAGACGACGGCGAACTGGACCTTTGCCTCGAACCATTCGCGCGGCGGTCGTTTCCATTCCTCGGCCGCATGGTTCAAGACCAGATATAGCAGCTTCATGGCCGCGTCGTCGTTGGGGAAGTGTCCACGTGTTCGAACGGCGCGGCGCAGCTTCGAGTTCAGCGCCTCGATGGCGTTCGTAACCGGTATGATCATGACGGTGCCATCCGATCCCCGCTGGAGATGAGCGATTTTCGGCGTATGGTGCGACCATCCGGGACAGGGGCACCGGGAGCACGCCAAGTGCGGGCAGGCCGATGTATTCGATGAGCTGCGAGCTCGCGTTAGTAGCTGGCCGCCCCTGCGACCTGCCCGGTTGCGCCGAGAGCGCGGATCCGTAGGTGTCGCGTCGCCCGCTGGCTCCCGATTGTTGAGGAGAGGGAGCCGATGAGACGTGTGATTGGAATGGACATCCACCGCACCTTTGCGGAGGTGGTGGTTTGGGAAGACGGCCGGCTGCGCCATCACGGACGGGTCGACATGACCCGCTCGGGACTGGAAGGGTTCGGCCGCAGTTTGCGACGGACTGATGAGGTTGTCGTCGAGGCTACGGGCAACGCCATGGCGGTGGTGCGGGTTCTGTCGCCCTATGTCGGCCGGGTGATTGTCGCCAACCCGATGCAGGTGAAGGCGATCGCTCATGCCAGGATCAAGACCGACAAGATTGATGCCGGCGTTCTGGCGCAACTCCATGCCAGCGGCTTTCTGCCGGAGGTCTGGGTTCCCGATGAGCGGACTGAGCGGCTTCGCCGCCTCGTCGCGCGGCGCAACCAGGTCGTGCGGCATCGCACGCGAGTGAAGAACGAGGTGCATGGCATCCTGCAGGCGCACCTCGTGCCGAAGTGCCCGCATGCCGATCTGTTCAACAATCGCGGTCGCGCCTGGCTCGAGCGGCAGGTGCTTCCCGACGACGAGCGGGCCGCTATCGCCCGCCACATCCGCGAGATCGATCGCCTGGCCGAGGATCTGGCTGACCTCGATCGCGACATCGCCCGGGAAGCGGTTGATGATGCGCAAGTCCGGCGGCTTCAGACGATCACCGGCGTCAATGTCATCGTCGCGAGCGGTATCATCGCCGCGGTCGGCGACACCCGGCGGTTCCGCGAGCCGCAGAAGCTGGTGAGCTACTTCGGCCTCAATCCGCGTGTGCGCCATCCGGTCTTGGCTTGGCGCAAATATGGCCGGATCAGCAAACATGGGCGTTCCCATGCCCGCGCCATGCTGGTCGAGGCCGCCTGGGCGGCGGCGAAGGCGCCCGGACCGCTCAGGGCCTTCTTCCTACGCATCCGTAACAAGCGTGGTCATCAGGTCGCAGCTGTGGCGGTCGCCCGCAAGCTCGCCGTGCTGATCTGGCATCTGCTGACAAAGGAGCAGGACTACTTCTGGGCTCGCCCGGCGCTGGTGGCGGCAAAGCAGAGGCAGCTCGCTCTCAAGGCCGGCGCGCCGGGCGAGCGCGGTGTCGGTCGCCGCGGTTCGGCTTACGCCTACAACGTGAAGGAGTTGCGAAACAGCGAGAAAGCCGCGGCCGAGAATGCCGAACGTGCCTACGAGCTAATGGTTCGGCATTGGCGGTCACGCGGGCCGAAGCGGCGCACGGATGCCACAAACGAGGAACGACTATAACGGCTGCGTGGCGGCACTCTCATCCTCTCGCACCACTCTTTGCCACGTGGTCGTCCGTGCCGGACAAATATAGCACAAGGAAATCTGGCGCACGACCGACGCCCTCGGTCCGCTCCAGAATGGCGCCGTGCTCGACGCCGTCTGGAAACCTCGCAGCCGGCCGTGGCGCCATCGCACCGGCCAGCCTTGACTGCGTCTCGACACGCTCGCGTGGGAAATCCTGTGGGCCGGGACGAAGAAACAGGCTCACCTGAGCCGAACAAAGAAACGCAACAGGAATCGAAAAAGTCGAAATCAGGCTTGTCGATGTCATCCGTCCTGTAGATGATGCGGCGCACGCTTTCGGGATAGGCGAAGAATGGCACGACGTGTTGCCAGTTGCGCCGCCAGCTCTGAGTGATCGCAGGATATCGCTGGCGCCAGAAGCCGGCCTCGAACTCCTCCAGCGCCTTCATGCCGGCTTCGGGTAGTGTCTCAGTTTGAAATATGCGGAAACGCCTATCGCGTTTGATCCTCTAGGCGAAAGCGCCTATGCTTAGCGCAAAGCATGGGAGCAACAATGGCCTACACTGTCATCTGGTACGGAAGACAGAGCATTGTGGACAAGGAGTTTTTCGACTCCGAGAAGGCCGCGAAAGACCATGCAATATCCATGTTCCAGACTCGAAAGGGCGACGATGGGATCGTATCCGTTGAAGTTCGCAAGGACGATGGAACTGTCGTTTTTAGCCATGCGGAGAACTAGGAATGCCTAAAGGCCAGAAGCGCCCCGCCGACGTGATCGGCAATCCCGTCCGCGTCATGCGCATTGCGACTGGCGAGGAAGCCGACGACCTGATTGACGACGGCAAAGACCCTGCCGCGAAGGCACTCGGTGCGAAGGGCGGAAAGAAGCGCGCCGAGAACATGACGCCAGAGCGGCGGGCCGAGATCGCGAAGAAGGCGGCGGAAAGTCGCTGGCGGCACCGCTCCGAATAATTTCCGGAATATTTTTCTTGATTTTGTCGTCGAAGCGTGAAGCGCGCATTGCTCGGGACGTAGAGGCGAAACTCAAAGAGCAGGAAAAATCTGTGCGCCTTCGGGAGAGAATCCCGATTGGTGGCGTTCGATTAGGCGTGGGTATCGCCGACGAAAAGCAGGTTCGCACAGGCTGGGTCCGTGTTCTCTACGAAAATGACTTTGACATGCGAGAAACCGGATCGGAAACATTCGTGGTCATGGGGTGTCCCTCGGGATTGGTCCGATGGCGATTGGGACGGCCTTATTCTTCCAAAACTAGCTGAATGGGCCAAGCTGACTTGGGGGGAGATTGACCGCCCATCCTCGGATTCCGGCCATAAGATGCATCACAACATGGACACGGCAGAGATTTGCGACGAAGCCCAATATCGAATGGTTGAAATCGAGCGTTATGCAGACGTGATTTTCCGGTTCCGCCTTGGGAACAAACGTCGGCTGTGGGGCCATCGCATAGTCCAGATGGCCGCGGATCTCGCGCACGCTCATGCCGCGTGCATACATTGACACGATCTTGGCGTCGAAATCGGGAAAGCGGCGCTGATACCTGGCGATCAGCTTCGGGTCGAAGGTTCCCGCCCGGTCGCGCGGAATCGACAGCGTCATCTTCGATGTGCCGGTCAGCACCGTCTTCGTCGAATGGCCGTTGCGTCGATTGGCGCCGCCCTCGGCGCGTTCGTCCTTGAGGTGCTCGTCAAGCTCGGCCTTCAATATCCGCTCCGACAGCGCCTTCTTCAGGTCGTCCAGCAACCCCTCCTTGGCAAACACCTCATTCGGATCGCGGCCCGCAAGCAGCTGGTCCAGAAGTTCCTTCTCGATAGCCATGTGATGATTCTCTCCTTTCCATCATCATGACCTCGCGCACAGAATTCCTGACAGTCCCGACAAACTGCGATCCTGCGGAGTAGCCAGGCGCCAGGTCATGCCGGAAGTCGTACACTGGAGCCACAAGGGCCCCAACGACCGGGCGGAGAACTCGCATCGGCCCGGCCTTCGGCGGTTTCGAAGCTCATCTGCCACTCGCTTGATCCCGCTGCCCCGGCCAGCAATGGGGCTGGGGCAGTCCAGTACAGACTCTGCCCATCGATCACCTCGATCGGCACGGACTCCAGACCGACATCGTCGAACAGCCGCGCATTTGACCGCGTTCGCAAATTAATGGCCGGATCTTTGCGAAGCCTCCGCATTTTCGTGGGGGAAGCCCTCCCAGCCTCATCGTGATTGGACTTCACGATCGGTCGGAGTCACTCTGGCCGCAGGTATAAGAAGGATATGGGTGGGCCAACTATCGTCCGAATAGGAGGCTAAAATGAAGCACCAGACGCTTGAGCAACTGCAGATCGTCGCCGAGATCGATCAGGACTACCTGCGCCAAACCATGTCGCGCAGCGAACGTCTTAAACGCTGGGCGGAGCTCCTTGAACGGAACCCTGACCGGCGCCTCTCGACGCTGCACCAGACCGAGTATCAGCCGGTTAGAGCACGCGCGGCCATGCGCGGCGACGGCTCGCCGATCTCAGTCGCTTTCGAGGATCCTGTCCTCCGCGCCGCCGGGTTGGAAAACGACAACTACGGCGAAGCGAAGCGGTTCTTCGAGCTGACCGACAGGCAATTGCATGAGATCATCTGCTATTGTCATTTCGGCGCGACGGTGAGCGCCGCAACGGCCGCCCGTCACATCCGTGCGGCGGTTGCCGGGAGACAGCCCGGCATGTTCGCTCGGATGCGTGAGGCGCTCGTCGGATAAAGCCGGCGCCGTTTCGCAGCATCATTTTTGAAGCGGCTCGCATGGAAAGCCGCCGCCGTAGCGCAGGCAAGCGCTCCCCACGCCGGGCCGGTGGGTGATCTCCGACGCAGCCGAAAGCACGTTGCGGGCGCTTGGCGAGCGCAACGACATCATCAAGACCATGCACCGGGCGCTGGAGGAGCACGGCCTCGCCCACGAGCGGGGTCCAGCGCAATATGTCATGCACCGGCAGACCATCACCGAGCCGGTCGTCGGCGGTGTGCTCGCCAAGGGTCTTGCCGGCGACGAGATGAGCGATAAGCTGTCGCTCGTCATCGATGGCGTCGACGGACGCACCCATTATGTCGAGACCGCGGATGCGGCAAAGCTGGAAGACATTCAGCGCGGCCATATCGTGGCACTCGAACCGATCCTGCCGAAGCAGGAGCCGCGTGCGGCCGACCGCAACATCAGCAGCGTAGCGGGCGAGGATGGCGTCTATCGTCCGAGCAGACACCTGGAGGCGATCCGCGAGACATTTTTGGAGCAGGGCAAGGACCCGGACGCCTTTGTCCGTTTCCATGTCCGCCGTCTCGAAGCGCTGCGCCGGACCGGCCATGTCGAGCGCATCGACGAAGACCACTGGCGCGTTCCAAATGACCTGTCCGAGCGCGGCATCGCTTACGATGGCTACAAACGCGGCAAGGACTTCTCTGTCCGCGTGCTCTGGACGCTCGATCTGGACGCGCAGATCGGCAGTGACGGCGCCACCTGGCTCGATCGGGAGCTTGTGGCTAGGAACCCCGTCTCGCTGGTCCGGTCAGGCTTTGGTCTCGACGTTGACAACGCTCTCGACAGACGGGCTGCCCAACTCGTCGCGATGGGCCATGCCGAACGCGACGCGACGAGCGGGACGATCACCTTCGCGCGCGGCCTCACCTTCGTGCCCGTCCAGCCCGGCAACCATGTCGGCGGCACGCTCCTTGGCCCGATCAGTCTTGCCAGCGGGCGCTTTGCCATGCTGGACGATGGGCTCGGCTTTCGGCTCGTTCCCTGGCAGCCAATGCTGGAAGGGCGCATCGGCCAGCACATCACCGGCGTCGTGCAAAACAGCGGCGGCATCGACTGGAGTTTCGGCAGAAAACGCGGCCTGGGGATCGGGATGTGAGGGCCGGTCCAGCCAAACGCCGCAGGTGAGGCGAGAGCGGTAACTCTTGTCTGGCCCGCAATGAGAAGTTCGCGCCATCTGCAGATCTTCGTTGAGGACTGCGGCGATATGGGAAAGAGGATACAAAGCGGCCCTTGTGGGAGGCGTCCACGGCGTGACGGCCGGATTGAGGTGCGCGCCCGAGACGGCCCAACCGCATAAGCTAGGGCGGTTACAGCGACGCCGAAGCGGAGGCCGATGCCCAGCGACCGCGCCGGCAGCAGCCCGCCAAAGCCGCCTGTCACCACTGACGCGCAGCCGATGAAGACAAGACAGAAAGGTGCCGAAAAGCTCGGCGGCGAACGCTTTCATGATCGTATCCCTTGGAATTCTGAGGCCGCACTCTTCACGACTCGAGCCGAATTCAATGCGCCGCTACGGCCATGGACCGGCGGTGTGCAGCTAGATTTCTACCCTACACGGACGGATAGAATACCAAGCGACGCGCTCGCAGGGTGGCGTCAGACGCTGTGGGGGATTTTATCGATCGAGACCCGATGATCCTGAACTTCGCGCAGGCCCGGGATATTCTCGGCCAGAACGCGCGATGCAGCCCGGTCCTCTTTGGACCGACAGGTACCCCAAAATGAACCGCCCCGACTGTCACTGTCACGTCGGAATCGCCGACCGATGACCACGGCGCAGCCCGGAGCGCCTCCAGGAATTGATCCCGAATACTGCTGTTGTTGGCCGCGGTTCGGACGAGTGGGCTTTCTCTAGCAGTCGCCAGCGGCGATCCAGTCCGGACACTTCGGTGCTTCCGCCGCCCGCAATGCGCTCAGAATTCCATATCCATGTCGTGATGATGATGCTCGTGACCGGGAAGCTCCGGCGGCGGCGGGCCAGGCCCTTCGGCCACAATGACTTCCGTTGTAAGGAGAAGGCCCGCAACCGAGGCCGCGCCCTGGAGCGCCGTGCGCACCACCTTGGCCGGGTCGATGATGCCCTTTGACACCAGATCCCCGTACACGCCCGATTGGGCATCGTAGCCATAGGCGTTGTCGTCTTTTTCGAGGATCCCGGCGATGACGACCGAGCCTTCCAGGCCGGCATTGATCGCGATCTGCCGAGCCGGCCAAGTGATCGCCTTCCTGACGATCGCGATGCCGACCTGCTGGTCCTCGTTGCCGCCCTTGAGCTTCTTGAGCGCCCTGCCGGCGCGCAGCAAGGCGACCCCGCCGCCCGGGAGAATGCCCTCTGCGACCGCGGCTCTTGTCGCGTTCATCGCGTCATCGATGCGATCCTTCTTCTCCCTGACCTCGACTTCGGTGGCACCGCCGACCCGGATCACGGCGACGCCACCGGCGAGCCTGGCCAGCCGCTCCTGGAGCTCCTCGCGGTCGTAATCGGAGGTGGTTTCCGCAAGCTCGAGCTTGATCTCAGCGATGCGGGCCTCGATGCTTGCACGCTTGCCGGCGCCGCCGACGATCGTGGTGTTTGCCTTGTCGATCATCACCTTCTTGGTGCACCCGAGCATATCGAGGGAAGCATGCTCCAGCTTGATGCCCAAATCCTCCGAGATCACCGTTCCGCCGGTCATCAGCGCGAGATCCTGCAGCATCGCCTTGCGGCGGTTTCCGTAGGCCGGCGCCTTCACGGCTGCAACCTTGAGAGCGCCGCGCAACTTGTTGACCACCAGCGCCGCAATCACCTCACCCTCGACATCCTCGGCGATGATGAGCAGCGGCTTGCCGGCCTGCACCACCTTCTCCAGCAGCGGCAGTATTTCGTTCAGGCTGGAAAGTTTCTTCTCACTGATGAGGACATAGGCATCCTGCATCTCGACCCGCATCTTTGCGCGATTGGTGATGAAATGGGGCGAGATATAGCCGCGGTCGAACTGCATACCCTCGACGAATTCGAGTTCGGTTTCGAGCGACGTCCCGTCCTCGACAGTGATCAGGCCGTCATTGCCGACCCTCTTCATGGCGTCGGCTAGGCAGCGGCCAATCTCCCTGTCGCCGTTGGCGGAGATGGTGCCGACTTGCGCAATCTCGACGTTCGAGGTGACCTTCGTAGCGTTGTTCTTGAGTTCCGCGACGACGGCTTCGACCGCTAGATCGATGCCGCGCTTCAGGTCCATGGGATTCATGCCAGCGGCCACCGCCTTGGCGCCCTCCCGGACGATCGCATGCGCGAGCACGACGGCGGTGGTCGTGCCGTCGCCGGCCTGATAGGAGGTTCTTGTTGCGATCTCGCGCACCATCTGGGCGCCCATATTCTCGAACTTGTTGTCGAGTTCGATTTCCCTGGCGACGGTCACGCCGTCCTTCGTGACCCGCGGCGCGCCGTGCTCCCTGCCGATCGCGACGTTGCGCCCTAGCGGGCCAAGCGTGACGCTCACCGCATTCGCCAGGGTGTCGATGCCGCGCAGCATTCTGTCGCGAGCCTCGAACGAGAACATGATTTCCTTGGCAGCCATTTCCTTGAACCTTAAGACCCAATCTTCGGGGAACGTCCGGGCAAGCCGAAGCCTCGTTCGGCCGCTCAGGCGAGATTGTCGCGTGGCAGCCCGAGCCGATTCCAGACATCGGACAGAGCTGCCGCGAGCCGATCAATCATGATGTCCTCATGACAGGGTGTCGGCGTGATGCGCAGCCGCTCAGTTCCCTTCGCCACGGTCGGATAATTGATCGGCTGGATATAGATGTCGTGCTCGCTCAGCAGCAGGTCGCTCGCCGCTTTGCAATGCGCCGGATCGCCGACTGCCACCGGAACGATATGGGTGTCGCCCAGGATGACCGGCAGCGCAGCGGCCCCCAGCGCCGCCTTGACCCGCCGGATGCGGTCCTGTTGGCGCTTGCGCTCCCACTGCGAGGTTTTCAGATGCCTGATCGCCGCTGTGGCCGCGGCGCAGATCGCCGGCGGCAACGCGGTGGTGAAGATGAAACCCGGAGCATAGGAACGAACCGCATCGATCAGCACAGCACTTCCTGTGATATAGCCGCCGAGGCAGCCGAAGGCCTTGGCGAGCGTGCCTTCGATTACATCGATCCGGTTCATGGCGCCGTCGCGCGCAGCGATGCCGGCGCCGCGAGGGCCGTAAATGCCCACAGCATGGACCTCGTCGAGATAGGTCATTGCGCCGTAACGATCGGCGATATCGCAAATGCGATTGATTGGCGCGACGTCGCCGCCCATCGAATAGAGACTTTCGAAGACGATGAGTTTTGGCCGATCCGGACCCGCCGCCTTCAACAATTCCTCGAGATGATCGACGTCGTTGTGGCGGAAGATGCTCTTCTCCTTACCGGACTGGCGGATGCCCTCGATCATCGAATTGTGGTTGAGCGCATCGGACAGGATCAGACAACCGGGGATCAGCTTGGCGATGGTCGAGATGCCAGTCTGGTTCGACACATAGCCGGACGTGAAGACCAGTGCCGCCTCCTTGCCGTGGAGATCGGCAAGCTCGCCCTCGAGCTCTACGAGCGGATGGCTGGTGCCGGAGATATTGCGCGTCCCGCCGGCCCCCGTTCCCAGGCGGGTAGCAGTCTCCACCATGGCGACGACCACATTTGGGTGTTGTCCCATCCCGAGATAGTCGTTGGAGCACCAGATCACGACGTCCTTCGGTCCACGCGGGGAATGCCACACAGCATTGGGAAAGCGTCCGGCGATGCGCTCAAAGTCCGCGAACACACGGCAGCGCCGTTCCCCCTGCAGACGCGCGATCGCATCCGCAAAGAAACAGTCATAACTCCTAATGCCTGGCTCCAAGATACTGCCTTGCCCATCGGCCATATCGCCCGCACCTCCGGTCATCGGAGGTCCAAATCGCCGCGGCGCAATGACGTTCTTTACGCCGCCAGGTTTGCCGGTGTGCAACGCTGTGGGTTCCGCCATCGCCCGATTCCCCTGCTTGCATACGAATTATGTCGAAGCGCGATGCGCGCCGATCCCGCTCGCATCGTTCCTCACGACCCGCGTTCAGGAAGGTCGAAGTTGAGCTGCAACATTCGCGCTATGTTTATCAGAATCGTCTCGCAGACCTTATCTTGATTAGGATCCAGATATTTGACAGTCCAGTTTGCCCCGTTCTCCTTGGTTTCGAGCCGCTGAATCACAAAATCGGTGACGTCCCCGCATCCCGGCTCCTTATGAAGATCCGCGAGGATCAATGCCTTAAGCTCCGAAGCTTCCTTTGTATGTCTTTGCATGGCCGCTCTCCTTCCGGAAGACAACTTTCTATGGATCGATCAACTGCATAATCGTGATCTCCGTCATCCCAGGGATCGTGTCATCGCACCAGTTCACGCAACCTAGCGGCAATGCCGCTGCTTGGTGTGTCAGAGTCTAGCCCCTCCACGAATTGCCCCTGTGGGTTCATGATGTAGATGTGGGTGCCGTGATCCATTAGGTAGTCGCCACCGCCCGCTTCGCCCTGGCGCGCCACCCCGTAGGCGCCATATGCCTCCGAAACCGAAGCGATTTGTTGTGGGCTGCCGGTCAGCCCGACGATGCGCGGATCGAACGCCGCGGTAAAGCTTCCCATCACCTCAGGCGTGTCGCGTTCGGGATCGACGGTGATGAAGAGCGGTTGCAGTTTTGCGGCGTCGGGGCCGAGTTCCTCAATCGCAGCGGCGATTTCGGACAGAGTCGTCGGACAGATGTCGGGACAAGACGTATAGCCGAAGAAAACTAGCAGCCATTTGCCGCGATAAGTCTCATCGGTGACCATCGTTCCGTCCGGCGCCGTGAGCGTGAAGGGGCCACCGACCGTCACAGGCGCCGTGTCAGCTCGCACGAGCGGGTGGCAGATCGACAGGGCCGCTGCGAATATGATGCAGAAGAGGGTATGCGGACCGTGGGCCCAGGGGCGGAGGAGTCCATGCCGTCGCTTCATCAAGTACCTCCGGCACTTCGAGAATGACGCGCCAAAACCCCCGCGTGTGTTTGTGATTAACAAACTCGCCTAAATCACGCCACTTTATCATATTTTGTTGCTGGATGACTAGACATGGCACTGGTTAGGCTCTATTTTTAAAAGTTGCCCCTCATCTCTCTTGAAGGAGGTGGCTTTTATGACGATTCGCGAATTGATGAGCGGACTAGCGGCGATCGCTTTCGTTGCGACAATGTCCGCGCCTGCGCAAGCCTACGAAGTGGGTCCGGTCACGGGAGGCGGAACGATCGAGGGTACGATCGTCTACCGCGGCGATGTGCCGACAACAAAGATCATCCCCACCAAGAATATCGAGGTGTGCGGCGACCCCCGCGAGGAGCCGCTGATCGAAGTCGGCAGCGATCAGGCCGTGCTGAACGCGGCGGTGCAGCTGGTCGACGTGGCACAGGGAAAGGCCTGGCCGCAGCCCGGAAAGCTGCCTGAGCTTAACAACCTCAAATGTCGCTTTGAGCCCGCGGTGCAGATGATACCGGCCGGATCGTTGGAGGTGGTCAACAGCGACCCAGTGCTCCACAACACCCACGGCTATTATGGCAAGCGCACCGCCTTCAACGTGGCGTTGCCCAATAAGGGCCAGCGTATACCGGTCGAACTGAAGCGTGCCGGCACTGTCCGCATCGATTGCGACGCGCATGGCTGGATGGAGGGCTGGGTCTATGTGGTGGACAATCCCTACTACGCGGTCACCGGCGCCGATGGCAAATTCAGCATAACCGATGTTCCGCCGGGGGAATACAAGCTCGTGGCGATCCATCCCTTCACCGGGCCCATCGAGCAGCCTGTAAAGGTAGAGGAGAATAAGGCCACCAGTCTGACGATTGAACTGAAAAAATAACAAAATGGGCGACCCACTGATTCAACAGGGTCGCGTTCCTGCGAGAAGACCGACGCTTTAAGAAACGGTCTGCACTGAGGAGGAACCCTGATGTCTGACGAGCTTGACCGCATTCGGCGCGAAATGCATGCGGTGCTGCAGCAGCCTGGCGTACGCCCCGACGACTCGCTCCAAATCACCCGCCGCACCTTCATTCACAGATCGCTGCTGTTCGGCGCTGCTTCCGTCGGCCAGACCTTCGCGTGGTGGCCGCTGCTCAACACCATCGACGTCGCTCACGCCGCCGAAGCGCCCTTCAAGTTTGCCTGGATTTCGGACACCCATCTCTACGAGAGATCCCTCAACACGCGCTTCGTCGACAAGGTGGTGCGCGCCGTGCAAGAGGTCCAGGCCATGGATCCGCCGGCCGACTTTCTGATCTTCGGCGGCGACCTGGCCCAGCTCGGAAAGATCGAGGAACTTGAGCTTGGCGTTGAGCTCCTCAAGGATCTGACGATCAAGAAATACTACATCCCGGGCGAGCATGACTGGTATCTGGATATGGGCAAGAAGTGGGGCGAGTTGTTCGGCCAACCCAACTGGACCTTCGATCACAAGGGCGTGCGCTTCATTGGGCTCGATACGGTCAGCCGGGGACCGGACTACTGGACAGCGAAGAAGATGACGCCAGAGGAGCGCATGGGCCATATGGCTACCCTCGACGGCACGGTTGCCGGCGCGTGGGCCGGCGTCGGCCGCGACCAGCTCGACTGGATGCAGAAGACACTCGCCGACTGGGATAAGTCCAAACCGATCGTCATCTTCAGCCATAATCCGCTGTACGAGTACTACCCGCCCTGGAACTTCTGGGTGCGCGACTGGCGCGAAGTGAATGACGTGCTGAAGCCTTATACCAAAGTCACCAACATCCACGGTCATGTGCACCAGGTGCTCTACAACGAGATCGGCAGCATGCGCTCGATCGGCATGCTGGCGACCTCCTGGCCGTGGCCGTATGCGCCGGAAGGCCTGCCCAAGCTTACCAAGCCGATGATCCGTGTTGATCCGGGCGATCCCTTCGACGGGGTCGGTTGGGAAACCGTGAACGTCAACGCCGACGATAAGGTCGATGTCGAGTACATCATGTGGGGCCGCAAGGAGGTGTTCGTCCAGTCGCCGGAGGACCACGACAAGAGCATTGCGGAGGTCATACGGTCACGCATCGCCGACAAACAGTACCCATGGGCAAATCCATAAGGGTGGTGGCTATGATAAACACATCGACATTCCTGTGCATTCTGAGGCGTTCCACCGTCGCCGGAGCAGTCGTCGCAGCTGCCGTCGTCGGGCCGGCCAGTGCCAACAAGGATCCGGTGACGCCAAAGCAGCTGAAACTCTATCAAGAAGCGTTCATGGAGGAGGTCAGGAAAGGAGACCTCCTGTTCCATGGTGATGCGGCGATGAAGGAGCAATTGGGCGTCAAGCTGTCGAACACCGGGTGGGCCTGCGCCATGTGCCATCCGATGGCCTCCGATACCCACCCGCAGGCGTTCCCGAAGTTCCAGGCGTCGATGGCCAAGTTCGCGACACTGCGCGACATGATCAACTGGTGCATCGAGAAACCGAGCCAGGGCGAGAAGATCGATCCCGAATCGGAGGCGATGAAGGCGCTCGAGGCGTACATCACCTGGTCGAACAGCGGCTCGGTGTTGGTGCCAGGCAAATACTAGTCTCGTCGATAGCCGGGGGCACCGGCTTCAGGGAGCGCGAAGCGAGTCCGCCATCGGAGTGATACCTCGATGGGGAACGGTGGGCTTAAAGCAGTCGTGCGGCCCGGGAACCGCGCGGGAAGGGCTATGCGTTGGCAGAGACTGCGATGGTGCTGCGCGGCAAGTTCGCGAATGTGGACCTGGATGCGCTGGTCGACAACCGGGTCGTGCGGACCTGGCTTTATTTCGGCATGTTCTGGCTGATGGTGACGCCATCCGTCGGCGTCATGATTTCGGGCACCTTCAACTACCCCGACTATCTCGGATCGGGGAACCTCGAGCTCACCTTCGGCCGGCTGCGCCCGGTCCACGTCAACGGTGTCATCTTCGGCGCCTTCTCGACGCTTTTCATCGGCCTTTGCTACTATCTCGTGCCGCGTCTGTCGGGGGTGCGGGTGATATGGTCGGAGTGGTCGGTTCTTCTCGCATGGGTCTGGAACGTCGCAACGCTTGCCGGTTTGATCGGCTTGCTGCTCGGCGACAGTGACGGTTTGGAAGCCGGAGAGCTTCCGCTCTACGCGAAGGTCGCATTCTTCATCGTGGTGGCTGTTGCTACCGCGCAGTTCCTGATCACGATCAGTCGAAGGCTCGAGCCGGCGATCTATGTCGCGCTATGGTACCTGATCGCCACTTTCGTGTGGACGACGATGAACTTCGTGCTTGGAAGCTTCATCCTGCCATACACGATCTCGGGCATCAACAGCGCCGCCTTCCATGGCCTCTATCTGCACTACATCGTCGGGCTGTGGATAACGCCCGCGGGCTACGTGATCATCTACTATTTCCTGCCGGTCAGCGCGCGAAATCCGCTCTATGCCCATAAGCTCTCGCTGGTAGGCTTCTGGTCCCTGGCACTGTTCTACCCGTTCGTCGGCATTCACCATTACCTCTACAGCCCGATCGCGGACTGGGCCGAGACCTTGGCCGTCGTCACGTCGATGCTGCTGATCATTCCGGTGTGGACGGTGCTGGTGAACTTCTTCGGCACCATGATGGGCAGGTGGCATGAGTTCGGCAGGAACTTGCCGGCGAAGTTCCTGATCATGGGCTCGCTCATGTATCTCGTCGGCTGCTTCCAGGGCTCGACCGAGGCGCTGCGGCAGCTGCAGCAGCCGACCCATTTCACCGATTTCGTCATCTCGCATTCGCATCTCACTGTGTTCGGCACCTTCGTCGTCTGGGCGATGGGGGGCCTCCTCTATACTTGGCCGCGGCTGTTCGGGCGCGAACTCTGGTCCTTCAAGCTCGGCAACTGGTCGTTCTGGCTGATCACCGTCGGCATCACGACCATGGGCCTGGTCCTCACAGCGGGCGGGCTGCAGCAGGGTTATCAATGGATGAATGGGGTCGAATGGCTCGACTCGCTCGTCTGGATGAAGCCCTACTGGCTGGCGCGGACCCTGGCAGGCATCAGCATGGATATCGGTATGTCGCTGCTGGTGGTGAATCTGATGCTGACCGCACTGACCAGCCCGGCGACTGAGGCGCGACGCGCCCGCGGGCCGGTGGAGGCGCCTATCCCGGCCCCGGCGGGAGGGCCCGCGCAGTGAACGTTCGCTTCTTCGCGCTGTTCGCCGGCGTCTTCTGTATCACCCTTGCGGTGATCACGCAGGGCGTGCTGCCCTTCGTGGAGCCGTCCTCGCGAACTACGCGCGTGACCTCGGTGGTGCGCACGGATTTCGGCCAGCTGAAATGGACGGTTTCAGAGGCGACGGACTACACCGAGCAGCAGCGTCGCGGCCGCAACATTTACCTGCGCGAAGGCTGCTGGTACTGCCATTCGCAATTCGTGCGGCCGGTGACCGGCGAGATCCGCCGCTGGGGACCGGTCAGCGAGGCGGGCGAATACGCCTATGACGTGCCGCACCTGTTAGGCACACGCCGGATCGGACCGGACCTGACTCGCGTCGGCCTGAAATACAGCGACGAATGGCACCTGGCGCACTTCTACAATCCGCGGATGCTGGTGCCGGACTCGATAATGGCGCCGTATCGCGGCCTCTTCCACGAGCCCGATGCAGCCGTCCGTATCGTTGACGACGGCGCTGGCAATCGGACCCTGGAAAGGACAGAGGCCACCAAAGGCCTGTTCGACTTCGACAGCAAGCAAGCGATCCAGCTGACGCCCAATGCGTACGGGTTGCTGTTCGTGCCGCTGAAGGCGCGCGAAAGAAAGCCGATCATCCTGACGCCGAACGACGAATACACAGGCGAAACCGTCAGCATCGCGGCGGAGACGGAATCGCTGGCGGCACTTGTTTCCTACGTCCAGAAGCTCGGCACGAACCGGGGTAAATGGCGCGATCTTTTCGAGCCGCAAAGCCTGGAGGTCATGGATGCGACGATGCCGCGCTCCGAGGAATGGATTGCTTATGGCAAGGAAGTCTATGAGCGCCGCTGCATCGGTTGCCACGGTGCCAAAGGCGACGGGAACGGGCCGGCCGCCACCTTTATGTTTAACCAGCGGCCCAGGAACTTCACGTCCGCAGTCTTCAAGTTCAGATTGACAAAGGAGCCCCTGCCCACGAACGGCGACATGCTGCGCACCATTACCCGCGGCATCCGCGGCACGGCAATGCCCCCTTGGTACGAATTGCCGCTCAACGATCGGCTGGCGGTGATCCAGTACATCAAGTATGAGCTAGCGGTTGACCGTTCCAATCCCGCCAGTCCTTACGCTTTCTTCGTCGAGGAACCGCCTGGCCCACCGTTGTATATCGGGCGCCCGCCGACCCCGTCCCAGACGATGCTGGACCGTGGCAAGGAGGTTTGGCAGGTAGCGAAGTGCTGGGAGTGCCACGGCCAAGGTGGCAAGGGCGACGGCGAGAAGGCGGCCGGCCTCAAGGATGATATCGGGTTCGCCACCGTGCCGGCCGACCTCACCAGCGGCCAGTTCAAGTCTGGCCCGGCCGTCGAAGACATCTTCCGGACGATAACTACCGGCCTCAGCGGCACGCCGATGCCGTCCTATCGGGATGCCTTTCCGGACGAGGACCGGTGGGCGCTTTCCTATTTCGTGGTGGCGCTTTCCGCCTATAAAGACCCGCTCTCGCTGCAGCCGCTGTCGATCAAGAAGGAGGCCCGCGCGGCGCTGAACGATCTGGAACTGGTCGCTGACAAGCCGGAGCGAGCCTATGTGCCCGATCCGTCGGTGCCGGCGTCCGGCCCGCCAGCTCCGCCTGGCGAGGAACAGGCGCCCGCCGGAGGTTAGCGCATGCTCGGTTTTGAAGTCACCGGACCCTATGCGGGCGCCATGCTGATGAGCCTGGCGGCCCTGTTCTTGTTCATCTGGGGCGTCCTGTCCGGCGCGTTGAGCGGCACCGACAAAGCCGCCAATGGTTTTTTTGAAAGGGAAATGGAGAATGAGCGATCTGCAGAGCAGCGATCCGGAGAGCCCGACGCATCCGGAACTGGATGTGCGTCAAAGCTCGCACCCTGAACTGGAGGACTATGCCGGCGGCCTGATACAGGCGCGTGTGGGATTCATTCCGCTATGGCTTCTCGTCGTCTACGTGCTGCTGTTCGCCTGGGGGCTGTACTACATGTATGTTTATTGGGGCGGGCTCGGGCCCGGCCGTCTGTTCTAAGTAGACGGTCGCAAGGGCTGGTAAGACAGGAGTGATGGAGACGATGATAGCCAAAATTCTCCTTGGGGTCGCCGCATTGAACCTCCTTTTCCTGTGCTTCGAGCTGACGATAAACGTGCTTCGTCTTTATTTCGGCTGACATAGGAGCAGCGGATGCTACAGGACACCGTCTTCAAGCTTGCTGACGCCGGCTTGCCGCAGATGCTTGGCTTCCTCATCTATGGCGGCTGCACCGTCGGCTTTATCCTCTTTCTTTTGTATCTTGTGCGGCAATAGCGCCGCGTCCGTGCCACTGCGCAAACGCCAATGATCTACTACCTCGTGATCTTCGCCGCTGGATTTGCAGGCAGCTTTCATTGCATCGGCATGTGCGGCGGCTTTGCCTGCGCGCTGGGCCGCGATCAGCGAGGGGGAGGCGCAACCGTCCTTCGCCACCTGCTCTATAATACCGGCCGACTGACAACCTATTGCTTTCTGGGCGGGCTCGCGGGCGCGATCGGTCAGGTCATCTGCACCACGCAAGGGCTAACGGCGGCGCCGCTCTTGAACGGCTCCCTCGACATCGCCCAACGAATTCTCGCGATCGTCGCTGGCCTGCTCATGATTGCCATGGCGTTGCAGTTCTTCGGCTTGCTGCAGGTCTTTCATCGCCTTGCGATCGGATTTGGCGGCAGCACATTTGCATTGTCCCTGCGCGGTCTGTTGACGGCCCGGAGCAGCGCCGCACCGCTCGCCTTTGGCGTTTTCAACGGCTTCCTGCCATGTCCCCTGGTCTATGCCTTCGCCGCCCAGGCGGCGAGCACCGCCGGAGCGCTTTCCGGGTTTCTCGTCATGGCATCGTTTGGACTGGGAACCTTCCCCGCGATGTTGATGATGGGCGGCGTTGGCCGGATACTCGGGCCAGCCTGGCGGCGGCGCGGCGTGCGGCTGGCTGGTGGCTTTATTCTTTTGCTCGGTCTCATCACGCTCGGCCGTGGTCTCCTGCCTTCCGACGCGCATATCGGCCTTGCCTGGCCGGGCGGGCATCCCGCATGACTGCGCATGGCCATATCCTCTGTAGCCATTGTTCGCTGCCCGTCGGTCAGCGCCCGATGGAGCGCAGGCTCAACGGTGAGGCTTGCGCGTTCTGCTGCTACGGCTGTTGTATCGCCTTTCAGGTGAAGAGCGGCAGACACGAAGAGTGGGAAGCCGCCTGGCTTCTGATCCAGCTCGGCGTGGGAGGCTTTCTCTCCATGAATATCATGATGTTCAGCCTCCTCCTCTATTCGGACGCGTTCACCGGCGTCGATGCGGGCGTGCTGCCGTGGATTCACTTTTTGCTCTGGATCTTCGCCACGCCGGCGGTGGTGATTCTCGGCGGACCCTATCTGCGCGACATGTGGCTCAATGGCATTCAGGGACGAGTGACGTCGTCGGCACTCATCGTGCTTGGCGTCGCTGCCGCTTACCTCTATTCGGCATTTGCCGTGTTCGAGGGCAGCACGCATGTCTATTTCGACACCGCCGTGATGGTGCTGATGCTATTCACAGTTGGCCGCTATCTCGAGGCTGTTGGTCGCGCCAGGGCGGCGCGCGACCTCGAACCTCTTCTGGCCGCAGAAAGCGAGAGCGCGACCGCGGTCGATGGCGCGGCAGAGATCCGCCGTCCGGTGCGGGAGGTGACGGCCGGCATGCTGGTGCGGGTCCGGCCAGGCGAGCGCATTCCGGTCGACGGCGTGGTTGTCGAGGGAGAATCGAACACCGATGAAGCCGTAATTACCGGAGAAAGCCGGCAAGTGACAAAGCGCGCCGGCTCCAAGGTGATTGCCGGCAGTATCAATATCGACGGCCCGCTCCTGATCCAAAGCAGCGGTGACGGAACCGCAACCCGCTGGGCACGGATTTGCCGGTCGGTGCGCGAAGCGCTGGGCCGTCGCAGTCCAACCCAGCGCCTTGCCGATCGCGTCGTTGGCGTGTCCGTGCCGCTCGTCCTCGCCCTCGGCGGGCTGACGACCGTTTACTGGGCCCAGTCATTGCCGTTTGATCGGGCGTTGCTGATTGGCCTCTCGGTGCTGGTGGTTGCCTGTCCTTGTGCAGTCGGCCTCGCTGCTCCGATGGCGACATCGCTCGGCATCGGCCGGCTGGCGCGGCACGGCTGCCTCGTCCGCGACCCCGGCGTGCTCGAGACCCTCGCGCGTGTACGGTTGCTCGCCTTCGACAAGACCGGCACTCTGACGGCGGGCAAAGCGCGTCTCGTCGGCGTCGACCGCGAGGAGGTCGGCATCGACGAAGTACTGGCGCGCGCCGCCGGTCTGGAGCGCCATTCCGAGCATGGTCTGGCGCGGGCCATCGCGGCAGCCGCCGCTCAGCGGGGGATCACGCCGCTCGTCACCCGCGAGATCCGGATGGTTCCCGGCCGTGGCATCCGCGGCAGCGCCGAAGGCCGGCCCGTGGCGGCAGGGAACGGCAGATTGATGAATGATCTCGGCTGGCCGCTTCCCCCGTCGCTGGCCGAGCGTGCGCGGTCGCTGGAGGCGAGCGGTCATTCGGTGGTCTATGTCGGTTGGGGCGAGCGGGTTCACGCCGTGCTGTCGCTCGATGATTCGCCGCTTCCCGAGGCGCAGGCCACGATCGCGGCCCTGCGTGAGCGCGGGCTCGACGCCACGCTGTTGACCGGCGACTTGGCGCAAGCGGCGGAGCGGATCGCGGCCCTGGTCGGGATCAAGGACGTCCAAGCGGGCCTTTCGCCGGAGGCCAAACGGCTGGCCCTGGATCGGCTCCGCCATGACCACGATTCGGTGGCGATGGTCGGCGATGGACTGAATGACGGGCCGGTTCTGGCCGCCGCAGATGTCGGTATTGCCGTCGGCTCCGCCACCGATCTCGCCCGCGAGACCGCGGCGCTCGTGCTGCCTGCGGACGGATTGTGGATGCTGCCCTGGATCGTCGACGTGGCCCGCGCGGTCCGCCGGACCATCTTGACCAACCTTATGTGGGCGTTCGGCTACAACCTCGTCGCCTTGACGTTCGCAACATCCGGACTTCTGCAGCCAATCCTTGCGGCGGCGGTCATGGCCGGCTCGAGCATCCTCGTGGTGGTGAATTCGCTGCGGCTGGAGCGGCTGCCCGATCCTGTTGCAACGCTGGTCCCGGAGCAACGATCCGGCGCCGAGGCGGAGCGCGCCCAGAATGGTGCCGGCATTTCCGCAATGGCCGGCCCGGCCGTCGAGCGGAGTTGAGTTTCGTTTCAGCCAAACACGTCGTGCGTGAAGGCGTCGTACCAGCCTTCCGCGGCGCGCGCAGCCTGCCGGCGGATATCGGCGCTCTCGCCCACCTTGCTGACGAAGCTGATGACGCTCTTGAGCTTCCCGTCGACGGGCTTGAAGCTGATGGCGTTGCTGAACGCATCGTCGGGCGCGAGATAGGTGTAGCAGGTGTTGAACAAATGCGCCGGGAAACGCGCTGATCCGGTGAGATCGGCCGCGATGGCAAAGGCGCAGGCTTTGGCCTGGCTGTTGGCGCAGAAGGCGGATTTCGGCATATCGCCGCCGATGATCGCGTCGCCGACCAGATGGACGCCGGGCTGCAGCGCCGATTCGAAGGTGACCGGATCGACCGGACACCAGCCCGACTGATTGGCGAGCCCTGCCTGCTGCGCCAAGCGCCCGGCCATTTGCGCCGGGATGACATTGGCCACCGCGGCCTTGAATGTTGCTCCCGCGGTGATCACCGACCGGGTCTTCGCGTCGATCGCCGTGACCCCGCCGGTGAACTGGGCCGGTAGCCATTCGATCATTCCCGGATAGTGGCGGTTCCAAGCGTCCTGGAACAGGTCCTGCGCGTTGAAGCTGTCTTTCGAATCGAGGATCAGAATTTTGGCCTTGGGTTTGCTGCGCTGGAAATAGGAGGCGATGAGCGAAGCGCGCTCATAGGGGGCGGGCGGACAGCGAAACGGATTCGGCGGGACGACGATGACGAATAGGCCGCCCTCCTCCATGCTTTCCAGTTGCTGGCGCAACAGCTCGGTTTGCGGCCCTGCATTCCAGGCGTGCGGCATGATCTCCATCGCAGCTTCGTCATAGCCCCCAAGCGCCCGATCCCTGAATGCGATGCCTGGCGCAACAACGAGACGGTCGTAGCTGAGCTTCGAACCGTTGTTCAGCGCAACGGTTTTCGCCGCCGGGTGAATCGCTTCAGCGGACTCATGAATGACGGTGATGCCATATTGTTTTGCCAGCGCTTCATAACCATGACTGAGCGATTTGAACGGGCGCAGCCCGGCGAGATAGAGATTGCTGAAGAAGCAGGTCGTGTAGCTCTGTCGCGGTTCGACCAGGGTCACCTCGATAGCCGTGGCGCTGACGGCGAGATATCTGGCGACCGTTGCGCCGCCGATGCCGCCGCCGATCACGACGACACGCGCCTTGGCCTGGCTCCGCGCCTTCGGCTGGTTGAGCGCCGTTAGCAACGCTGCTCCAGTCAGGCGGCCGAACTCGCGACGCGTCCAGAATTTCATGGCGCGCTACTTTCCCTGCGCTGCGACATAGCGCGCGACGCTCGCGATCTCCTCGTCGCTGAGCGACAGCGCGATAGCGTGCATGATGTGATTTGGACTCTCGCTCGCCCGATAGGCAAGCAGGGCGTTGGTGAGCCTCTCCTCACCAAGCCGGATGATGCTGGGAACGCCTGTGCCGCCGCCATCGAGGCGATGGCAGGACGCACAGGTCGCGGCGAGTTGAGCGCCTTGATCGGCCCCCGCCGCCGCGCCGGATTGGCTAACGAGAAGCACGAGGCCCGTGGCAATCGCAGATCTCGCGAGGGGGCGCATGCTGAATACCCGTCTGTTTCGGAGTTTTCCGGTCACGCTCCCACTCAACTTGTCACGCCATAATTCGCGCAGCTCGATTGCGTCGCCACCTCAACCGACCGTGAGCCGGTGCGACAACGTGTAGACGGCACCGCCGTCCTCCTCCCAGACGAAATCGAGCCGGCCGCTCTCCGTCGCGCGCAAGGAAAATTCGAAGAACGGGTTAGCCGAAATCGCCTCGTGGAGATCGACGCTGAACACCACGGATTGGTTGTAGCGGCAGACAAACCTGTTGATGATCTTGCGCGGGATTACATTGCCTTGATCATCGTGGCGCAGCCCTGTTTCCATCTCATGGCTGATGATGGTCTTGACCTGAAAGACGTCGCCCTTCGCCGCAGCGCTTGGTAGGATCACGCGTGGTGTGGGGGTGATCACTGTCCGGCTCCCTCTCGGATGTCAGGCGCAGCCGTTGGTGGCGACGTCAACCCAAGCCGTGGTCATCAGCAGATTGCCGTCATTCATTTCGGCGACAGCGATGACATGCTGCGGTTTGGCAAGGCGGATGCGGGTCGACACGCGGGGCAGGCTGCGTTGCGGGACGAAATGGAAACTGGCCACTTCGATGATCGGGTTCTGCGGCGCGAACACGCGGATTTGCCTCACGTGGTCGGCCTCAGTCATGGGGCTGTCGATGTCGAGGCTCATAGGCACGGTGTAACCGGTCGGGAAGACCGCCGGCATTATCAGGTGAAGGCGGTCCGACTCCGTGGCCGTCCGCCCGGTGAGCTGTTTGACGAGTTCCAGCGCTTCATCGTTCGCACGCGCGCTCAGCGGTGAGAAGAGCGCGACTCCGGCAAACCCTGCACTCCCGGCGATCAACACATCGCGGCGCGTCAAGCTCATCATCCCGGTCTCCGCCTTTTTTGCGTCACTCCGAAGACACACATCAACAGCGGCAGGAGGCGGCGCAATCGGACACATCAGTGCGGCAGCTTTGAAGTTTAGCACCGCCAACCGCTGCGAGCAAATCTCTTAGAAGTGCCCAAGATCTCTTAGCCGCCCTCGAAACGGTCAAGGCATTGCAGGAAAGGACGCTCCTGCGTTTGTCGGATTTCTAATCACGCTCTTGGCCGGCCATCAGACGCTCGAACTAACTGGAGCGCTCTGAACAGCGCCAGCGCAATGTCGGATTTACAAGCATGTGCGACATTCAGGATAAGGCTGAAGAAGGACCGGTTAGGGTCAGATCGCGTCATGCGACGCTCGCAACTGAACGACCGCCAAAAGGGTCGAACTCGGTCGTTCAGAGCGATTTGGGTTTTGCCGGCCATGAGGAGATCCCGAACTTTGAACGAAGTTGTCGGCCGGGCGCGCCTGATACGGCCCCTCCTCTCGAACCCGACCTTCGACCCTGAACGGGGATGGTGATACACGCCGCACGATCATCCAGCGGAGACGTTGCCATGTCTAAGCACTTCGTTCATGGGGCAGTGGTCGCATTTGGGCTGTTCGTCACCAGCGCAAGCGCCGAAACCCTGAAGCTCCTGACAATCTGGCCGGCTTTAGTTCTGATATTGGCGAAAACTACTTCGTCGAAAGCGATGCACGGGAGGCCTATTTCCCTCTCGCAAGCAACTTTCTGACGCAGAAGACACAGTCCTATTGCGGTGTCGCCAGCATCGTCATGGTGCTGAACGCGCTCAATGTACCGGCGCCTTCGGTTCCGGAGTACGAGCCCTATCGCACTTTCACGCAGGACAATGTCCTCGATGAACGAACGGACGCCATTCTCGCCCGAGATGTTTTGGCGAAGAAAGGTATGACCCTCGATCAGATCGGTGGAATTCTTGCGACGCAGCCGGTCAAGGCAGAAGTCCATCATGCCGCCGCAGCTCAGTCGACGAGTTCCGCAAGCTGGCGAGTTCCCATCTCGGCCAGTCGAACCATTTCGTGATCGTCAACTACCTCCGCAAGGCAATCGGACAGGAGAAGGGCGGCCATATCTCGCCGCTAGCAGCCTATGATGGGAAATCAGACCGCTTCCTCATCCTTGATGTCGCACGGTATAAATACCCTCCAGTGTGGGTGAAGACATCTGAGCTTTTCGATGCCATGAACACCCAGGACTCCGACAACGAGAACAAGACCCGCGGCTTCGTCCTGGTATCGGCGGCTTCTGTTCAATAGTGATCACCGCCTTCAACGCGATCATCCAGTCTGTGAGCGAGGGGTCACGCGCATTGATGCGGGGCCCCACAAACCATCCCGCCCCGCCCGCCGATGAACCCGGTGGGTGCCGACCCGGCATGCGCTCGCCCCGGCGGCGGCGGTCTCACACGCTGGCGTTCTAGGGTCAAACTCTACCAACTGGCTGCCGCCAATGGCCGAGATGGATGGTTTGTTGCTGTTCGCCTCGTCCACTGGAACGAGTAAGGTGCGCCAATTGCCGACCTTTCCGGCGCTTCTCCGAAGCTGACGTTCGCGGTGCGGCCGGAATGCCGCCGAACCTGCCGACATCATA
>NZ_JAMYRZ010000052.1:0-36789 GCF_040321675.1 Mesorhizobium sp. M0296
GCAAGGACAATGCCCCCGCCAACACGGCCCTTCTCAATCGCCTCGCCAGAAACATCCTTCAGGCCGCCGATGCTGCCAAAGTTCCCATCAGCCATCGCATCAAGAAATGCGCCTGGAACGACGACTATCTCATCAATGCCATCACTCATATGCGATAGCCCTGCCTTGAGGGGGGAGATCACGCTGTCCCTACTGCGCCGACGGCTCCTCGGCGTCGCCCTCGTCGGCGAAGGGCGAGGCGCTCGGCACGCACTGCACCGACCAGCCGGCCGGCGTCGGTTGCTTCTGGTATTCGGTTATGGCGAAGGCGCACTGTTCGCGGGTGTCGAATGTGCTGGGCAGCACGACCATGCCGCCTTGCGGGCCGGCGATCACCAGATACCAGACTAACGCTACGCTCGGTGCCGCCATGAGTATTTCCTCGCTCTGCTTGTTTTGGGAGTCGCACGATCCTAGCAACTCCGGCCCGGCGGCGAAAGCTGGGCCAAAGCGCGGCGTTAAGCCACGGCATCACAGCCACGTGACGTCGGGTCGTTTTGGTTCAGTTCACCGCAAAACAATAGAACAGGCCGTCGCCGCCGGTGCCATTCAGCGCTTCCTGGCTGCAGCCACCGCGTGACGCATGCGAGGAATTCCACGATTTGGCGGCTGCCGAATCATCGAGGCCGGTACGATCGTGATGACCCATCATCGCCACACCTTCTGCTCCGCTCAGCGTCCAGTCGCCGCAGGTCTGGTCGGCTATTTTCGTGCCGTCCGGCTTGGAGCCGGTCAACACGTCGTGCCGGTTGGGCGTGTCGCCGCGGCCGTTGACCATTTGGCCCTTTTCGTCGAGTGCCGTCTGTTTGGTGATGGCGTTGGCATCGCTATGCAGGGAAGCGACATCATCGGCGATCTTGACGCCCTTGGCGTTGAACCACGGGCCTTTGCCGATACGGTCGCGTGCATCGGTATCGCTGGTCGAGAGATAGGCGCGCCATGTCTTGCCGGTAACGCCCGCGGCTTCGGCCAGTGAACTACAATGGACGTCGGCGCCGGCGAGACCGCCGAGATCGGCGCCTTTGCCGGAGCCGACGCTGGTGACGAAAAAGCTCATCGTTGCCTCCTGCGACGACGCGGCGCCGATCACTGCAAGCAGCGCGGCGGCAGTCAAGAGAAGCAGTCTCCGATATGGTCCTCCGTTTCTCGAATTGTGGCACCCGAACAACGTTGGTGCCGGTGCAATTCTTCCGGCAAAATGCGATGTGTGGCTACTCCGGCTGCCGGTAGGCGACAAAGCGATTGTGCTTGGCCTGGAAGATCAGCCCGGTCTCCTTGAGCGTAGGGCTGGCCAGCGGCACGATACGCTTGGCGATCTCCGAAGGGTGCGGCAGTGTTTCAGGATCCTCGCCGGGTACGGCCTGCGCCCGCATCGCGGTGCGCGTTGCCCCGGGATCGGCGGCATTGACCCTGAGCGGCAGGTTTTCGGTCTCATGCGCCCATGAACGCGTCATGGCCTCGACCGCCGCCTTCGACGCCGCATAAGGCGCCCAGAAGGCGCGTGCGGAGTGGGCAAGGCTGGAGCTCAGCACGATAGCACGGCCGGCATCGGAAAGCCTGAGCAGCGGGTCGACCGAGCGGATTAGCCGCCATGTTGCGGTGACGTTGATGGTCATCACCTTCTCGAAGGTCTTGGCCTCGACATGGCCGATCGGGGCGATGACGCCGAGCACAGCGGCGTTGGCGACCAGTATGTCGAGCTTGCCCCAGCGCTCGTGGATGGCGCCGCCCAGCCGGTCGATCCCCGCCATGTCGGCAAGATCGAGCGGTACCAGCGTCGCCTGTCCGCCACCTGCCTTGATCTGGTCGTCGAGTTCTTCCAACCCGCCGACGGTGCGAGCAACCGCAATCACATGCGCACCGGCCGCGGCAAGCTCCCTGGCGATGGAATAGCCGATGCCGCGCGAGGCGCCGGTGACGACCGCAACGCGGCCGGAGAGGTCAAGGGCAGAAATCATGAGGTCACTCTGAAGATCAAAGGTTACGGAGACCAGCTACTATCATAACCGGTCGGAAACCAGATTCCCCGACGCAGGTAATGGCCGATATTCGGCCTGACATGGTTCTGGTCCAGGGTGTCCAGATCGGGGATGATCTTGATCCTGTAGGCGGTTGGAAATTTTCCGCTGGCAAACAACCGTGTTTTGGCGAGATCTACCGCATCCGTTTCGTCTTCTGCGGTGATGCCGACGCCCATCGGAAAACCGTGGCGGCGTCCTGCTTCAAGATCCAGCCAGAACAGCTTCAGCATTGAAGCAGCGTCTGCTAAGACCCGCCCGCCGCCAGTAGCGACAGCGTGCGCACATTGTCGGAGCCTTCGAAGTCGGCAAGCCGGGTCGGATACTGGCCGGTGAAGCAGGCGTCGCAGAATTGCGGCTGCTCGTTGTCGCGGCCGGCCTCGCCGACGGCGCGGTAGAGCCCGTCGATCGACAGGAAGCCGAGCGAATCGACGCGGATGAACTCGGCCATCTCCTCCACCGACATGCGCGACGCCAGCAGCTTCGACTTTTCCGGTGTGTCGACGCCGTAAAAGCAGGAGGCGCGCGTCGGCGGCGAAGCGATGCGCATATGCACTTCCTTGGCGCCGGCATCGCGCACCATCTGGACGATCTTCTGGCTGGTGGTGCCGCGCACGATCGAATCGTCCACCAGCACCACGCGCTTACCTTCGATCATGCGGCGGTTGGCGTTGTGCTTGAGCTTGACACCCATGTGGCGGATCGAATCGCCGGGCTGGATGAAGGTGCGGCCAACATAGTGATTGCGGATGATGCCGAGCTCGAACGGAATGCCCGCGGCCTGCGAAAAGCCGATCGCCGCCGGCGTGCCCGAATCCGGCACCGGCACGACGATGTCGGCCTCGACCGGACTTTCCTGCGCCAGCTCGGCGCCGATGCGCTTGCGCACTTCATAGACGTTGCGGCCTTCGACCGACGAATCCGGCCGCGCGAAATAGACATATTCGAAGATGCAGAAGCGGGTCTTCTGCGGCTCGAACGGGAACAGGCTTTCGATGCCCTTGCTGGTGACGACGACCATTTCGCCGGGCTTCAGGTCGCGCACGAAACGCGCACCGATAATATCGAGCGCGCAGGTCTCGGAGGCGAGAATCCAGGCGCCGTCGAGATCGCCGAGCACCAGCGGGCGGATGCCGAGCGGGTCGCGGCACCCGATCATCTTCTTGGACGTCATCGCCACCAGCGAGAAGGCGCCTTCGACTTGGCGCACCGCATCGATGAAGCGCGAATTCAGGTCGCGCTCCTTGCTGGTGGCAACCAGGTGCAGGAGCGTTTCGGTATCGGAGGTGGAAGAGAAGATGGCGCCTTGCTTCTGCAGGGCGCGCTGAACGGTCATGGCGTTGGTGAGATTGCCGTTATGGGCGACGGCAAAGCCGCCATCGGCAAGTTCGGCGAAGAAAGGCTGGATATTGCGCAGACCGGCGCCGCCGGTGGTAGCATAGCGTGTGTGGCCGATGGCACGGTTGCCTTGCAGGCTGTCGATGACACGCTGCTTAGTAAAGGTGTCGCCGATCAGGCCGACATGGCGTTCGACATGGAATTGGGTGCCGTCATAGGAAACGATGCCGGCCGCTTCCTGGCCTCGATGCTGCAACGCATGCAGACCGAGCGTTACGATGGCTGCGGCGTCCTGCCGGCCGAAAATGCCGAACACGCCGCACTCGTCGTGGAAATGGTCGTCGGCTTCGGCGGAAAGCACGTCGTCTGCGTCTGCCACTGAGGCTGCCATTGGGGCTCAAGCTCCGCTAAAGTCGCCATATAAGGTCATAGCGCATCGAAAGCAACGCACGTCGTGCGGCGTTCACATGATCGACAGTCTTGAGCCTCGCAAGTCTGTCGAAATCAGTTTGCCGGCGCCGGGTTTGCAGGTGCCGGCGTCGCGGGCGCATTGTCGGCCGGCGGCGCATCGCTGTCGTCGGGTGCCGGAGCAGTGGCGTCGTCGCCGGCGGCAGGGGCTTCCGCTGCAGGCGCGTCGGGGGCCAGAGGCGTCTCGGTGGCCGGCTGATTCGGATTGAGCTTGTTGAGGATGGCGTTTTCCGGATCCTCGGGCAGCAGGCTTTCGAGCTTGGCGCCGATCGATTCGAGCAACGGCTTTGACTTGGCATTGGCAATCCAGCCTGGAGCCTTGGCGCCGGCCAGCCAATTGAAGAAAAGCAGCGCGACAGCGACGACCAGGATGCCGCGCGCCGCGCCATAGAGGAAGCCAAGTGTACGATCGAGCGCGCCGATCCTGGAATCAATGATCCAGTCGGCGAGCTTCATGGTGATGACCGAAACGACGATCAGCGCGACAATGAAGACGATACCGGCGGCCGCCGCCATGGCGGCCTTTTCGTTGTCGACATAGGGCTGAATGTAAGGCAGCACCGGCTTGTAGAAGAAGAAGGCGGCGGCCGCGGCGGCTGCCCAGGAGATGATCGACAGGATCTCGCGCGAAAAGCCGCGAACCATAGCGAGCATCGCCGAGACCAGGGTGAAGCCGACGAGAATTCCGTCAAGCAGCGTAATCGGCATGTTTTTCGCCCCACTCCGATCTCTTTTTCACGGCCCGACGAGCCGCATCACTCTTGCTCGTCGGCGCGGCTGCGCCGAGAGCCGGCTATGCGCGCCACGAGATCGGCAAGCTCGGTGGGCTGGAAAGCGCCGGCTCCGATCCCCCCGACCCCATTGCCGCCAACAAGTTCCTCGCTGCCCAAGGGCAGAACCGCGCGTCCGAAACCCAGCTTTTCGGCTTCCTTGAGGCGCTGCTGCGCATGCGCAACCGGCCTCACCGCACCCGAAAGGCTGA
The DNA here is from genome assembly GCF_040321675.1 of Mesorhizobium sp. M0296. Classification (NCBI taxonomy): domain Bacteria; kingdom Pseudomonadati; phylum Pseudomonadota; class Alphaproteobacteria; order Hyphomicrobiales; family Phyllobacteriaceae; genus Mesorhizobium; species Mesorhizobium sp. M0296. The sequence continues at coordinate 4,846 of NZ_JAMYRZ010000052.1, forward strand.
TTTCGCCGAAATAGACGCAATCGGCGGGAAGGGCAAGACCGGTGAGCGAGGAAACCAGTGCCGCCGCCACTGCCAGGTCGGCCGCCGGCTCCGAAATGCGGTAGCCGCCGGCAACGTTGAGATAGACGTCGTGCGTGCCGAAGCGGACGCCGCAATGGGCTTCCAGAACCGCCAGGATCATCGACAGCCGGGCACCGTCCCAGCCGACGACGGCGCGGCGCGGTGTGCCCAGCGTCGATGGCGCCACCAGCGCCTGGATCTCGACCAGCACCGGCCGTGTGCCTTCCATGCCGGCGAAAACCGCGGCACCCGGCGACTTCGCATGGCGCTCACCGAGGAAAAGCTCGGACGGGTTGGCGACTTCCCGCAAGCCCTTGTCCGACATTTCGAAGACGCCGATCTCATCGGTTGGCCCGAAGCGATTCTTGACCGTGCGCAGGATGCGGTAGTGGTGGCCGCCTTCGCCCTCGAAATAGAGCACCGCGTCGACCATGTGCTCGACGACGCGCGGTCCGGCGATCTGGCCCTCCTTGGTGACGTGGCCGACCAGAACGATCGCCGCCCCTGTGGATTTTGCGTAGCGGATCATCGCCTGGGCGGCGGCACGCACCTGGGTCACCGTGCCGGGCGCCGAATCGGCCATATCGGTCCACAGCGTCTGGATCGAATCGAGAATGACCAGATCCGGCCGCTTGCCATCGGCGATGGTGGCGAGGATGTCCTCGACATTGGTTTCGGCGGCGAGCTCGACCGGGGTGTCGGCGACGCCGAGCCGCTGGGCGCGCAGCCTGATCTGCGCGACCGCCTCTTCGCCCGAGACATAGACGATGCGGTGGCCCTTTGCCGCCAGCGCGGCCGCGGCCTGGGTGAGCAGCGTCGACTTGCCGATGCCGGGATCGCCGCCGACCAGCAGCGCCGAGCCGCGCACGAAGCCGCCGCCGGTGGCGCGGTCGAGTTCGCCGATGCCGGAGACGATGCGCGGCGCGTCCTCGATGTCGCCGGAGAGGCTGGTCAGCACCACCGCGCGGCCCTTGCGTGCATTGCGCGTATTGGCCGGGCCGGAACCTATGCCGCCTGACGTGCCTTCCTCGACCAGCGTGTTCCACTCGCCGCAGGCATCGCATTTGCCGGCCCAGCGCTGATGCACCGAACCGCAATTCTGGCAGATGAACTGGATACGGGATTTGGCCATCAGTTTATTGGTTCCAAGAGGTATTTGGAACGATCCCAGTAAATCGGCAAAGCATTTTCGACTGTATCGAAATGAGTGCGGCGCTGGCCGTTGCTCTGAGCCCAATTGTCGTATGCCGACCAACATGCATAGATGAACAAATTTACCGCCAAATCATTGTCTCGCCTGACTGCTTCATGCAGCGTTTCGAACAATCGCCTGAGCGCTAACGAGAGGCGGCGGTCCTGAAGCCGATGCATGAGAAGGAATGCACACCCGATCGCAGCGACAGACGTACTCTGCCGAGAGTCCCCTGACCAAAGTGCCAAAAGGCCCAGAAGATTATCGATGTCGCGAGTCGTTCCCAGCTTCCAAATCCGATAGAGGCCGGTCACTGCCGCGCTTCGCGAATAGTCTTCGACATGCTTGGCAAGGAATTTCCTCACCAATTCAACGTTCTCGGGCGTCGGTTCGCTTGAGTAGCAGAACACCAGCAAACCGGCGTGCGATTCCGTGCGAGAAATTGACCCGGCAGATCTCAAATATTCAGTGAGTTGCGCGCGTTCATCCTCGGAGATGTCATACTCTTCGAATTTTATCCTTTGGTAGATATCGCTAAAGTCCAATCGGCTGCTCCGCGACAATGCCTACTCGAACCGATCCGGCAAATGATGCTCTTCCGCAAGGTCCGAGAAGCGGGTGAATTCGCCCTGGAAGGCGAGGCTGACCGATCCCGTTGGGCCGTGGCGCTGTTTGGCGACGATGACCTCGGCCTTACCGCGCATCTCGTTCATCTCGTGTTCCCATTTGATGTATTCGTCGGTGCCCGGCTTCGGCTCGCGGTTCTTCAGATAATATTCCTCGCGGTAGACGAACAGCACCACGTCGGCGTCCTGCTCGATGGAGCCCGATTCGCGCAGATCCGAAAGCTGCGGGCGCTTGTCGTCGCGGCTCTCGACCTGGCGCGACAGCTGCGACAGCGCGATGATCGGCACCGCCAGCTCCTTGGCTAGTGCCTTGAGGCCGGTGGTGATCTCGGTGATTTCCTGGACGCGGTTTTGCGAGGATTTCGCGCTCGATCCCTGCATCAGCTGGATATAGTCGATAACGATGACGTCGAGGCCGCGCTGGCGCTTCAGGCGACGCGCGCGGGCCGACAGCTGAGCGATGGAAATGCCGCCGGTCTGGTCGATGAACAGCGGGATTTTCTGCATTGTCTGCGAGCAGGCGACCAGCTTTTCGAAATCCATCTCGCTGATCTCGCCGCGCCGGATTTTCGACGACGGGATTTCCGTCTGTTCGGAAATAATGCGGGTGGCCAGCTGTTCGGATGACATTTCGAGCGAAAAGAAGCCGACGACGCCGCCATTGGCCGCCTTGAACGAGCCGTCCGCCTGCTGCGCCGGGACATAGGCCTCGGCGATGTTGAAGGCGATATTGGTGGCGAGCGAGGTCTTGCCCATGCCGGGGCGGCCGGCAATGATGATCAGGTCGGACGACTGCAGGCCGCCCATGCGGCGGTCGAGATCGCGCAAGCCGCTAGCAACGCCCGACAAATGCCCGTCGCGCATATAAGCCGCATTGGCCATGTCGACGGCGGTCTTGACGGCATCGGTGAAGCTCTCGAAGCCGCCATCGTAGCGGCCGGTTTCGGCCAATTCGAACAGGCGCCGCTCGGCATCCTCGATCTGGTCGGAAGGCGACATGTCGACCGGCGCGTCATAGGCGATGTTCACCATGTCCTCGCCGACAGTGATTAGCGCGCGCCGCGTCGCCAGATCGTAGATGGCGCGGCCATAGTCGGTGGCGTTGACGACGGTGACGGCCTCGACCGCCAACCGCACGACATATTGCGCCACCGTCATGTCGCCGACCTTCTCGTCGGCCGGCAGGAAGGTCTTCAGCGTGATCGGCGTCGCGATCTTGCCCATGCGGATGAGCTCGGCCGCGACCTCGAAGATCTTTCTATGCAGCGGCTCGTAGAAATGGCCGGGCTTCAGGAAGTCGGAGACGCGGTAGAAGGCATCGTTGTTGACCAGTATGGCGCCGAGCAGCGCCTGCTCGGCCTCGATATTGTTCGGCGCCTCGCGATAGAGCGGTGTTTCCGCCACGCCGAATTTTCGTGCTGCCTCTGCCATGATGTCCCCGGTCCTGATCCCCGTCTCTCGATATCAGAACGAGACAAGTCGGTGATGACTTATCTGCATCAGTCCCCAACCAACCAACTTTGATGCCCGCGATTCACAGCCAGGATCTTTCGGTGGAAAGAATCTCGATTGACTCGAATCAAGATGGCGAGCCTAGCCGTTCTCAGGCGAGAACAAAACAGGAAAATAGCTGCCGGTCATTCCGGCAAGGCATCACCCCAATCCAGTCGCCGCGCGGCCTTGAACGTCTCGCCGTCGCGCTTGGTGAACAGTCGCTCGGCAGCACTCCCATCCTGTTGGCAAAGCTTCAGCAAGACCTTGCCGGAGCCCGATTTCGGCGGTGCGATCACCCGCGCCCGGGACGGAGCGGCCGGATGGCGGGATGCGGCGACAAAGATGAATTTCTCGTCCTCCCACGGCACCTCGGCATCCTTGGCCAGCCGGTGCAGGCGCGAGCGGGCGACGCGACGGGCGAAATGGCACCAGTCGGGAGCGACGAGCGGGCAGGGCGCCTCATGCGGACATGGCGCGAGCACATGCGCGCCCGCCTCGATCAGCTGTCGGCGCACGGCAAGGATGCGCTGCCAGCCGGCCGGCGTGCCTGGCTCTACGACCAGCAGCGTGTCGGCGGTCAGCTGCCAGAGCCGGTCGACGAGTTTTGCCAGCGATGCCGGCGCGATCTCGTCCAGCACATAGGCTGAGGTCACCAGCTCGGCCGGCTCCAGCTCGGCCAGGTCGATAGTGACATCGCCGGTCCGCCAGGCGGTCCTGGCAGTGACCGCCTCGGCGGCAAGCGCCTCGCCGACGCGTCGCACCGCGGCACCGGCCTCGAGCAGCACCGCCTGTTCGAGATCGGGCCAGAGATCGATTGTGGCCCAAAGCACCGTACCAGGGCCGGCGCCGACATCGAGCAGGGTTTTTGGGAAAAAATCCGGCCGTGCCTCGCTGACCGCATCGAGGCTGGCGCGGATGGCGGCATAGGTCGCCGGCAGCCGCGTTGCCAGATAGGCCTTCACCGCCATGTCTTCGGCCATGTGCAGGCGACCGTCGCGCAACTCTGCGCGGTAGCGGTCCGACAGCGTCTTTGCCGCTTGCTTAAGCATCGGCAACGGCACCTGTTCGAGAAGGCGGTCGACGCCTTGTCTAAGCGGGACGGGCAGTTCCATCGCTTAGGCAGTCCGAGGTGCGAGCAGAATGACCGAGGCGCCAACGATGCAGATCGCGGCACCGGCAAGATCCCAGCGGTCGGGGTGCACGCCTTCCGCCAGCCACAACCAGGCCAGCGAGGCGGCAATGTAGATGCCGCCATAGGCGGCATAGGCCCGGCCCGCCGCGCTGGTGTCGACCAGCGCCAGCAGCCACGCGAATAGCACGAGCGAGACGAGACCGGGCGCCAACCACAGCGGCGACTTGTCCAGCCGCCACCACGCCCAGAGCGAAAAGCAGCCGGCGATCTCGGCAAGTGCGGCGGCGACGTAGAGGAGGTAGGTCATGAAAAAAGGTCCCGCGTTGACAGGACCCTTTTCAGCGTGCCGGCCGGCAATGGCAAGCGGCAATGGCGTGATGCGGCAGTCTACTCCGGATCCGCCACCTTGCGGCGGCGAGTGGGCTTGGCCACCGGAGCTTTTTCGCGACGTCCAAGATCGCGCATCTCCAGCGCCTTCTCGCAACTGGCCATGTAGTCGCGCGTCATCGGCAGCGTGTCGTTCTTCTTGGCAATCTGGATCTGGAAGATCACCAGATCCTGCCAGCGGAAGGCAGCTTCCGAGGCGGCAAGATAGAACTCCCACATGCGGCAGAAGCGCTCGTCATAAATCGCCTTGGCCTTGTCGCGGTTGGCGGCGAAGCGCTCGCCCCAATGCTTCAGCGTCTCCGCATAATGCAGCCGCAGAACCTCGATATCGGTGACGACGAGCCCCGATTTTTCGATGGCCGGCATCACTTCGGATAGCGACGGGATGTAGCCGCCCGGGAAGATGTACTTGCGGATGAAGGCGCTGGTTGCCCACGGCACGCCGGAGCGGCCGATCGTGTGCAGCAGCATGACGCCGTCCGGCTTCAGCAGCGTCGCCGACTTGTCGAAGAAGGTGCGGAAATGATTGACCCCGACATGCTCGAACATGCCGACGGAGACGATGCGGTCGAAACGCTCATTGAGCTCGCGATAGTCCTTGATGTCGAAATGCACCCGGTTTTGCAGGCCTTGCGCATGGGCGCGGTCGGTGGCGACGCCGTGCTGCTCGGTCGACAGCGTCACGCCTTGCACGTCGACGTCGAACGCCTTGGCTAGATAGAGCCCAAGCCCACCCCAGCCGGAGCCGATATCAAGAACCGTCTGGCCGGCCTTCAGCCTGAGCTTGGCGGCAATGTGGCGCTTCTTGGCTGATTGTGCCTCGTCGAGCGTCATATCCGGCTGCTCGAAATAGGCGCAGGAATACTGCATGTCCTCATCGAGGAAGAGGCGGTAGAGGTCGCCCGACAGATCGTAATGGCGCTGCACGTTGCGGCGCGCCCGCGACGCCGTGTTGATCTGCTGCAGGCGCCGGAAGGCGTGGCGCAGACCTTCGATCGCCTTCGACCAGGTGGCATCGATACCGCCGCTGCCCATGTTCTGGAAGGCAATTCGCATCACCCCCAGCACGCCGCCCTCGAGAATGTCGAGTTCACCGTCCATGTAGGCTTCCGGCACCGCCAGCATCGGATCGAAGGTTATTGCGCGCTCGGCATGCCTTGTCTTGATGTGCATGTGCACCGGCTCGCCGCTGCCGTCACCGAAAGTCACCATCGAGCCTTGCGGCCCTGTCACCTTGAGATTGCCTATGCGGACCAGGCGGTCGAGAACGCGTTTCAGCAGAATATTCATGACCAATTGTCCCCTCTCGGCCAGACATGCTGTCCTATTCTGCATCAAGATATAGGGGTTCGAAAAGTTCCATTTGGCATAAAAATGCCCGGGTACGAGGCCCGGGCATTGGTCCAGAATAGCGATTAGCCGGCGAATGCCGACGAATCACGATCAGCCGTTGTCTTCGCCGCCTTCGAACTCGGCATTCGGATCGAAGAAGTTTTCCGGCCGCGCATTATCGTTGATGTCCTCGCCGTAGATGGCTTCGGCGGTGGTCAGTGTTTCGCCCTTGGCCTGGCGCTCGGCTTCGTCGGCCGTGCGGGCAATGTTGAGCGTGATGGTAACCTCGACTTCCGGGTGCAGTGCGATCGCCACATTGGTGACGCCGATGGTCTTGATTGGCTGGTTGAGCAGGATCTGGTTGCGGTTGACCGAAAAACCTTCCGCCGTCACCAGCTCGGCGATGTCGCGCGTCGAGACCGAACCATAAAGCTGACCGGTTTCGCCGGCCGAGCGCACGGCGATGAAGCTCTTGCCGTCGAGCTTTTCTGCAATCTGCGCGGCTTCGGACTTGCGCTCCAGGTTGCGGGCTTCGAGCTGGGCCCGCTGTCCCTCGAACTTCTTCTTGTTAGCTTCGTTGGCGCGCAGCGCCTTGCCTTGCGGCAGCAGGAAATTGCGGGCGAACCCGTCCTTGACCTTGACGGTATCGCCCATCTGGCCGAGGCGGGAAACGCGTTCGAGAAGAATGACTTCCATGGTTTTGTTCCTTCACTTGGGCGCTATCCTCAGGATCGGCGCCGAGTTGTCTGGAACAGGTCAGGAAGCTGGGGCGTCGCCGCCTGTGTCGCTGTCCTGCCTGTCGCGGCAGTTAGGATCTCTTGTCGAAATCCAACCCGGGATTTTGATGGCAAACCCTGCGGCGCCCGTCGCCGTGGGAAAAGCGGGCGGCGAACCGCCCGCGTAGATTTTAGCGGACCACGTAGGGCAGCAGGCCGAGGAAGCGGGCGCGCTTGATCGCCTTGGCGAGTTCGCGCTGCTTCTTCTGGCTGACGGCGGTGATACGCGATGGCACGATCTTGCCGCGCTCGGAGATGTAGCGCTGCAGAAGCCGCACGTCCTTGTAGTCGATCTTCGGCGCGTTGGCGCCGGAGAACGGGCAAGTCTTGCGGCGACGGTGGAAGGGGCGCCGGGTTGGGATCTGGTTGATGTCGACCATTATTCTGCGGCTCCTTCAAAGCCTTCGCGCGGACGGCGCGGGCCACGATCGGCACCGCCATCGCCGAAGCTGCGCGGCGGACGATCACCACGGTCACCGCGATCGCGGTCGCCGAATGAGCGCGGGCCACGATCGCCACGGTCGCGGTCGCCGAAGCCGCCGCGTTCCGAGCGCTCTTCGCGCTTCTGCATCATTGCCGACGGACCTTCCTCATGCGCATCGACCTTGATGGTCAGGAAACGCAGCACGTCCTCGGACAGGCCCATCTGGCGCTCCATTTCATTGAGCGCGGCCGGCGGGCAGGTGATGTCCATGAGTGTATAGTATGCCTTCCGGTTCTTGTTGACCCGGTAGGTGAGGGACTTCAGTCCCCAGTTCTCGACCCGGCCGACGGACCCGCCATTCGCGGTGATGACGCCCTTGTACTGTTCGACAAGCGCATCGACCTGCTGCTGCGAGAGATCCTGCCGGGCAAGAAACACATGTTCGTATAGAGCCATAGTGTTCGTGCCTTTCTTCGTTTCTCTCCCGGTTCCCGGCGGCAAAAGCCTCTGCAACTTCTCTGACCCGCAATCCTTGCGAAGGCGGGGAAGAAAGGAGCATGACGAGACGGTCGAGAGCGGAGACACGGGAGGCGGAAGCGCTTCTGGCTTCACGCGAAGGTTTCGAAAAACCTCCGGCCCTCCGTTCAGCCCCCAGCAAGGACCGGCAGATTGCGGGCGTCTATACAGGAATTTGACCGCAAAGCAAGGCCAAACGCATGGGCAAACGGCCCTACCGTCCCAGAGCGCCACGGGCCTCGATGGCAAGGCTTACGGATTTCCTGAAACCGGACCTTAACCACCATGCGAAGTTCCAGCACCGGCGGGCGTGGCGGCAACCCGTCGTTCATCATGCCGATGCAAAAGCAAACAGTCTGCGCGAGGTCGGCAGCAAGGCGGTTTTGGGGACAAAAATGCTTTTCGACAAATTCTGCCGTTCGAAGAGCGGCAACTTTGCCCTGATGCTGGCGTTCGGGCTGCCTGCGGTTCTGACCGCCGTCGCCTTTGCCGTGGACGTGTCCACCTTGATGAGGGCCAAGGTCAGCTTGCAGAACGCGCTCGATGCCGCGAACCTTGCATCTTCGCATCTCGGCGACATCGAGGCTTCGCGCAAGGACGTCTTCGACCGCTACTTCCAGACCAATGTCGCCGGCCACAGCGAGTTGAGGAACGCCGAAGCGACGCTTACCGTGGAAAGGGGCCTCAATTACATCCAGACAAAGGCTGTCGCCATGGCGGACGTCAATTTGAACTTCGCCTTCCTGTTCGGCGACGACAAGCGCATCACCGTCGATGCCGGCGCCGTCGAATCGACCAATCAGCTCGAAGTCGTGCTGGTGCTCGACAATACCGGGTCGATGGCCAGCAACGATCGCATCGGCGCATTGCGGACGGCGGCGACGGCCCTGATCGATATGCTCGAAGCGGCGAAGTCGCCGACGCGCAGCGTACGTGTCGCGGTGGTGCCGTTCGTCACCGCCGTCAACGTCAAGGGCGAGGACTACGATCCGGCCTGGATCGACATGGCCGGCAAATCGCCGAACAATGGCGCCAATTTCCCCTTGGTCGGCGGCAAGCGCGTCAACCATATGGACCTGTTCAAGCAATTGGGCGTCGAATGGAGAGGCTGCGTCGAAGCGCGGCCCGGAACCAACAATGTTTCCGACATTTCGCCCGACCAAAACAAACCGGACACCCTGTTCGTACCCTATTTCGCGCCGGACGATCCAGGTAACGCTAAAAATCCAACCAGCTCCTACGGCAATTCAGCGACCGGCTACAACAATTCCTATCTCGACGATACCGTTGTCACCATGCTTCCCGGCCTCACCAGCGACATGGCGAAGTACAGTGTTTCGACGATGAAGCTGATCAACGACAAGAGAGGCCCACTGACTATCGGCCCAAACCGGGCCTGTCCGACGCCGATAGTGCCGCTGACCGATGATTTCGACAAATTGCGGAAGGCCGTCGGTGAGATGATCGAATGGAACGGCTCGGGGACCAATGTTTCGGAAGGCTTGTCATGGGGGATGCGGGTGCTCTCGCCGGAAGCGCCTTACAGCGACGGCGCGCCGTTCAGGTCGTCAGGCACGACCAAAACGGTGCTGCTGCTCACCGACGGCGAGAATGTTGTCTATGGCGCGAAGGATACGCCACAGAAGTCGGACTATGGCTCCTACGGATTCCTGGCCTCGGGTCGGTTTGGATCCAGCGACCAGACCGCGGCTGCGCGCAATGTCGACGATTGGACAACCAATGTATGCAACCAATGTATGCAACACATTGAAGAAGCAGGACGTGCAGATATTCACAGTGCTGCTGCAGGCCGACACCGCAGCCAACCGCAAGCTCTACGAGGCCTGCGCATCGTCGCCGTCGGATTATTACCCGACCAACGACGTCAGTCAGCTCGAAAGCGTCTTCCTGAAAATCGGAAGCTCGATTTCGCAACTGCACTTGACGAACTGAACGACGTCGGCCGCTCTCCCGCCGCCGCTGCTCAACTCGTGTGTGCAGCCACTTTGCCTGTGGTTTCGGGGAAGAAATCGGGCGCGGCATGGCGCTTGCCGAACATCATGTCGTATTGCAGCAGACGGAAGTCGCGGATTGCCGGATCGATCTCTTTCTGACGCGACCAATCGGGGGTGGCGTCGCCCCCCGGTGCCAAAAGCAAATTGCGGTCGATAACGCGGTAGCGCTCTCGCAACTGTCCGAGGAAGCCGGTGTAATAGGGATGGCTGATGCCGGCTGTCTTCAGGATATGGTAGGGCAGGAAGGACGGGCTGACGGCGCCTAGATCCTCGGCCGGGCCGCTGCGATTCGACCAGACGATCAGCGGCGTCTGGTGGTGCAGCAGCATCTGGTCGGCCGCCTCCTTGCGCGGCGCAACATTGTCCTTCAGGAAGCCGGTCTCGACGTAGACCGGCCCAAGCGGCGGCAGATGGTCGCCGAAGAACGCGATGACGGTCGGCCGCTCGCGTTTCTTCGCCCATTCGATCAGCCGCTCGAGGCCGCGGTCCGCGTCGGAAGAGCCTTCGGCATAGCTCAACAGCGATTCACGGGCCCATTGGCTGATCGGCGCCTGCACCTTGTGGGTCGGATTGTTATAGCGATACGGCTCATACGGCCCGTGGTTCTGCAGGCTGACGGCGAAAAAGAACACCGGCTCGGCGCTGGTATCGGCTTCGTGGATGATCTCGTCGGTCATCGCAGCGTCCGACGCGAGCGGTCCGCGCTTCTGCATGGGCGGCAACGTCTCCTCGGACTTGAAGTCGTTGAAGCCGAAATCGGCATAGACGGCCCCCCGGTTCCAGAACCAATTGGTGCCGGGATGGATGGCGCGCGCCCGGTAGCCCTGACTTTTCAGGAAGGTCGCCAGCGAGGGAGTCGGTGTCCGCACATATTGCTGGTAGGGAATGCTGCCCGCCGGCAGGAAGGCGTTGGAAAAGCCGGTCAGGGCCTCGAACTCGATGTTGGCCGTCATGCCGCCGAACTCGGGCGAGAACATGTAACCCGTGCGCAGTGCCCGCACATTGGGGATCGGGTCGGGTGTGATGGTGACGCCAGGCAGCTTGGTCGGATCCCAGAAGGATTCGCTCATGACGACGATGATGTCGGGCTTCTCGGCAGGTACCGAGGCGGTCACCTGCGGTTTGCCGATCGCTTCGATCGCCTTGTCGGAATAGCCGGGCGGCGCCGAGACATGCGCCATCGGAACGTTAAGCGCGAAGGCGAGCGCAAAACCGTTTGAGGCATAGTTTTCCTTCTGGTCCCACATGATCGGGATGATCTGCAGCCGGTCGCGCGTCCACGAGAAAGTGGCATAGTCCATGATGGAAACGAAGAAGGCGATCAGCGGTACTGTCAGCGTCAGCCGGGCAAGGCGGCCCTTGTGGCTGAGCGCCGGAACGCGGCGGCGCCATAGCCGCCAGCCATAGACGAGCAGCGACAGCCCGCCGACGATGCCGATCGCCAGGGCAATGGCGGTTCCCGGGCGATCGCGTACCAGAAGCGGCATCAGTGCCACGATCTGCCGGGAATAAAGGAAATCGGTCGGATAGAGCGGATCGCCGAGATACAGCGACTTCTGGTGGCCGACGAACGCCAGCGACAATGTCAGCGGCGCGACGATCATCAGGCTCTGATGACTGCGGCCGAGCACGGCGTCGAGGCCGATGAGGATCAGCGCAAAAATGATGATCGTGGTCCAGCCGGGTTTGAAAGGCTGCAGAAAGAAATCAATGGTGCCGGCAAAGTTGCCGCGCACGATCAGTTCGATGGCAAACACAAGGATGGCCGCAGCCAGCAAGCTGATAAGGCCATAGCGGATGACAGGCCATTTGCGCGCCGGCAGATAGCCGGTCGACGGATCGCCTTCAAGAAACTGGGGCGCCGCCTCGGCTGCGCTCTGCTTGGTCTTTGCCACTTCAATAGTTCCCCGGCCCGCAACAAAAGCGTCACTCGATTGTCATCGAACTGTCACGCAAAGCCTAGCGCCTGTGGCGGAAATAAGAAGAGCCAGCAAACAAATCGTGAGCGGTTTTCATCATGAGTGATCGCCAAAAAGTCTGCCGAAACAGGCACTCGGCCGATATTACGCGATCAAGGTTGGACTTGACTTGGCCGCACGCCTTGCGTCACAGGCAACGTGAACCAGCAGCTGGGAGCCGCCGATGGCCATCGCATTCACCTTTCCGGGGCAGGGCAGCCAGGCTGTCGGCATGGGCAAGGACCTCGCCGATACCTTTGTGGAATCGCGGCGGATCTTCGAGGAAGTTGACGACGCGCTCGGCGAAAACCTATCGAAGCTGATCTGGGAAGGCCCGGAAGAGACGCTGACGCTGACCGCCAACGCCCAGCCGGCGCTGATGGCGGTGTCGCTTGCCGCAATCCGGGCGCTGGAGGCGCGCGGCTTCTCCCTGAACGGCAAGGTCACCTATGTCGCCGGCCACTCGCTCGGCGAATATTCGGCACTTGCGGCCGCAGGTTTCGTTTCGGTCGCCGACGCCGCCCGGCTGTTGCGCATCCGCGGCAATGCCATGCAGGCGGCTGTGCCGGCCGGCGAGGGCGCCATGGCGGCGATCATCGGGCTGGAACAGGCCGACGTCGAAGCCGCTTGCGCAGAGGCCGCCCAGGGCGCCGCCAAAGATCCCGCACAAGCCTTGGTTTGCCAGATCGCCAATGACAATGGCGGCGGCCAGCTGGTGATCTCCGGCGCCAGGCCAGCGGTCGAACTGGCGGCGAGGCTATGCACGGAGAAGGGCGCCAAGCGGGCGCTGATGCTGCAGGTCTCGGCGCCCTTCCATTCGGCATTGATGAAGCCTGCGGCCGAGATCATGCGGGAGGCGCTGGCCGCCGTGACGAAGAGTGCGCCGGTCGTGCCGCTGGTCTCCAATGTTACGGTGACCCCGACGAGCGATCCCGACGAGATCGCCCGCCGACTCGTCGAACAGGTGATCGGGCGCGTGCGCTGGCGCGAAACGGTGGAGTGGTTCGGCAGCAACGGCGTTGTGACGCTTTACGAAGTGGGCGCCGGCAAGGTGCTGTCGGGGCTGGCCCGCCGCATCAACCGCGACATTGCCACCAGCAGCATCGGATCGGCGGCGGAGGTCGAGACGGCACTTGCCGCCTTGGGTGACCACGCAGCTTGAATTCATCAGTGCTTGCCGCTACATGAATACATGTATCGCAACAAGGTGCGGCATGCCCACATCGATCCGCCTTTCTCCTGAAGTCGAGCAGCGCCTGGATTTTCTCGCGGCCAAGACTGGTCGCAGCAAGGCCTACTATCTGCGCGAGCTCATTGAACGTGGTCTGGAGGACTTGGAGGATTACTACCTGGCTGCCGAAGTCGTTGAGCGGATCAGGCGTGGTGAAGAAGACGTCATGAGAGCCGAGGACTTCTGGCGTGGCCTGGACGCTTGAATACGCCCACTCGGCGCGAAAATTTGTCGAAAAACTGGATCCGCAGACACGTCACCGTATCCGTGATTTTATTGAAAACCGCATTGCCGTTCTCGACAACCCGCGTGAACTCGGCAAACCGCTGAAGGGCCCGCTCGCAACCTTTTGGAGATATCGCGTCGGGGATTATCGCATCATTTGCGATGTGCAGGATAACCGGCTCGTCATTCTGGTGGTAACCATAGGCCACCGCGGCAACGTTTACAGATAGCCGAACTCACCGGCCCGTATGATTGGCCAGTACGATTTGGGAAGAGGATAAAGCATGTTCGAATTGACCGGCCGCAAGGCGCTCGTCACCGGCGCATCGGGAGGTATAGGCGAGGCGATCGCCCGCGTGCTGCACGGCCAGGGCGCCATCGTCGGCCTGCATGGCACACGTATCGAGAAATTGGAGGCGCTGGCCGCCGAACTGGGCGACCGGGTCAAGCTTTTCCCGGCCAATCTTTCCAACCGCGACGACGTCAAGGCGCTCGGCCAGAAGGCGGAAGCTGACCTCGAAGGCGTCGACATCCTCGTCAACAATGCCGGCATCACCAAGGACGGGTTGTTCGTGCGCATGGCTGACGCCGACTGGGATAGCGTGCTCGAGGTCAACCTGACCGCCGTGTTCCGGCTGACCCGCGAGCTTACCCATCCGATGATGCGGCGCCGCCATGGCCGCATCATCAACATCACTTCAGTGGTTGGCGTCATGGGTAATCCCGGCCAGACCAACTATTGCGCCTCCAAAGCCGGTATGATCGGCTTTTCCAAATCGCTGGCGCAGGAGATCGCCACCCGCAATATCACCGTCAACTGCGTCGCCCCGGGCTTCATCGAATCGGCGATGACCGCCAAGCTCAACGACAAGCAGAAAGAGGCGATCATGGCGGCGATCCCGACCCGGCGCATGGGCACGGGCGCCGAAGTCGCCTCAGCCGTCGCCTACCTCGCTTCCAACGAGGCAGCCTACGTCACCGGCCAGACCATTCATGTGAATGGCGGCATGGCAATGATCTAACACTTGGGAAAACGCTTCATTCCGTCTTGGATGCACGGGATTTTTCGTGTAATGCCGCCCGCAACCCGGCGGTTCGGGCAAAAACCGGTCCTGTTCCGCTGCGTTTCCGGCAGGACCATCTTTCAGCTTGATTAGCGGCATTCTGCCCGCTAACGAAGACAGACAACCAAAAGACGAGGATGCCCAAATGAGTGACACCGCAGAGCGCGTCAAGAAGATTGTCATCGAGCACCTTGGCGTCGATGCCGACAAGGTGACGGAGCAGGCGAGCTTCATCGATGATCTGGGCGCGGACAGCCTCGACACGGTCGAACTTGTCATGGCGTTCGAAGAAGAGTTCGGTGTCGAAATCCCGGACGACGCCGCCGAGACCATCCTGACTGTTGGCGATGCGGTGAAATACATCGACAAGGCCTCCGCCTGACGCTATTTGCAGTCATCACCGGGGAGGACCTGCGATGAGGCGTGTCGTCGTCACGGGCCTTGGGCTGCTTTCGCCGTTCGGCATGGGCTTCGAGCACAGCTGGAAGGAGCTTCTGACCGGCCGCAGCGCAGCCAAGCGCATCACCGAATTCGAGGTGGAAGACCTTGCCTGCAAGGTCGCCCACGTCATTCCGCGCGGTGACGGCTCCAATGCCACTTTCAATCCTGAAGCCGTTCTCGAGCCGAAGGAACTGCGCAAGATCGGCGACTTCATCCTGTACGGGATCGCGGCCGCCGACGAGGCACTCAAGGATTCCGGCTGGCAGCCGAAGACGCATGAGGAACAGTGCGCCACCGGCGTGCTGATCGGTTCGGGCATCGGCGGCATCGAAGGCATCGCCGAGAATGCGATGATCCTCAAGGAACGCGGTCCGCGCCGCATCAGCCCATTCTTCATCCCTGGCCAGATCATCAACCTCGTCTCCGGTCAGGTCTCGATCCGGCATGGGCTGAAAGGTCCCAACCATGCCGTCGTCACCGCTTGCTCGACCGGTGCGCACGCCATCGGCGATGCCGCCCGGCTGATCATCTGGGGCGATGCCGACGTTATGGTCGCAGGCGGCGCCGAAGCGCCGGTGACGAGACTGTCGATCGCCGGGTTCGCCGCTTGCCGCGCGCTCTCCACAGAGCGCAACGACGCGCCACAAACGGCCTCACGCCCCTATGATCGCGATCGCGACGGCTTCGTCATGGGCGAGGGCGCCGGTGTTGTCGTGCTCGAGGAGCTCGAACACGCCAAGGCCCGCGGCGCCAAGATCTATGCCGAGGTCACCGGCTACGGTCTGACCGGTGACGCCTATCACATCACCGCGCCTGCCGAAGACGGCGACGGCGCTTTCCGTTGCATGAGCGCGGCGCTGAACCGGGCGAAGCTGACGCCGGCCGATGTCGACTACATCAACGCGCACGGCACCTCGACAATGGCCGATACGATCGAACTCGGCGCCGTCGAGCGGCTGGTCGGCAACGCCGCCTCGAAGATATCGATGTCGTCGACCAAATCGTCGATTGGCCACCTGCTGGGCGCGGCTGGTGCTGCCGAGGCGATCTTTTCGATCCTCGCCATTCGCGACAACATCGCGCCGCCGACGATCAATCTTGACAATCCGGAGCGCGAAACGGCGATCGACCTGGTGCCGCACAAGCCGCGGGCCCGCCAGATCGACGTGGCGCTGTCCAACTCCTTCGGCTTCGGTGGCACCAACGCCTCGCTCGTCTTCCAGCGCTACAATGGCTGACCGCTCTGCCGGTTTCCGTCTGCCGTCAATTTTGCCATATTCGCCCCTACTCTGCCCGAGGGGATTCGTCGCAAGATCAAATGGTAGGGCGCTATGAACACAAATCCGGCCGATAACGGGGAATTCGGGCAACGGGCAACAACGCCCGGCCCGATCGTGCCGAAGACGGCCAGCGAGGCGTTGCGGCCCGAGGCCGGCACGCCGCCGCCGAAGCGCTCGCGTGCCTCGCGCAGCCAGTTCGTTGTGTTCATGAACTTCGTCATCTCTTCGGTGATGCTGATGGTGCTGGCGGCAGGCGTTGCGCTGTATTTCGGCAAGCAGGAGTTCAACGAGCCCGGCCCGTCGGCCAATGGCGACACTTTCCTGGTCAAGCCGAATAGCGGTGTCCAGGAGATCGCCGACCAGCTTGAGCGGCGAGGGCTGATCAGCGACGCCCGCATTTTCCGCCTTGGCGTGCGCGCCTTCGGCAATGATTCGGCCCTGAAGGCCGGCGAATACGAGATCAAGCCGCAGGCGTCGATGCACGATATCATGGAACTGCTGAAGAGCGGCAAGTCGGTGATGTATTCGCTGACTATCCCCGAGGGGCTGACGGTCGAGCAGGCGCTGCAACGGATCGCCGAGCAGGACGCGCTGACCGGCGATATGCCGTCGACCACTCCACCTGAGGGCAGCCTCGCCACCGACACGCTGCGTTTCACCCGCGGCGCAACACGCCAGCAGATGGTCGACAAGCTTCTGGCCGACCAGAAGAAGCTGGTCGACGAGGTCTGGCGGCGCCGAGCGCCGGATTTGCCGATCGCCAACGTTGAGGATTTTGTCACCCTGGCCTCGATCGTCGAGAAGGAGACCGGCAAGGGCGATGAACGCTCGCGTGTAGCCGCCGTCTTCCTCAACCGGCTGGCCAAGGGTATGCGGCTGCAGTCGGACCCGACCATCATCTACGGCCTGTTCGGCGGCAAGGGCAAACCCATCGACCGCCCGATCTATCAGTCGGACATCCAGAAGCCGACGCCCTACAACACCTATCTGATCAACGGCTTGCCGCCGACGCCGATCGCCAATCCCGGCCGTGCGACGCTGGAGGCCGTCGCCAATCCGTCGAAGACCAGCGATCTCTACTTCGTCGCCGACGGCAGCGGCGGGCACGTCTTTGCCTCGACGCTCGATGAGCATAACGAGAATGTCGCTCGCTACCGGGCACTGCTGAAAAAGCAGGCGCAGGACGCCGCCAAGGCCGGGGCAACCAATACCGGAGCCGACACGCCGGCGGGAGCCATCGTTGACGATGCGGGCGCCACCGCCGCCCAGTAGGGCCGGACGCCATCAGGTTGGCCCTGTGCATGTCCGGGTGGATGTGCAAGGGCTGCTATGGCATTGAAATTCACATGATCCTGTCCGGAGAAAATCGCTCCGGCTTGAGGGGCATTCGGCAAAGGGACGCACGGCTACATGAACTTGCAGAGCATGACCGGTTTTGCGCGCAGTGTCGCCGAACACGACGGCACTTCGATTGCCTGGGAAGCCAAGTCCGTCAACGGCAAAAGCGTCGAGGTCAGGCTGCGGCTGCCGCAAGGTTTCGACCGGCTGGAGCCGGCCGTCCGGCAGACGGTGCAAAAGCGTTTTGCGCGCGGCAATTTCCAGATGACGTTGACCATTGGCCGCGCCGCCGGCGCTCAAGCGCAACCTGTGGTCAACGAGGCTTTCCTGAAGGATCTGGCGGGGTTGGCCAAGCGGCTGCAGGAGCGGTTCGGAGTAGCCCCTGCGGCGGCCGACGGGCTGCTTGCGCTGCGCGGCGTCCTCGACATTCCCGAAACCATCGAAACCGAAGAGGCGCGCAGTGCGCTCGATACCGCAATACTGTCGGCGCTGGAAGCAGCACTGAACGGACTGCAGCAGGCGCGCCAGGGCGAAGGTGCGGCACTTCGTTCCCTGCTGTCCGGCCATATCGATGCCATCGAGGCGCTGACGCTGCGGGCCGAGGCCGATCCATCACGCGAACCGGCCACGATCCGCGAAAGGCTCGCCGAGCAGATCCGCCTGTTGATGGACGCGTCCGCCAACTTGGACGCCAGCCGGCTGCATATGGAAGCGGCGTTCCTGGCCACCAAGGCCGACATACGCGAGGAAATCGACCGGCTGAAGACGCACGTGGTGTCGGGGCGGGCACTGCTCGCCGGCGGTGGGGCCATCGGCCGCAAGCTCGATTTCCTGGCACAGGAATTCAACCGCGAATCGAATACGCTGTGTTCCAAGTCGAATGCTGCCGCGGTCACCGCCATCGGGCTGGAACTGAAGGCGGTCGTCGACCAGTTTCGCGAACAGGTCCAGAATCTGGAATGATCCCGATGCCAAGCCACATGACTGCCAAGCCCCATGACCGCTAGGGATGTGGGTTCCCGCATTCGGCGCCGCGGGCTGATGCTGGTCTTGTCGTCGCCGTCAGGCGCCGGCAAGTCGACGATTGCGCGCAATCTGCTGGAGAGCGATTCCAGCCTGGAATTGTCGGTCTCTGTCACCACGCGGCCACGCCGCGGCAGCGAGATCGAGGGCGTCCATTACCACTTCCGTACCATGCGCGAGTTCGAGCGGCTGCGCGATTCCGATGCGCTGCTCGAATGGGCGGAGGTGCACGGCAATTGCTACGCGACGCCGCGCGAGCCGGCTGAACAGGCGCTGGCCGAAGGCCGCGACATGCTGTTCGACATCGACTGGCAAGGCGCTCAGCAGCTCAAGGAGAAGATGCGCGCCGACATCGTCTCGATATTCATCCTGCCGCCATCGATGAAGGAATTGAAGGCGCGGCTGAAGCGTCGCGCCGAGGACCAGGAAGCGGTGATCGAGACGCGGCTCAAGAACGCCCGCAACGAGATCGAGCACTGGAAGGAATATGATTTCGTCATCGTCAACGACGATCTCGACCGCGCTTTCGCCGAGGTGCGCGGCATCGTCACCGCCGAACGGCTCAGACGCGATCGCCGGCCCGGCCTGTTCGATTTCGTCTCGGGGCTGCTCGACGAAAGGACGGATTGATCAAATCGCTGTCCCCGCGACCAGGATCAGATTGCGGCTGAGCGCGGCGTCGCGCAGTTCCAATGCCGCGGCATATTCGGCCGAGCGGTACCAGCGCCGCGCCGTGTCCATGTCGGGGAATTCCACGATGATCAGCGGCCGGGGAGACCAGTCGCCTTCCAACCTTTCCACCTTGCCACCGCGTACCAGATAGCGCCCGCCATGCCGGGCGATGGAGGCAGCCGCGTGGGTGCTATAGGCTTCGATCGCCTCTGCGTCGCGGATCGTGACGTCGGAAATGACATAGGCGGCCATTGTTTGTCTCCGGGCAGGTTTGTCCGGCTATCTATGCCGTGAGAGCGGAAACTCCACGCAGACGCGTCCCGGCATCACACCGCGTTGGTCAGGCGAACGAACTCCTCGACGCTCAGCGTCTCGGCGCGCCTGGTCGGATCGATGCCGGCACGGGTGAGCAGCGCCTCGCCGCCGAGGCTTTTCACGCTCTGCCGCAGCATTTTCCGGCGCTGGCCAAACGCCGCTTCGGTGACGCGGCTGAGCCGTTTCACCTCTGCCGGCAAGGGGCTGGCGCGCGGCACCAGATGCACCACCGAGGACGTCACCTTGGGTGGCGGCGTGAACGCCTGCGGCGGCACGTCGAAGGCAATCCTCGCCTCCGTCCGCCAGCCTGCCAGCACGCCGAGCCGACCATAGGCATCGCTGCCGGGGCTGGCTGCAATGCGTTCGGCGACCTCGCGCTGGAACATCAGTGTCATCGATGTGTAGAAGGGCGGCCACTCGGTGACGGTCAGCCAGCGGATCAGCAATTCGGTGCCGATATTGTAAGGCAGGTTGGCGACGATTTTCGCCGGCCCGCCGCTTTCCCCTTTAGCAAGCGCTGCAAAATCGGTTTTCAGCGCATCGCCGGCTACGATCTCTAGCCGGCCCGGATAGTGGTTCGAGATCTCGGCCAGGGCCGCCAGGCAGCGCTCGTCGCGCTCGATGGCGACGACCCGCCGGGCGCCGTTGAGGAGCAGGGCACGAGTCAGCCCGCCCGGACCGGGACCGACCTCGATAACCGTAACGTCGCTCAGGTCGCCGGCGGTTCGCGCAATCTTGCTTGTCAGGTTAAGGTCGAGCAGAAAATTCTGGCCCAGCGCCTTTTTCGCCTGCAGCCCATGGCGCTCGATCACCTCGCGCAGTGGCGGCAGGCCGTCTATGCTCATCGGGCTGGGCTCATCAGGCGGGCTCATCGGTTAAGGCCGTCGAATTTGGCTGATTGGGCTCAGGGCCTACGGCCTTTTCCCGGTATCGGCAAGAACGCGAGCGAGTTTCAGCGCTGCAATCAGGCTGCCGGCACGGGCGATGCCCTTGCCGGCGATGTCGAAGGCGGTGCCGTGGTCGGGCGAGGTGCGGACGAAGGGCAGGCCGAGCGTGACGTTGACCGCCTCGTCAAACGCCAGCGCCTTGGCCGGGATCAGCGCCTGGTCGTGATACATACAGAGCGCCACGTCGTAGCCGGCGCGGGCGCGAGCATGAAACAGCGTGTCGGCCGGCAATGGCCCGAAGGCGTCGATCCCTTCCTGCCTCAGCCGGTCGACCGCCGGGCGCACGATCCGCTCGTCTTCGGTGCCCATGGTGCCGCCTTCGCCGGCATGCGGGTTGAGGCCGGCAATGGCGAGCCGCGGCTTGGCAATTCCGAAGCGGTTCGCAAGGTCGGCGGCGGTGATGCGGCCGGTGGCGACGATAAGGTCCGTCGTCAGCGCTTTCGGCACCTCGGCCAGCGCGATGTGGATGGTGACCGGCACGGTGCGCAGGTCCGGTCCGGCAAGCAGCATCACAGGCGTCACTTCGGTGCCGGTGTGAAGCGATGCCAGATGCGCCAGATATTCGGTGTGGCCGGGAAAGCGAAAGCCGGCGTCGTAGAGCGGCTTCTTGGCAATGGGGCAGGTGACGACCGCGGCAGCGCGGCCGGCCAGGCAATCGGCAACTGCGCAGTCGATCGCCTCGATGATGCCGGCGGCGTTGGCTGGATCCGGGCGGCCGGGACTGTCGACGAAACGGGCAGCAAGCGCCACCACCGGCAGCGCGCGCGAAAACACCCCCGGCGCTAACGCCGGCGTCGTCTCGGCAATCGCGATATCGGTGCCGAGCCTGTGCGCTCGCACGGCAATCAGTGCCGGATCGGCAAGGAGATAAAATGACGGAACGCCAGCGCTTTCGCGGGCCTGCCAAGCAGCGATGGCGATGTCCGGCCCCACGCCGGACGGATCGCCGACGCTCAACGCCAGCGGAAGCTCTGCGTCAGCCACGGCGCTTCGACTTCAGCGCTCGATTATGCGGGCTTTCTTCCGCAACTCCTCGACATATTTCTTCGAGAGTTCGTCGGCGTTCTTGTCGCTCGAACCTTCACTCTGGAACACCATCTGCGCGGCTTTGTCGTCTGACACTTCGCGCGACGAGCAGATGCCGATGAATTCGACACCGCGGTCGGTTTCGCGCGTCGTGGTGGCGCCGCCGACCTTTGTAGCCTTTATCTGCTCGGCCCAGTCCGCCGGCAATTGCGGCGCCAGCACCCGGCCGAGATCGCGAACGGTGACATCGATCAGGCCCTTGGCGAATTCGCGCGTGGTGTTGCAGCCGTTGAAGCGGGCGCGCATAGCGTCGGCTTCGCGTTTGCGCTTGGCCAGCGTCGCGCTGCGCTCGGCCGCCGGCACCACGAAGATGACCTGCTGCAGCATGTACTCTGTGGCGCTCGGTTTGCTGCCGCCTTTTTCGAGCATGCGCTTGACGAGGTCCTGCTCGCTCATGGCGCCGCCGCCGTCGCTAGAACGGTGACGCGCGGTCAGCGCCTGGTTCCAGGCCATCTGCGCCCGGATAAAGTCCTTGAAATGCTCCTTGGTGACGCCGGATTGCGCCATCGCGCCGTCAAGCTGCTTGAGCGGCATCTTGTTGCTGGTGGCGAAACGCTGATAAGCGGCATCGACCTGCTCGTCGCTGATGCGGATGCCGAGCCGCCGGGCTTCGGCCAGGCGCAGCGTCTGGTCGATCATTTCCTGGCCGGCATCGCCCTTTCTGTGCTGCAGGCGCAGGAAAGCGGCCCGATGCTGGATGTCGCCGGTGGTGATCGGTATATTGTTGACGACGTATTTGATCTCGGTGGCGAAAACTGGCCGCGTCACCGCGGTGGTCGAGAACGCCACCAGCAGCGCGAACCCTGCCGAAAAGAGGTATTTCCTCATCGAAAGCATCCCAATTCCATCCCGATTCAGCCGAACCTATCCCAGTTCAGGCCGTCAAAATTCGTGCCTGCTCTATGCGGCGAAACAATGTCGTCCGCCAGCCGCCCCGTTGCCGACCGCTGCCCGTTATTGAATGGTGTCGATGGAGCGTTGCGACGAGCCGAAATCGCCGAGCGTGCGGAACGACAGGTTGAAGCCGACGTTCTGCGATACTTCCTTGGTGTTCAGGTCACGTCTTTCCGAAAACGTCATCAAATAGGTAAAGCACGAATCACTATAGGCAAAGCCGACCCCGTCCTTGACCAGAACGCTCTGCTCCAGATCATATGTGCCGGTGCCAAAGACGCGCCAATTCTCGGCAAGATGTGTCGAGGCGCCGAGCGTAACCTCATGGCGATCGGTTGAGAAGCCATAGAGTGGCTGCGCCTGGATGAAGGCGTATTTGGCGCTCAGCGATACCGGCAGGCCTGAAAAGGCGGCCTTTACCTCAGCGCGGCGGATCTCGAAGCTTTGCTCGTCGAAACGGCCGCTGACCGAGCCGGAAAACCCGCTGGGGCTGTTGAAGCCGACAAGGCCGACATAGTCGGAGGTTGCAGTTTCAAGGCCTGAATAGGCGCCGACATTGACCAGGTCCGGCGTGCCGAACGAGTTCTGGCCGCCCAGCTGGTAGGATTGGCCGAACACCGCATTGGTGCCCCAGCCATTGTCATATGCGCCGGAATAGCGCAGCCCGACATTGGCGCGTGTGCCGCCTTCCATGCGGTCATAGCCCGAGAATTTGTCGCGCTCGAACAGCGTCGTGGCGTCGAAGACGAAGCTCTGGGCGTCCTCGTTGGGGACCGCCAGCCCGCCGACATATTGCTCGTTCGGACGCATGAATACCTGCGCCATCGGTTCGAAGACATGGCTGGAACTGGTCATCGAAAACAGCACCGGCCAGCGCATCTCAAGGCCGGCGGTCGCCATGTAGCGGGCAAGCGATGAACGCATATCGTCCTCGACGCCGAGATTGGTCGCCATCTGGTTGACGGCGTCGAGCGAGGCCGAGGAGGCGTTGACGTAGCCGGCGTCGCCGCGCAGCGCCAGGAGCGGTGTCAGCAGCAGCCCGCCATCGGTGGTGAAGGTGCGCTTCCATTCGGCTTCCGCGGTAAGGCGCCCGGATTGACCGTCGATGCCGCGGACGTTGTTGACGGACGAAGGGATGCCCGAATTTGCAAGAGCCGTATCGAGCCTGTCGCGGTCAATGACCCGCGCGTTGACGTCGAACGACAGCTGCCCGCCGGCCACCGGCGTGTCGGGGATATAGGCGTAGTCGAGCGAGGGCAGCACCCAGGGCTGCTTGGCGGCGCGTGCAGTCGGATCGCTGGCGAGCGTGTCTTCCTGAACCTCAAAGTGCATGGCGCGCACGTCGAAGTAATTGCGATCGTTGAGCCCCGTCAGGTACACGTCGGAGCGGTGCACGCTATCGTTGAAGCCATCGATGTCGTAGGTGCGCGAGAAATTCTTATCGCTCTGCAGCAGGATGTCCCAGCCGAAGTCCCAGCGCGGGTTGATGGCGAACTGGCCCTGGGTGCCCATCATGCCGCGGAACCTGTTCGGGTCGCCTTCGGTACCCGAATTCACGTTGTGGCCATTGTCATCGATGAAGGCGTCGGGATTCTCCTGCCGGATGCCCGCAATCTTCAGGCTGTACTGACCGTTGTTGAAGCGCTGCCTCCACTCGGCCTCACCGAGGAAACCTTGCTTGGTATAGCCGCTGCCAGTGACAGTGAGATCGTAGGTCGGCGAGAGCGCGAAATAATAGGGGACTTTAACACCGACGCCGAGATCGCTCTTGTAGGCGACGCCGGGGATCAGGAAGCCGCTCTTGCGCTTGACCGTTGGGTCGGCGATCTCGAAAGCCGGCAGATAGGCCAGCGGAAAGCCGAAGAACTCGAAATTCGAGTTCTCGAAGCGAACCGTCTTCTTCTCGCCGTTCCAGATAATCTTCCTGGCCTTGATACGCCAGGTCGGCGCTTTGTCGGGCTTGTCCTCGCACGGCTCGCAGGCGGTGTAGACGCCATTGTGGAACGTCGTCAGCACGCCGCCCATGCGCTCCGCGCTTTCGGCGGCGAAATACGCCTTGTCGATGGTCTCGACCCGCAGCGCGTTGACGAAGCCGTCGGCGAAATCGTCAGTGATGTCGGCATGCTGCGAATAGATTTTGGTGCCGTCGCTATTGACGAGTTCGACATTGCCGCTGGCGACGAGGCGTTTGGTGTTGCGGTTGTATTCGACCCGCTGGGCGACGAGACGGTTGCCGCCGTAATCGATCTGGACGCCGCCGACGGCCGTCACGGTCTGCTTGTCGTTGTCGTAGACCAGCGTATCGGCTGCCAGCAGCATCTGCGTGCCGCTCGGAACCTTCGTTGCCAGCTCACTGACGTCCTGGGCAAAAGCTGGAGCAACCGGGGCGGCGCTGGCAAGCAGGCATGCCAAGGCGCTCGCCGCAGAGAGGCGTGCCAAACCGGCGTGCCTATGGCTGCGCAAAACCGCCTCCCTCACTAGCCGTCTTCCTTGTATAGCAGGAATGTCACCCCGAAGAACATAGCCACGACAACCGGGACCCAAGCCGCTACGGCCGTGGGTACGAATCCCGCTACGCCGAATGCCTTGACCAGCACCGAAACGACATAAAGCAGAAAGCCGGCCACGATGCCACCCAGAATCATCGTTGCCGACTGCCCCATCCTCGCAAATCGCATTGATACCGTTGCCGCAATCAGCGTCATCGCGACAAGCAGGAAGGGCAGCGCAATCAGGGAATTGAACTGCATGGCGAAGGCGTTTGCCTTGAGGCCGAAGGAGCGGGCCACTTCGATCTTGCCGGGCAGATCGTAGAAGGGAATGGTCTCAGGGCGCGCCAACCGCTCTTGCACGAATTCCGGCTTGAGATTGGTCGGCAGCCGATCGCTGGGTAACGACTGGATGGTACCGTCCCGGAACACCTTGACGTCCTGCAATTCCCAGTAGCCGTCCCGCAAAAAGGCGCGCGCCGCATCCTTGCGCTCGATGATGTCGCCTTGCGGGCTGAAGCTGAAGAAGACCGCGTCGGCCATCTCCAGGCCTTGATTGAGAATGGCGCGCGCGCCGATGATGGTGTCGCCGGCGTTGGTTTTCTGCCTGATCCAGGGCGCAGCATCGGCCGAGACGCTGTTCGACTTGCCCGAACGGAGCTGGGTCTCGATCTCCTCGGACCAGGAATAGGCGTGCGCGGCTACCGGATTGATGACGCCGACCGACAAGGCTCCAAACAGCAGCGCCCCGATGCAGCACGGCAGCAGGAATTGCCATGCGGAAACCCCAGCGGAACGGGCAATGACCAATTCGTATTTGCGGTTGAGCGACACCAACGTCGCCATCGCCGAGAACAGGCCGACGAACGGCACCGTCTGCAGCATGATCATCGGCATCCTGAGCCCCGAAATGGCGAACGCAGTTGCGTAGGTGAAGCCCGGCACGCCGGTCGTGCGGCCGGAAAGCTCGGTGAAATCGATCAGGAACACCAGCGCCAAGAGGCCGATGAAGAACCAGATGGTGATCGTCACATAGCGAAAGAAGAAGTACCGACCCAGAGTCCAGCCCATCAGCCGGCTCCCTGTCCGGATGCGCCACGCCCGGCAAAACGGAGCTTGATGGCGCTCCAGCCCTCACTGAAGCGGCCGGCAAGATTGGTTATCCAATCGGCCCAGGCAACCGGCAGTTCCATGGTCCGGTTGGAAACAATGAACCAGATGGCGATCGCCGATGCCACGATCGGGACACCGTAGACCATATAGGCATATTGCGGCACCTTGTCGGCCTTGCCGGCGGCAAAGAACCCGAGCCAGCGCACGAACAGCGCGATCGCGATTGCCGTGATCAGCGGGTGCACACGCGCCTCGCGATGCGAGCGTGCATCTCCGGCGACGGCGAGCGCGATCAGCGCGAAGACGAGCGAATAGGACCACTCGGAAAAACGCTGGTTGAGCTCGGCCAGGTACCTGTTCGGCTTTTGCTGGTACATCTTGTCGTTCGGACTGGGATTGAGCAGATACTGGGTCGTCCGGTCCTTCGGCAAAAGCAGGATGTCAGATGATGCCGACATGAAAGCGGACAAGTCGAAGGCGTAGGAGGTGAACCGGATCACCGAGAGGTCGCCGGTCATGGTTTTGCGATGGATGACGCCGTCATTCATCATCAGCACCTTCTCGTCGCCGCGTTCGATGATGCTGCCGGTCTTGGCGTAGTAGATGAGATTGACGCCTTCTTCGCGCGAATCGGCGACGAAGATGCCGCCGAGGCGGTTGTCGGGAAGCCGTTCGCCAACCTGCAGGAACAGGCCGTCATCGATCTTGCGGAAGGTGCCTTCCTGGATGATCAACGACAACAGATCGGCACGCGATGACGCAATCAACTCGCGGTTCTTCTGGCGTGCGTAAGGGTCGACGCCATTGTCGACTGCGAAGGAAAAAACGCTGGCTGCAAGTGCCAGAAGCATGATCGGCCTGACGATGGTCCAGCGTGAAGCGCCGGCGGCATTGATGACGGCCAGCTCCGAATCCGAATTCATCACGCTGAGGATCTGGGCGACCGCAACCACCAGGGCGAACGGCACGACGATCGGAACGATCGTCGGGATGATCAGCGCTGCGACTTCGAAGAAGGTGAGGGCCGACTGACCGCTATCGGTGACGAGGTCGATGCGGGCGAGCACCTGAGTCGTCCAGACGATCGCCAGCGTCCAGACGAGCGCCAGCGCGAATACCGCGAAAGCACGGCGCATGATGTAGCGTTCAACGACCTTCATGAAGGCTTTTCTCGGCGATTTCGAACGGCATCATGCCTTGGAACAAGGTAGTCGTCCGGCGCCGGCTGCACAACTGGCTCAGTTTGGCGGTTCGATCTGGGTTCTGTCCCGGATCGCAAAATCCGCTGGGCCGGAGTGTCGGCGGCAATGGATAAGAAAGAGCGAACATTGTTGGTTAACAACAGGTTGCGGCGGGAAGCGGGGCCGTGCCGCGACGAATCGTGGATGGTTCGATATCGCATATGGGAGCGATTTCGGCCAAAGTCTTGTCAAATGCGGCAAAACGACCAAATGTCGCGCCGGTCGCGACCGCCGCGGCGTGATAAGACGGGTCAGGATCTGTTGAGCCCCAGCATGGAAGCGGAAAAATTGCGCAGTCAAACCGGTCGGGAAACCGTCTTTGACGGCGCGATCGTGGTCGGCGCCGGCGCGGCCGGCCTTGCCGCCGCCCACGCCTTGATGAAGGCCGGCGTACCGACGCTCGTCCTGGAAAAGGAGAGCCGGCTTGCCGAACCCTGGCATCGGCGGCACCAGCGGCTGCATCTCAATACGCATCGCGATCTCTCGACGCTGCCCGGCATCGGCTATCCCGCAGGCACCCCGGCTTTTCCGCATAAATCGGCCGTCATTCGCCATCTGAACGATTTCAGCCAGGCGCATGGTCTGCCGGTCGCATTCGGCGTTGCCGTTGAAGAGATTACGTTCGACGGCGATCACTGGACCGTGCGGACGAACTCCGGACGTCGTCTGGCGCGCCATGTCGTCGTCGCCACCGGGCGCGACCGGCAGCCGTTTATTCCCGCGTGGAAAGGCATGAAGGATTTTGCAGGCCGGATTATCCATTCGGCCGATTTTGGCGAGGCGAAGGACTACGTCGGCAAAAAGGTGCTGGTCGTCGGAGCCGGCAATTCGGGGTTCGACGCACTCAACCATCTTGCGAATGCAGATGCCCAAAGCATCTGGCTGTCGGCCCGCAACGGCCCGTCGCTGCTGCCGAAACGCATCGGCAAGGTCGCCGTCCACAGGCTTTCACCGTTGATGGCGAGCTTGCCGGTGCGGCTGGCCGATGCGGTGATGGCGACAACCCAGCGCCTGGTTTTCGGCGACCTGACGAAATTTGGGCTTCCGCCGGCTCCCATAGGCGGTGCGAGCCGTCTGAGCGCCGACTACACCGCGATCGCAGCCGATGACGGCGCGGTTCGCGCCATAAAGGCAGGCACGATCGTGGTGGTGCCACCATTGCGGGAATTTACCCAAGACGGCATCGTATTGAATGACGGCAGGTTGATCACGCCCGATATCGTCATTGCGGCGACCGGCTATCGCAGCGGTCTGGACCAGATGTTCGGCAAGCTCGGCGTTCTCGACGGCAAGGGCGTTCCGCTTTTCAACGGCGGCGATGCCGATCCGAAATTGCCCGGTCTGTGGTTTACCGGCATGCGGCCGAGCATTCGCGGTTGTTTCGCCAACGCCCGCATTCAGGCCAGGGCGATAGCGGCGCGGATTGTCAAGCAGCGATGATGAGCCGGACTATGCCGATTGTTCCGCCCGCAATAGACACGCCTTGTTGAGCGTGCTCGAACCGAAAGGTCAATGATCATGACGCCAGTCAGCATTCGCTACATGGTCGATGATGTCGCCGCCTCGATCGACTTCTACTGTGGACATCTGGGCTTCGCTGTTGAACAGGACGCGCGACCGGCTTTTGCTTCCGTCACTCGCGGCGCTTTACGGCTCCTTCTAAGCGGACCCGGCAGTTCGGGTGCACGGGCGATGCCGGATGGCCGGCAGCCGGTGCCGGGAGGTTGGAATCGCATCCTGTTGGTGGTGCCGGACCTGAAAGAAGAGGTTGCGCGCCTCAAGAGTGCTGGACTTGTCTTTCGCAACGATATCATAACGGGCGTCGGCGGTTCCCAGACGTTGCTCGAAGACCCATCGGGCAATGTTATCGAGCTGTTTCAACCCGCCGCTCACTGACGAACGTTTCTCGCAATAATCCAACTCACTTCCCCGAAAGCAGGACATGATGAATTCGAGACCCTCGATCGCCTTTGCCAAATTCGCCGCGCCCAAAAAAGGCAGCGTTTTCGTTCTGGTGGCCGACGAGGGCGGCCTCAGCGATGCCGCCAGGGCTTGCGATCCGGCAAAGACCCTCGAGCGGGCTTTTCCGGTCGCCGACTTCACCGGCAAATTCGCCAGCCTGGTCGAAGTGCTGGCACCGGAAGGGACATCGCTCGAGCGGCTGGTGGCGGTCGGTGCCGGCAAGGGCTCCAATCTCGATGATTACGCCTGGCTGAAGCTCGGCGGCACGATTGCCGCGTCCTTTCGCAAGGCAACCGAAGTGGCCGTCGTGCTCGATCTTCCGGGTGCGGCCGTCAGCGGCAGGCAAGCCGTTCAGCTTGCAGCGGGCATCCTGCTGCGCAGCTATTCCTTCGACAAGTACAAGACCAAAAAGAACAATGGTGACGACAAGCGCGAGCCAAAAAAGCCGGTCAAGGTGACTATTCACACCGCCGATCCGGCAGCTGCAAAGAAGGCCTTCGCCGATGAAGCGGCGGTGATCGGCGGCGTCTTGCTGGCGCGCGATTTGGTCAATGAACCGGCCAATGTTTTGGGACCGGTGGAATTCGCCGCCCGCATCGCCGAACTGGAGGCGCTCGGCGTCACGGTCGAGATCCTGGCCGAGAAGGAGATGAAGAAGCTCGGCATGGGTTCGCTGCTGGGCGTAGCGCAGGGTTCGCCGCGTGGCGCCCGCATCGCGGTCATGCGGTGGGACGGCGGCAAGGCCAAGGAAAGCCCGGTCGCCTTCGTCGGCAAGGGCGTCACCTTCGACACCGGCGGCAATTCGATCAAGCCGGCGTCGGGCATGGAGGACATGAAGGGCGACATGGGCGGCGCTGCTGCCGTCACCGGGCTGATGCACGCGCTGGCCGCGCGCAAGGCGAAGGTCAATGTCGTCGGCATTGTCGGGCTGGTTGAAAACGCCGTCGACGGCCACGCTCAGCGACCGGGCGACATTGTCACCTCGATGTCGGGCCAGACTATCGAAGTGCTCAATACCGACGCCGAGGGCCGCCTGGTGCTGGCCGATGCGCTCTGGTACTGCAACGACCGCTTCCAGCCGAAATTTATGATCAATCTGGCGACGTTGACCGGCGCCATCATGGTCGCGCTCGGCCAGCATTATGCCGGCCTGTTCTCCAACAATGACGAGTTGGCGGACCGGCTGACGGCGGCCGGACAGGCGACGCAGGAGCGGGTGTGGCGCATGCCGCTCGGTGCCGAATACGACAAGCTGATCGATTCCAAGAATGCTGACATGAAGAACATCGGCGGCCGCCATGGCGGCGCCATCATCGCCGCGCAGTTCCTGCAGCGCTTCGTCAAGGACACGCCCTGGGCGCATCTCGACATTGCCGGCACGGCGATGGGGGCGCCCTCCAACGAGATCAACCAGTCATGGGCTTCCGGCTTCGGCGTCAGGCTGCTCGACCGGCTAGTGCGCGATCATTACGAGCAATGAGCGGCTCGGGCGGGACTCCGACAATGTAGACTGAACGCATGGCCGAGATTCTGTTTTATCACCTGACCGAATCGACGCTGGAGGATGCGTTGCCCGGCCTCCTGGAGCGCAGTATCGATCGCGGCTGGCGTGCCGTGGTGCAGACCGGCACCGAGGAACGGCGCGACGCGCTGGACCAGCATCTGTGGACTTTCCGGGACGATTCATTCCTGGCCCACGCAACGGATCGCGAAGCCCATCCCGCCGAGCAGCCGGTGGTTCTGACCGTCGGCCCCGACAATCCGAACCAGTCGCAGATACGCTTCCTGGTCGATGGGGCGGTGCCGCCGGAGCTTGGCGGCTACCAGCGCGCCGTGTTCCTGTTCGACGGCCACGATGCAGCCCAGCTAGAGGCGGCACGCACGCACTGGAAGACAATGAAGGAGGCCGGCCACACCGTGACCTACTGGCAGCAGACGCCCGACCGGCGCTGGGAACGCAAGGCTTAGAGAATTTGCCGGCAAGGGAATCAGGTGGCGCCGCAAGAGTGCGACGACAAAAAGATGGACCGCCGGCTATTCAGAAGACCGGAGCAAGCCCGATGCCGCCCGATGAACGAACGCCAGGCATGCCGATAGATGCCGCACTTGTTCGCCGGCTGATTGCCGCGCAGTTCCCCAAATGGGCGGACCTGCCGGTAGAGACGGTCGAGCCTGGCGGCTGGGACAACCGCACGTTCCGGCTGGGCGACAGCATGTCGGTGCGGCTGCCGAGCGCTGCCGCCTATGTCGCCCAGGTCGAGAAGGAGCATCGCTGGCTGCCCCGCCTGGCGCCTCACCTGCCTCTGCCGATACCCGTGCCGCTGGCCAAAGGCGCGCCCGGGGAAGGCTATCCATGGCCTTGGTCCGTCTATCGGTGGCTTGGCGGCAGACCGGCGGCTGGTGGACTGATTGCCGATCTTGCTGAGTTCGCCCGTTCGCTGGCCGGCTTTCTGGTTGCGCTCTACCGGATCGACGCTGCCGATGGGCCACCGGCAGGGCAGCATAATTTCCACCGCGGTGGCCGGCTTTCGGTCTACGACGCCGAGACCCGAGCCGCGCTCTCGGCGCTCGGCGGCCGCATCGACAAGGCCGCCGCCGAGGCCGTGTGGGCGACGGCCCATTGCTCCCGCTGGCCACGGGCGCCCGGGGGGGGGCAAGGCGCCGTAGCCCGCGGCCAAATGCGGGGCGAAAATGTGACCCGAAAACCGGGG
>NZ_JAMYRZ010000053.1:0-35496 GCF_040321675.1 Mesorhizobium sp. M0296
TCAACACGCGCCCGCTCGTCGGGTGAATTCATAACCGTCCAAAGATCGTTACGGCGCTGGACGTTCAACCAGAAATCCGGGCTGTCGCCAAAGGCTTGGCGCGATCAACACGCGCCCGCTCGTCGGGTGAATTCATAACCGTCCAAAGATCGTTACGGCGCTGGACGTTCAACCAGAAATCCGGGCTGTTGCCAAACACCCGCGCCAGAATGAGCGCGGTAGCCGCCGTCACGTTGCGGCGGCCGTTGCACAATTCGTTCACATGCTTGCGCTGGACGCTCATAGCTTCGGCCAAAGCCGCCTGTGTCAGGCCGAGTGGTTGCATGAATTCTTCCGTAAGAATTTCGCCAACCGTTTCTGGCTTGCGTGCGGTCATCAACATGTCTCACCTCACTTATATATAGCTGTGGTCGTCGAGATAGATGTCCGACGCCTCGCCCCGGCCCCCGTCCCAGCGGAAGACCAGCCGCCATTGTTTGTTGACACGGATCGAATGGAAACCTTCGAGATTGCCGCGCAACTTCTCGAAACGGTTGCTGGGCGGCACACGCAAATCCTGATCGATCGCCGCGTCGTCAATCATCTGGAGCTTGCGGAACAAGCGGCTTTCGAGATCGGACGGAATATTGCGGGAATGGGTGTCGTCCACGAAGAAAGCCCGCAGCCATCCATCTCTAAATCCGATGATCATCCCATGCTTCCGGCGAGGAGATAATGTACCACTCCTTGGGTTACATGGCAATGTGTGATTTAGCCAATTAACTGATTTCAGCCACGGCCCCCATTTAGGATTGGAGCCCCAAAACCTTCCACGCCAAAATTGATATTAGATGGCGATCTTGATCACGGCGAGCCAGCTGTAGCCGCGATAAAGTGTTCTGAATCGAAGGCATGCACCAACTCTCGCAGATTCCGATTCCAGAACGTCGCGCAGGGCTTCACGCGGCTGGACATGGAATTTTCTCAACCAGCCGCGCAGCAGCGTGCGGAACCAGCCGGGCAGGGCCTCCTGCTGGCCGAAATCGACGACGTGCAGCGAGCCGCCCGGTGACAGGGCAGCAAGAGCCGCGAACACTGTCTTCTCCCAGCCGGGAATCATCGACAGCGAATACGAGACAAAAATGCGGTCGAAACTTTTGACGCCGAACAGTGCTTTCGCGTCGAAATCCGTGGCGTCGCCGCGCGCCAGCGTGACGCGGCCGGAGAGGCCTTCGCGCGCGAGGGCGGCAGTGGCCGTCTCCAGCATCTCGGCCGAAATATCGAGGCCGAAGAAGCGCGCGGCGGGATAGCGGCGGGCTGCGAGGATGATGTTGCGGCCGGTGCCGCAGCCGAGCTCGAGCACGGTGCCGCCGGCCGGCACATCCAGTCCGGCGATAAGCCGGTCGCGGCCGAGCAGATAGTATTTGCGGGTCAGGTCGTAGATATGACGCTGCCAGCGGTAGACGCCGTCCATCAGCTCGGCATGGCTGGCCGGCAAGTCGGTCGTGCTCATGCGGACCGCTTCACATAGAGATGGAAGCCGCCATAGATGGCCGAGCGGTCGCGCGCCGAAAACTCGCGCGAGGCGTCGTTCTCGTAGCGCCACTGGTCGAGCAGCGAATTCGAGACGCGGCCGGGCAGCAGACTGGGTTCAGCGGCGGTGCGGAAGATGACGCGGGCGCCGGTGGAGGCGGTTCGGGTGATCTCGGCCCACAACCCGTTGAGCTGGTGGTCGGTCATCCAGTCCTGTGCATCGAGCAGCACGAAGCGATCCATCGAGCCGGCATCCTTGCCGGCAAGGAACTCGATCAGATTGGCGTGGTGGATGGCAACGCGATCGAGATTGTTGCGGATCGTCTTGTAGTTGCGCTTTTCGAGATAGGCGGGCAGGGCGGCCTCGCCCGGATTAGGGTAGCGGCGGGCGAAAGCCTGCCAGGCGAAATAATTGGTCTTCAGCGGAAAGTCGCAGGCGAGCTTTTCCAGTCGTGCCTTCAGCACGCTGGCCATGGTGCCGTCACCCGAGGTGATCAGCGAATCGTACTGGGCCGGCGGAATGCCGAGGCCGAACAGCGAAGCCTTTCGCGATGTCGCCCATTTCAGCAGCGGTTTTTCGAAGACCGGCGCCAGCTCTTCGTCGAAGAAGCGGCGCTGATCGGCGATGCTCTTAGCGTCCATGATGCCGGCCGGGTCGACGCCGAAGAATTTTGCGGTGCGATGGCCCATCGCAATGAACAGGCCAAGCAGGCCGGTCTGGTAGAAATTGCGGTCGAAGACGGCGATGCGGCGACGGCCGCGCCAGTTGCGGCGCTCCCAATAATGGCGGCTGACCGGGTCGAGATGCGGTGCGATGAAGCGATCGTAGGCCTGTGAATTGTGCCCGGTCTCAGCCGCGCCGAAGAAACGGAACAGGTCGCCCTGCGACGGCAGGTGACGGACGGCTTCGAGCTTCATCCGGTTCAGCGCGATATGGGCAGCGTTGAGGTCGACGGCATCGATCCTTTCCGGCGAGCGGGTGAGATAGGCAAGGATGTTACAGCCGCCGGAGGCAATGGTGACGATGCGGTGGCCCGTCCCGAGCTGCATCGCGTCCATGTCGATTTCGGGGTCTTCCCAGATCTGCGGATAGACGAGGCCGGAGAACAGGAAGGCGAACAGGCGCTCGGAGATGCCGGCTTTCGACAGCGGGCGGTTCTGGTAGACGGCCTTGCCGACTTCCTTGCCGCGGCGAAAAACCAGTTCTCCAGAAATGTCCGTCATGGCAAGGCGATTCCCCGTTTGCTTTGCCGCAAGCGGGTAGCGCAGGGTGATGACAGGCCAGTGACAGCCTGTTGACGCGAGTTCAGGCCTTGCCAAATCCACCTGGGGTCGGCGTCGTCACGATGACCGCCTCGCCGGCGTCGAGGATGGTCTGATCGCAGGCTTTCAGCGTCTCGATCGCGCCGGTCTTGCGGCGGACCTTGGTCGAACCGGCCTCGCCATCGCCGCCTCCGTCCAGTCCCCGCGGTGGGCGGTTGCGATGCGAGGACAGGATCGCGCATTCCATTTTTTCGAGGAAGCGGATGGTGCGCCTAGTGCCGTCGCCGGCATTCCATTTGCCTTCGCCGCCGGAGCCTTCGCGGATATGAAAATCCTCGAGCAATACCGGGAAACGCAGTTCCAGCACTTCCGGATCGGTCAGGCGCGAATTGGTCATATGGGTGTGGACGCCGGAGGTGCCGGCAAAACCGCGGCCGTCGTTCATCCGGCCAGCCGGCGAGCCCGAGCAGATCGTCTCGTAATACTGGTACTGCTTGTTGCCGAAGGTGAGATTGTTCATCGTGCCTTGCGCATTGGCCATCGCGCCCATGGCGCCGAACAGCGCGTTGGTGACGTGCTGCGAGGTCTCGACATTACCGGCGACGACTGCCGCGGGATAGGCGGGCTTCAGCATCGAGCCGTCGGGAATGATGATGTTGATCGGCCGCAGACATCCGGCATTCATCGGAATGTTGTCTTCGACCATGACGCGGAAGGCATAAAGCACAGCGGCTCGGGCGACTGGCTCTGGCGCATTGAAATTGTTCTTCATCACCGGCGACGTTCCGGTGAAGTCGACCGTCGCTTCGCGCTTCCGCCGGTCGACCGATATCTTCACCTTGATCATTTGGCCGGTGTCGGTCGGATATTCGTATTCGGAACTGTCGGGCAGCCGCTCCAGAACGCGGCGCACGCTTTCGGCGGCATTGTCCTGGACATGGCCCATATAGGCTTCGACCACATCGAGGCCGAAATGCGCGACCATCTTGCGCAGCTCGGCGACGCCCTTTTCGTTCGCGGCGATCTGCGCCTTGAGGTCGGCGATGTTCTGGTGCGGATTGCGCGCCGGGTAGGGGTGGTTGGTGAGCAGCGTCTCCAGGTCCTTCTCGCGGAACCGGCCGCGATCGACGATGCGGAAATTATCGAACAGCACGCCTTCCTCGTCGACGGTTGTGGCAAGCGGCGTCATCGAGCCGGGCGCGGTGCCGCCGATGTCGGCATGATGGCCACGCGAGGCGACGTAGAAGAGGATCTCCTCCCCCCTCGAGGGGGAGGTGGCGGCGAAGCCGCCGGAGGGGGTCGTTGCGGCAGTGCTCGACGCACTTGTGGTGCCTTCTGCGAGGACCCCACCCGGCCGCTTCGCGGCCACCCTCCCCTCAAGGGGGAGGGAAAACACCGGTGTCACCACTGTGATATCAGGCAGATGGGTGCCGCCATTGTAAGGCGCATTCAGCGCAAAGACGTCGCCGGGGTGAACGTCGCCGGAATTGAGCCGGATGATGGTCTCCACCGAGCGGTCCATCGAGCCGAGATGCACCGGCATATGCGGTGCATTGGCGACCAGCGCGCCATCCCGGTCGAAAACCGCGCAGGAGAAATCGAGCCGTTCCTTGATGTTGACCGAGTAGGCGGTGTTTTGCAGTGTCACGCCCATCTGCTCGGCGATCGACATGAACAGGTTGTTGAAGACCTCCAGCATCACCGGATCGGCTTCGGTGCCGAGTGCGGCCTGTCGGCGCTTCTTCTCGACGCGCCGCATCAATACGTGGTCCTTGGCGGTGATCTCGGCCTGCCAGCCCGGCTCGACGATAATGGTCTGGTTCGGCTCGATGATCAAAGCAGGGCCGGCGATCTTGTTACCAGGCTTCAGCGTTTCGCGAGGGAAGATGCCGGCGTCGCGCCAGACGCCGTCGACAAAGATTTTCCGGTTCCCGGAAGGACTTGCGGCCATGTCTTCAACAACTGAATCACTTTCGTCACGGCCGGTGCCGCCGGTATCGGTACCCTCGACGCCGACCGATTCGACGATCATCGGCTTGTCGTCGTAGACGAAACCGAACTGCGCCTTGTGCGCCAGTTCGAAGTCCGCCTTGGCCTGCGCAATCGAGCCGTGCCCGAAGTTCACAGGCAGCGCGGTATCGGTGCCGTCGTAGCGGATCTGCAGCACCGGTCTCGAGGCGACCGCGTCTTGGCTGATGCCTTGCGCGGCGAGTTCGTCGATGACGGCTTTGCGCAGCGTTGCGATGAGTTCATCGATCGCTGGCCTGGAATTGTCCGCCAGCGGCTTCAGCAGCGCCTGCTGGCGTGACGCAAATACAGAGGATAGGCCGATGCCGTATGCCGAGAGCAGGCCTGAGAAGGGATGGATCAGCACCGCCTCCATGCCGAGCCCATCGGCGACCAGGCAAGCGTGCTGGCCGCCGGCGCCGCCGAAGCAGTTCAGGAGGTATTCGGTGACATCGTAGCCGCGCTGCACCGAAATCTTCTTGATGGCGTTGGCCATGTTTTCGACGGCAATGGTGATGAACCCTTCGGCGACGGTTTCCGGCGAGCGGCCGTCGCCGATCTCGGCCGCAAGTGCGGTGAATTTTTCGCGAACCGTCTGGACGTCGAGCGGTTCGTCCTGGCCCGGTCCAAAAATAGCCGGGAAGGACTCGGGCTGCAGCTTGCCCAGCATGACATTGGCGTCAGTGACGGCCAACGGGCCGCCGCGCCTATACGCGGCCGGGCCGGGATTGGCGCCGGCCGAATCCGGCCCGGCGCGAAAGCGGCCGGCCTCGTAATGGAGGATCGAGCCGCCGCCTGCAGCAACGGTGTGAATGCGCATCATCGGCGCGCGGATGCGCACGCCGGCGACCTCGGTGTCGAAGGCGCGCTCGTAGTCACCATCATAATGGGCGACATCGGTGGAGGTGCCGCCCATGTCGAAGCCTATGACTTTGCCGAAACCGGCGAGTTTTGCCGTCTCAACCATGCCGACGACACCGCCGGCCGGGCCGGACAACAGCGCGTCCTTGCCCTGGAACATGTCGGCGGCGGTGAGGCCGCCCGACGACATCATGAACATGAGGCGAGGGCTTTCCCTCCCCCTTGAGGGGAGGGTGGCGGCGAAGCCGCCGGGTGGGGTCGGCTCGACTGGGTTCGACACTCTGGCGGGGCCTTCTGAGATGACCCCCTCTGGCTGCTGCGCAGCCATCTCCCCCACAAGGGAGGAGATTGGCGCGGCACCCAGTTCCGCCGCAACCCTTTGCACATACCTTGCCAGGATCGGCGACAGGTAGGCGTCGACCACCGTGGTGTCGCCACGGCCGACCAGCTTGATCAGAGGCGAGACCTCGTGACTGACCGAGACCTGCGAGAATCCGAGCTTTCGACAGACTTTGGCGACCGCCTTTTCGTGCTCGGGATGTTTCCAGGCATGCATGAAGACGATCGCGACCGCATCGATGCCATCCGCCTTGGCTTGCTCAATAGCCGGGCGTACCGAAGCAATGTCGAGCAGGCGCTCGACACTGCCGTCGGCGCGAACCCTTTCGTCGATCTCGACGACACGCTCATAGAGCTGTTCGGGAAGGATGATCTGCTTGGCAAAGATATCGGGCCTGGCCTGATAGGCAATCCTCAGCGCATCGCGCAAGCCTTTGGTGATGAGCAGCAGCACACGGTCGCCCTTGCGCTCGAGAAGGGCATTGGTGGCAACCGTGGTGCCCATCTTGACATCGCCGATCAGAGCGGAGGGGATTGGAGCGCCGGGTTGGACGCCGAGCAAATCGCGAATGCCCTGGATGGCAGCGTCGGCATAGGCTTCGGGATTTTCCGAAAGGAGTTTCCTTGGATGCAGCCCGCCTTGCGGGTCACGGCCGATGACATCGGTGAAGGTGCCGCCACGGTCGATCCAGAAATCCCATTTTGCAGTCACTGCGGCGGCTCCCGGGATTTTTCCCTGTTCGATCTGTTAGCTCGCGAGGCCCTGACCGGCAATCGTCAAATGATTGGAATATGTTACAGGCAGAAATGCAACGTTACGAAACTCATGCGCAGCTTACGCATTGTGTCCTCGACCGCCGCCGGTAACGGAGGCGTGATTAGAGGAGAGATATCATGAAGAAACTCATTCTTGCGTCGGTGTCGGCGCTTGCGTTGCTTGGCCTTGCCGCCTGCAGCAACAGCGGCACCGACAACACCACGACGCAGAGCACCAACCCGCCGGCATCCGACCAGACGATGAAGCCGGCTGCTCCTGACGCCAACAAGCCTGCCGAGCCGGCTCCGGCTCCGGCTCCGGCGCCCGCGCCGGCTGCTCCGGCTCAGTAGTCAATGTGACAACCAAGGAAAGGCTGGCCTCACAGGCCGGCCTTTCTGCTGCTTACGATACCAGCGCCTGGCGGCCGAGTGCGACGACGTGAGCGCTGGCGCCAGCCGCCTCAGGCATTGCGCCAAATCGATTGGGCCAGCCCCTGCGGCACTGTCTTGGCTTGATAGCGATGGGTGGTTGGCCCTATGAAGCCCCCATGTCGATTTGGGACCGCCTTGGCGACTTCGTCACACGCGTTTCATCTTCAGCGTCGTCAGGCGTCGCCGAAGTGGTCGAGGCCGTGCGCACGGTTTTCTCCGGCGATGCCGATCTGCGCCGGCGCGTCGCCTTCTCGGTGGCGATGATCGCCCTGTCGGCCAAGATGGCCAAGGCAGACGGCATCGTCACGCAAGACGAGGTGCGCGCCTTCCAGGAAATATTCGAGGTGCCGAAGGAACAGAGGCGCAATGTGGCGCGGCTCTACGATTTGGCCAAACGCGATATTGCCGGTTTCGAGACCTATGCCGAGCGGATGGCGCAGCTTTGCGGTTCGGGCCATTCGAACTGCCTGATGCTCGAGGACATACTCGACGGGCTGTTCCACATCGCCAAGGCCGACGGGCTGGTGCATGAGCGCGAGGGCCAATTCCTGCATCGCATCGCCGAGATATTCCGCATCGATGAGGCGCATTACCAGAGCATCCTGGCCCGGCATGTCGATCTGGGTGCCGCCGATCCCTATGTTGTGCTCGGCATCGAGCGTGGCAAGCCGTTCGAGGAGGTCCGCAGGCGCTACCGCAAGCTGGTCTCCGACAATCATCCGGACCGGCTGATCGCACGCGGCCTGCCGCAGGAATTCATCAAGATCGCGACGACCAGGCTGGCGGCGATCAACGCGGCCTATGAAATGATCGAGCGAGGCCTGCGGCACGCATGAGCGGCTTTCCGCCCGATGAGCCGAGCGCCGAGGTCAGGGTATCGCCGAATTTCGGACCACGGCGCGGGACGCTCGGACCCGATATGATCGTGCTGCACTACACCGGCATGGCTACCGGCGCCGGTGCCGAGGCATGGTTGTGCGATCCGGCAAGCGAGGTCTCGTCGCACTACCTGGTCCATGAGGACGGCCGCTTTGTTCAGATGGTAAGGGAAAGCGACCGCGCCTGGCATGCCGGTAAGAGCTCGTGGTTCGGACAGAGCGACATCAACTCCTGTTCGATCGGCATCGAGATCGTCAATCCGGGGCATACGCTCGGCTATCGCAACTTTCCAAAACCGCAGATCGACGCGGTGATCGGCCTGTGCGCCGGCATCGTCGAGCGCCATTCCATTCCGGCGCAGCGGGTGCTTGCCCATTCCGACGTGGCACCGGGGCGAAAGGTCGATCCAGGCGAGAAATTTCCATGGAAGGCCTTATTTGCCGCCGGTATCGGCCATGTTGTGCCAGCAGCACCGATCCGGCGCGGCGCCGTGCTGAAGCCAGGCGATACCGGCGCCGAGGTAGAGGCGCTGCAGTCGATGCTGGCGCTCTATGGTTATGGCGTCGAGATCACCAGCACTTTCGACCGGCAGACCGAAATCGTGGTCGAGGCGTTTCAGCGGCATTTCCGGCAGCGCCTGGTCGATGGCATGGCTGACGGATCGACGATCCGCACGCTGGAAAGGCTGCTCGCTTCCGTAAGGATAGCCTCTCTCAAATAATCTTTTGCCAGCTTAAAAGTTACAATCTGTTACTCAAAGTGACTTGCGTCGCCTTCTTTGGCGCCAATTCCGTCGTCAAAGGCGATCCGTACAGATTGTCGGACGTCTATCCCCCCAGATGTTCCGATGTTGATTGAGGGTATCTGCGCGAAGTTCTTTGTGCAGATCAAACAGAACAGGATCACATGCAGAAATTGACCGTTTTAACGGCAGCCATTGCTGCCGGTGTAATGACTTTTGCCTTCAGTGCGGCGAACAGCGCACCGCTGAGCCAGCGGGCCGATCAGGGCTTCAGTGCCGCAGCCGGCAAAACCGCCGTGCCGAAGGGTGGTGCAAAAGTAGAGAAGACCGCCACCGCAAAAGTGGAAAAAGCGGCCGCGGTAAGGACGAAAAAGCCAGTCTCCGCGAAAAGGCCAACCGCTGCGAGAAAGACAATCGCCAAACTGCATGTGAAGCGTAACCGCAAAAGCATCGACCGCATGGCAACGGCGTCAGTCGCTCCGACGAGCAGGCCAGCGCCCCAGGCGGCGGTTGTCGGCGGCAGCGGACAGTATTCGGCGATCATTGCGCGTTATGCCGCCAGCTATGGCGTCCCGGTATCGCTCGCCAACGCCGTCATCAAGATCGAAAGCAACTACCAGCCGAACCAGGTCGGCAGCGCCGGCGAGATCGGCCTGATGCAGATCAAGCCGGCGACGGCAAGGATGATGGGCTATAGCGGTTCGGTTCAGGGTCTCTACGATCCCGATACCAACATCAAATACGGCATGAAGTACCTTGCCATGGCGCGGGATCTCGGCGGCGGCACGACCTGCGGCACGATCCTGAAATACAATGCCGGCCACGCCGCCACACGGATGAACCCGGTGTCCGCAGCCTATTGCGGCAAGGTCAAGGTGCAGCTGGCAGCACTTGGAGCGCCCGCCTGACAAGCGACAACTTGCTTTTTCGTTTGCGTTTTCGGGCCTGAACCCCTTTATACGCCTTGCCAGCTGGCCGGGCGGCCGCACCCGCGAAGCCGAAAGGCTGCGGGTGAGGAAAGTCCGGGCTCCATGGAGACACGGTGCCGGTTAATGACCGGCGGGGGCGACCCCAGGGAAAGTGCCACAGAAAGCAAACCGCCACGATCCAATCGTGGCAAGGGTGAAAGGGTGGGGTAAGAGCCCACCGCGCGACTGGCAACAGGAGCGGCACGGTAAACCCCACCGGGAGCAAGACCGAATAGGGGCGGTGCGAGGGGAAACCCTCGAGGGCTGTTTCCGGCTCACCGTCCGGGTAGGTTGCGTGAGGCGCATGGCAACATGCGCCCAAGATGAATGGCCGCCACGTTCTCGCCCCGTAAGGGGCGAGGGCCATACAGAACCCGGCTTACAGGCCAGCTGGCAGTTTTCCCCGATAAAAGGAAATCTCCTGATATCAGCAGGTGCGTCTTCGGGCGCAGCCGTTGATTCACTTTTCGACCCGCAATTAAGCGCGGCATTCCTTGAAAATGGTGCGATTAAATCGTACCATTTGGATGACGGTATTCAGGAGCGCGTCATGGGACAGGTCGATAAACGCAGCATCACGCTGTCGCCGGAATTGGCGGCGGCGGTCGACGACGTGGTCGCCGCCGGCGAATATGCCTCGGCAAGCGAGGTGATCCGCGACGCGCTGAGGCAATGGAAGGACCGGCGCGACCTGCTCGGCTACACGGTCGAGGAATTGCGCAAGCTGGTGCAGGAGGGGATCGACAGCGGACCGGGACGGTTTGCGTCGATCGACGAAATAAAGGCCGAAGCGCGGAGACGATTGAAACCCGACAGCGCGGCATGAATTTGCTGCCCATCATCCGAACCGCAAATGCGGAAGAGGATTTAATCGCGATCTGGCTTCATGTTGCGCAAGACAACGAGGCTGCAGCCGATCGATTGCTCGATCGGATCGAAGCCCGCTGGCAGCAAGTGGCCACTTATCCCTTCTCAGGTGCACCGCGCGAAGACATCGCGCCCGGCATCCGTCACCTGATCGTCGGCGAATACCTCACCCTGTACCGCGTCAGTGAAGAGGCGATCGAAATCGTTCGCGTGCTGCACGGCCGGCGCAAGATCGCGGCCGACGATCTAAGTTCGTGATTGCCGATTCAGCCACCGATTGCGTCCAGCGACGCCTCGATCGCCTGCCAAAGCTCTTCCACCGGCTCGCAGCCGATCGACAGGCGAACGAAGCCGGGCGGAACGGCATCTCCCCTTTTTGATCGCCGTTCGGCCGAAGTGTGCACGCCGCCGAACGATGTCGCGGCCTGCATCAAGGCGCAATTGTTGATGAAATCCTCGGCCTTGTCCTCCGAGGCGAGCACGAACGAGATGAGAAAGCCGAAGCGCTCCATCTGGGCGCGGGCAAGATTGTGCGATGGATCGCTCTCCAGTCCCGGAAAGCGCAAGCCGCTGATCGCGCGATGGTTTTTCAGCCGTCGCGCTATCATTTCGGCGGAAGCGCACATGCGGTCGAAGCGCACGTCCAGCGTTTCGAGGCCGCGATGCACCAGCCATGCCTCGAACGGCCCGGGGATAGCGCCCGACGTCTCGCGCCAGTCGGTCACCCTCGAGATAATGTCCGCGTCGCGGCTGGCGACATGGCCGAACAGCACATCGGAATGGCCGTTTGGTGCCTTGGTGTCGGCGGCAATGACGATATCTGCGCCGAGATCGAGCGGGCGCTGGCCGAAAGGCGTCATCGTCGTGTTGTCGACCACAAGCACCGCACCCGCTCTATGCACGGCTTCGGCGACGGCTGCGATGTCGCATATATCCAGTCCTGGGTTGGCGGGCGTTTCGACGAACGCAAGCCGATACCTATCGAAGCCGCCGTCGAGGAAGCTTGATGTTGGCCGGACATCATAAGCGACGCCAAAGGACTTCAGGAAGCGCTCTGCCAGCGCTCTCGTCGTGTGATAGCCGTCGGACGGCAGCAGGATACGGTCGCCGGCTTTGAGCAGGCCGAAAAATACCGCCGAGATGGCAGCCATCCCCGAGGGAAAGGCGACGCATGAGGCGTCTTCCAGATGCGCCAGCATGTGCTCGACCGCATCCCAGGTCGGATTGCTGAAGCGGCCATATTGATCGAAGCCGGTGGCGTCGCCGGGCGCATGAAAGATGGCGGCCATCGTCAGGGGCAAGGGGATCGGGTCGCC
Source organism: Mesorhizobium sp. M0296 (assembly GCF_040321675.1). Lineage (NCBI taxonomy): Bacteria > Pseudomonadati > Pseudomonadota > Alphaproteobacteria > Hyphomicrobiales > Phyllobacteriaceae > Mesorhizobium > Mesorhizobium sp. M0296. The sequence goes on from NZ_JAMYRZ010000053.1 coordinate 11,943, forward strand.
CTTGGCCAGCCCGCCGCGGCGCAGATGGGGAAGTGCCGCGGCGCGTGACTTGGCTGTTTCGGACATGATTTCAAACCTCGTTACTGACCGGAAAAGGAGATGCCGAGGCTATGCGCGGCAGCGATCCGCAGCAAGCCGCCTCCGGTTGGACCAGACGGCCCTAAACGCTTCGTTAGGCTTAATGGAGGATAAAGACCGGAGTGCCGTCAAAGCTGCTCTCCCCAGTCGTGGCAGGCGCGTTTTGAAGACTGTTCCCGTTGACGCCCATAACACCCCATGATATCCCATTCCGATACTCAAGCCTTCGTTCCGTGTCAGGGTGAAGCGTACGCCAATCGGGCAGCCGCGGCGGCTGCGCGTTTGCCTGCGTTCGCCCGTCACAACGAAGCGGGTTTTGGACGTCGACCGGGCTGGGGCGGCGCGGACAGGAAGATGCAGAGGGGTGCGGCGGCGCAAGCGGCCGTAACGCGTAATGGACCGGTTTCTGTCGAACGCGGTGAACAGGATCGATGCGAAGGGACGAGTGTCCGTGCCGGCGCATTTCCGTGCCGTTGTGCAGAAACGCGGCTATTCGGAACTTTATGCGCTACGCTGCCTGGATCGCCCGGCGATGGATGTCGGTGGGCTCGACCTGCTCGATCGCTACGAGCAGCGTATCGCCCAGGAAGACCCGTTCCTGCAGACGGCGGACGACATGTCGTTCTTCTGCCATGGCGATGGAACGTTTCTGAAGCTCGACCAGGACGGCCGTATCACGATGAGCGATTTCATTCGCGAGCATACCGGCATTTCAGCGGAAGTGGCCTTCGTTGGCCGGGGCAATTTCTTTCAGATCTGGGAGCCGGGACGGCTCAGCGCCTACGGGACGGAAGCACGCGCCCGGCTTTTGCAGCTTCGGCAGGGGACGAAGCCCGGGGAGCGGCCGGAATGATGGCGGGCGACGGCGATGAAGTTCATGCCGCTGGCGGACCAGCCCGTCACATTCCGGTCCTCCTTGCCGAAGTTCTGGAGGCGCTGGCCCCGACAAAAGGCGAGGTGATCGTCGACGGCACGTTCGGTGCCGGCGGCTACACCAAGGCCATTCTGGCAAGCGGAGCCTCGGTCGTCGCCATCGACCGCGATCCGGATGCGATCGCGGCGGGGCGGGCCCTTGAACAGCAGTCCGGCGGCAAGCTCAGGCTTGTCCAGGCACCGTTCTCGACGCTCGACGAGCAGGTTGAAAGTGCCGATGGCGTCGTGCTCGACATCGGCATCTCCTCCATGCAGATCGACCAGCCGGAGCGCGGCTTTTCATTCCGGGCCGATGGACCGCTCGACATGCGCATGGCGCAGGCGGGCCTGAGCGCCGCCGATGTCGTCAACACCTTCAAGGTGGGCGATCTTGCCCGCATCTTCGGTTTTCTCGGCGAGGAACGCCATGCCGGGCGCATCGCCCGCATGATCGAGAGCCGTCGCGAAAAACGCCCCTTCGAGCGCACGCTCGACCTTGCCGATGCCATCGAGACGCATATCGGTCGCGCGCCGAAAGACAAGATCCATCCGGCCACCCGCGTTTTCCAGGCGCTGCGCATCTTCGTCAATGACGAACTCGGCGAACTGGCCAAGGCACTGTTTGCCGCCGAGCGCGCGCTGAAACCGGGCGGGCGGCTTGTCGTGGTGACCTTCCATTCCCTCGAGGACCGCATCGTCAAGCGCTTCATCGCCGACAGAGCCGATTCAGCGACCGGATCGCGGCACCTGCCCGAGGCGCAGGCGCGCACCGCCACCTTCACCAAGAAGGGCGGCGGCGTGACGCCTGGCGATGCCGAGATATCGGCAAATCCGCGGGCGCGCTCGGCAAGGCTGCGCACTGCAATCCGTACAGAGGCGCCGGCGCGTGCCGGCGATTTTTCGATTTTCGGCCTGCCAAAACTGCCTGGCCCAAAGCTTCCCGGCGCCGATCGACCGGGAGAGAGGTGAGCACGTGTTTCGTACCAGCGACATAGTCCTGATCGCCGTCATGGTTTCGGCGGCTGCCCTGACCTACAAGACCAAGCGCGAGGCCGAGGAGCAACTGGCGGCAGTGCACAAGATCCAGGCGCAGATCCGTTATGAGGAGGACACGATCGACCTGCTCAAGGCGGACTGGAGCCTGCTTACCCAGCCGTCGCGCCTGCAGAAGCTCACCGAAATCTACAAATCGCAACTCGGACTCGAGCCGGTCAATGCGCGGCAGATCGTCGGGCTGGACGATCTGCCGGCGAAACCCGTCAACATCGAGGACCTTTCATCGCAGCGGCTGGGCGGCATGGCCGATATCGGCGGCAAAGATCCCGTGGTGACCGGAGGCATCGTCCAATGATCACCGGATTTCCAATGGCTGCCAGATTTCCAAAGATTGGCAGGCTGCTGAAGAGCGGTTCACAGGCCGGTGCAGGCGGATCGATCGTGGTCGAAGGTGCCCGCAAGGCGACCGGTGGCAAGGGCAGGACCCGCATCGTCATGACCATGGCGGTGTTCTTCGGCATCTATTCGACCATTGCCGGGCGGCTGGTCTATCTGGGTTTCCAGAATCCCGACCTGTCGGGCGGCCCGCAGAGCCGGGTGACGGCATCGCGACCCGACATCGTCGACCGTAACGGCGAACTGCTGGCGACCGACATCAAGACCGCGTCGCTGTTTGCCGAACCGCGCCGCATCGTCGATGCCGACGAGGCGATCGAAAAGCTGTCGACGGTGCTTCCCGAGATCGACTACGAGCAGACATATAACAAGCTGAAGAGCGGCGCCGGGTTCGTCTGGCTGCAGCGGCAACTGACGCCGAAGCAGCAGGCCGACATCATGCAACTCGGCATCCCCGGATTCGGCTTTCGCACCGAAAAGCGCCGGTTCTATCCGGCCGGCGAAACCTCGTCCTACATTGTCGGCCTCACCAACATCGACAATCAGGGCATCTCCGGCATGGAGAAATACATCGACGAACAGGGCTTGAGCGATCTTCAGGCGTCGGGCCTCGCGGTGGCCAAGGATTTGAAGCCGGTGCAGCTCTCGATCGACCTGCGCGTCCAGCATATCGTGCGCGACGAGGTCGCCACCGGCATGGAAAAGTACCACGCCATCGCGGCGGGCGCCGTCGTGCTCAACGTCAAGACCGGCGAGGTGCTGGCGATGGCGTCGGTTCCGGATTTCGATCCGAACAACCCCTATAACGCGCAGGACAAGGACCGGCTCAACCGTATGTCGGCCGGCCTCTATGAAATGGGGTCGACCTTCAAGAGCTTCACCACTGCCATGGCGCTCGATTCCGGCAAGATAACGCTGCAAAGCCGTTTCGACGCGTCGCGCCCGATCAGGATCGGCCATCAAACCATCCATGATTTCCATGGCAAGGGCCGGGTACTGTCGGTGCCGGAAGTGTTCATCTACTCCTCCAATATCGGCTCTGCCAAGGAAGCCGAAGCGGTTGGCATCGACGGACACCGCGAATTCCTGCATCGCCTGGGAATCCTCGAGAAGATGCAGACCGAACTGCCGGAAGTCGCTCGGCCGACCGAGCCCAAGGTCTGGAAGCAGGTCAATTCGATCACCATCGCCTTCGGCCACGGTGTGTCGACGACGCCGCTGCAGACAGCGGTCGGCTGCGCCGCGCTGATGAATGGCGGCTATCTGATGGACCCGACCTTCCTGCCGCGCACGCAGGAGCAGGCGATGGCGGTGGCCAAGAAAGTGGTCAGCGACAAGACGGTCGAGGGCATGCGCTATCTCTATGCACTCAATGCCGAAAAGGGATCCGGCCGCAATGCACGGGTGCCAGGATACCGGGTGGGCGGCAAGACGGGAACGGCGGAGAAGGTTGTCAACGGCCGTTACTCGAAGGAAAAGAATTTCAACGCCTTCGTTGCGGCTTTCCCGATGGACGATCCGCAATACATAGTGCTTACGATCGCCGACGAACCGAGGCCGGAAAAGCCCGGCATGGGTGCTACGGCCGCCTCGAACGCGGGCATCATGGCTGCAAACATCATCCGACGTGCGGCTTCCATGCTTGGCGTGAAGCCAGATTTCAGCCATGAAAATGGTGCAACGCTGGTTTCCTATCAGTGATTCTTGGGGCGCGCCGGCAACTGCGCGCTATTTTGTTGCGATGAACGGGGTTCGATGAAGCTGAAAAATCTAGCCGGTATCCTGCCTGTCGAAGGGACAGCTTCCTTCGATATGGAGGTTACAGGGATTTCGTCGGATTCCCGCCAGGTAACACGGGGCGTCGTCTTTTTCGCGCTCAGCGGCTCCAAGGCGGATGGCGCAGCCTACGCAGCCGATGCCGCGAGCCGAGGCGCTGCAGCGATCGTGGTCGGCAAGGGCAGTGCCGTCGCCGGGCTGCCAATCCCGGTTCTTGTCGTAGACGATCCGCGCCTTGCACTGGCGCTGAGTGCTGCACGTTTTTTCGGCATGCAACCGCAAACCATGGTCGCGGTGACCGGAACCAGCGGCAAGACCTCGGTCGCCGCATTCACCCGGCAGATATGGGAGCAGGCGGGTTTCGCCGCCGCCTCGATCGGCACGACCGGCGTGGTGGCGCCGGGCCGCAACGAATATGGCTCGCTGACCACGCCGGATCCGGTGGCACTGCACAGGCTGCTCAAGGAGCTGGCGGAGGCCGGCGTCACCCACGCCTCGATGGAAGCGTCCAGCCATGGCCTCGACCAGCGCCGGCTCGACGGCGTCAAGCTTGCGGCCGGCGGCTTCACCAATCTCGGCCGCGACCATATGGACTATCATCCGACGGTCGAGGACTATCATCGCGCCAAATTGCGTCTGTTCGACGCGCTGCTGCCGAAGGGCGCGCCGGCGGTCATCTTTGCCGACGACCCGTGGTCGGAGCCGACGATCAAGGCGGCGCGGGCAGGGGGACTGAATGTGCTGACGGTCGGCCGCCACGGCGATTTCCTGCGGCTGAAGCGGGTCGAGCACGAGCGCCACCGCCAGCGCGCCGAGGTCGAAGCGGACGGCGTTCTCCATGAAGTCGACTTGCCGCTGGCCGGCGACTTCCAGATTGCAAATGCGCTGGTGTCGGCCGGCCTCGCCATTTCGACTGGAACATCTGTTGCCAAGGCGTTGATGGCGCTGGAGAAATTGAAGGGCGCGCCGGGACGGCTCGACCTTGTCGGGACGGCCGCCAACGGCGCGCCGGTCTATGTCGACTACGCGCACAAGCCGGATGCGCTGGAAAACGTGCTGGCTTCGGTGCGCCCCTTTACCACCGGCCGCGTCATCGTCGTATTCGGTTGCGGCGGCGACCGGGACCGAGGCAAGCGGCCGATCATGGGCGAGATCGCCACAAGACTGGCCGACGTGGTCATCGTCACCGACGACAATCCCCGCTCGGAAGTACCCGAGACGATCCGCGCCGCGATCCTGGAGGCCGCACCCGGCGCCATCGAGATCGGCGACCGGCGCAAGGCCATCCACGAGGCGGTCGGGATGCTTCACGCTGGCGACACGCTGATCGTGGCCGGCAAGGGCCATGAGGAAGGCCAGACCATCGGCACCGAGACGCTGCATTTTTCCGATCATGAGGAAGTTCGCTCGGCGCTGCGGGAGCAAGCGGCGTGAGCTATCTGTGGACCTCCGAGGCGCTGGTTGCCGCCATGGATGGCCGGCCGCTCGGTCCGATGCCTGAAGGCATCGCCGGCATTTCCATCGACAGCCGCAGCCTGCAGCCGGGAGACGCTTTCTTCGCCATCAAGGGCGAGGCCATGGACGGCCATGATTTCGTCACGGCTGCCATCAAGGCGGGCGCCGGCGTGCTGGTCGTCGCCGAGGGCAAGCTGCCGTCGCTGGGGCGGCTGACTGCACCGATGATCGTCGTGGAGGACGTGCTTGTCGCTCTGGAAAAGCTCGGCGTTGCGGCGCGCGCACGCTCAAAGGCCAGGGTCATTGCCGTGACCGGATCGGCGGGCAAGACCACCACCAAGGAAGCGCTACGCCACGCTCTCTCCGCGGTCGGTACGGTGCATGCATCGGCCCAGTCGTTCAACAATCACTGGGGCGTGCCGCTGACGCTGGCGCGCATGCCGCAGGATTGCGACTATGCCGTCTTCGAGATCGGCATGAACCATCCCGACGAGATCCGGCCGCTGGTCAAGATGGTCCGGCCGCATGTCGCCATCGTCACGTTGATCGCGGCCGCTCACCTCGGCTTCTTCCGCAACCTGGACGAGATCGCCAAGGCCAAGGCAGAGGTTTTCGAGGGACTGGAGCCCGGTGGCGCCGCCCTTCTCAACCGCGACGATGCGCGCTGGAAGCTGCTGGAGAAGATGGCCAAAGAGGCCGGCGTCGAGCATGTCTACGGGTTCGGCGAGAATGCCCGGGCGACCTTCAAACTGATCAAATGCGAGCTCAATGCCGATCACTCGGTCATCACCGCCAAGATTGGCGGGCACGAGATTGTCGCCAGGATCGGCGCGCCGGGCCGCCATATGGTGCAGAACGTGCTCGCGGTTCTTGGTGCCGCGCATCTGGTCGGCGCCGACGTTAACAGGGTTGCGCAGGCGCTGGCCGATCTTTCGCCCGAACGCGGACGCGGCAAGCGCTATGTGTTGCGTCACCCCAACGGGCCGATCACGCTGATCGACGAGAGCTACAACGCCAATCCCGCGTCGATGAGGGCTGCAATGGCACTGCTCAACACGACGCCGGTGTCGGGCGAGGGCAGGCGCATTGCCGTGCTCGGCGATATGCTCGAGCTCGGCAGCCATTCGGCGAAATTGCATGCCGCGCTTGCCGGTCTGATCGTCGGCACCGACACGCGCACGGTCTTTCTCGGCGGCCCGGAGATGCGGGCGCTGGCCGACGTTTTGCCCGGCGAGATCAGGACGGAGTACCGCGCCGGTGCGGAAGATCTGAAACCGGTTCTTCTATCGGAATTAAAGCCCGGCGACGTGGTCATGATCAAATCGTCGAAGGGCATAGGCTTTTCAAAGCTGGTCGAGGCGTTGCTCGGCAAGTTTCCGGCGGAAGCCACAACCAGCAGACAGACCTAGGATCGGTCCGGGGGACGCAAGCGCATGCTAACACTGCTCGTCGAATTTGCGGACAAGATCTCGGTCTTCAACGTCTTCCGCTACATAACATTCCGCACCGGCGGAGCGCTGATCACAGCGGCGCTGATCGTGTTCATCTTCGGACCGACCATCATCAATTCGCTGCGGCTGCGGCAAGGCAAGGGCCAGCCGATCCGTGCCGACGGGCCGCAGACGCATTTCAAGAAGGCGGGAACGCCGACAATGGGCGGACTGATGATCCTGTCCGGCATCGTCGGTTCGTCGCTGCTGTGGGCGAACCTGTCGAGCATCTACGTCTGGGTGGTCCTGCTGGTGACGCTGGGATTCGGCTCGATCGGCTTTTACGACGATTATCTCAAAGTAACCAAGCAATCGCATCTCGGCTTTTCCGGCAAGGCGCGGCTGGGGCTCGAATTCGTCATCGCCGGCATCGCCGCCTGGGTGATCATGCATAACGGCCAGGCGCCGTTCTCGTCATCGTTGACATTCCCTTTCGCCAAGGAGTTTCTCGTCAATCTCGGCTGGTTCTTCATCCCGTTCTCGTGCTTCGTCATCGTCGGCGCCGGCAATGCGGTGAATCTGACCGACGGTCTCGACGGGCTGGCGATCGTGCCGATCATGATCGCAGCCGCATCCTTCGGCGTCATCGCCTATCTCTCCGGCAACGCGGTGTTCGCCGAATATCTGCAGATCCATTTCGTGCCCGGCACCGGTGAACTTGCGGTGGTCCTTGGAGCGGTGATCGGCGCCGGTCTCGGTTTCCTCTGGTTCAATGCGCCGCCGGCGGCGATCTTCATGGGCGACACCGGCTCGCTGGCGCTGGGTGGGCTGATCGGCACGGTCGCGGTGGCGACCAAGCACGAGATCGTGCTGGTCATCGTCGGCGGCCTGTTCGTCGTCGAGATATTCTCGGTCATCATCCAGGTCGGCTACTTCAAGATGACCGGCAAGCGCGTCTTCCTGATGGCGCCGATCCACCATCATTTCGAAAAGCTCGGCTGGACCGAAAGCCAGGTGGTGATCCGCTTCTGGATCATCGCCGTCATCCTGGCGCTGGTCGGCCTGTCGACCCTGAAGCTCAGATAGGAGGCCGCTTGATCCCCGCCGCATCCTTTTCAGGCAAGCGCGTTTCGCTCTTCGGGCTCGGTGGCTCGGGGATTGCCACGGCGCGCGCGCTGATCGAGGGCGGCGCGGATGTGCTGGCCTGGGACGACAATCCCGATAGCGTCGCCAAGGCCGGCGCGGTCGGCATCACGACAGCGGACCTGCGCGGTGCGGACTGGGCGAGGTTTTCCGCCTTCGTGCTGTCGCCCGGCGTGCCGCTGACGCATCCCAAGCCGCACTGGACCGTCGAGCTGGCGCGGGGCTCAGGCGTGGAGATCATCGGCGACATCGAGCTTTTCTGCCGCGAGCGGATGCTGCTGGCACCGGCAGCACCTTTCATTGCCATTACCGGCACCAACGGCAAGTCGACGACCACGGCACTGACGGCGCACATCCTAAAATCGGCTGGGCGCGACACGCAGATGGGCGGCAATATCGGCCGCGCGGTGATGACGCTCGATCCGCCGCAGCCTGAACGGCACTATGTGGTTGAGTGCTCTTCCTACCAGATCGATCTTGCCCCTTCGATCAATCCGACGGCCGGTGTGCTGCTCAACCTGACGCCGGACCATCTCGACCGCCATGGCACGATGCAACACTACGCCTCGATCAAGGAGCGGCTGGTGGCCGGCAGCGAGACGGCAATCATCGGTGTCGACGATTCCTGGTGCGCCCAGATCGCCGATCGGCTGGAGCGGGCCGGCCGGCAGGTCATCCGCGTCTCCAAGCGCCTGCCGCTGACCGACGGTTATTTCGCTGACGGCACCAACTTAATGGAAGCCGTGCACGGCCGCTACAGCCGTGTCGCCTTCCTCGAAGACATCGGCTCGTTGCGCGGCCAGCACAATGCGCAGAACGCGCTGGCCGCCGCCGCCGCCTGCCTCAAGGTCGGGCTCGAGCTCGGCGAGATCCAATCCGGACTGGAGAGTTTCCCTGGGCTGGCGCACCGCATGGAGCAAGTCGGCCGCAAAGGGCATGTGCTGTTCGTCAACGATTCCAAGGCGACCAATGCCGATGCCGCTGCACCGGCGCTGTCGAGCTTTGCGCGTATCTACTGGATTGCCGGCGGCCTGCCGAAAGAGGGCGGCATCGAGCCGTTACGCGGCTTCTTCCCGCGCATCGCCAAGGCCTATCTGATCGGCGAAGCCGCACCGGCCTTTTCGGCGACGCTGGGCGAAGCGGTGCGCTACGAGATATCAGGCACGTTGGCGGCGGCAGTCGAACACGCCGCCCGCGATGCGGCCAGGGATAGTAGCGGCGAGGCAGTGGTGCTGCTGTCGCCGGCCTGCGCCAGTTTCGACCAGTTCAAGAATTTCGAAGTCCGCGGCGAGGCGTTCAGGCAAGCCGCAACCGCCATTGATGGCGTGAAGCCCATCGGAGGGACACGATAATGCAAAGCCGTCTCGACAAAAGCCCTGTGGCGACCTGGTGGTGGACGATCGATCGCTGGTTCCTGGCGGCGTTCCTGTCGCTGATGGGGCTCGGCATCGTTTTGTCCTTCGCCGCAAGCCCGGCGGTGGCCGAGCGCATCGGGCTAGACAGTTTCCACTTCGCGACACGCCAGATTATCTTCACCATTCCGGCACTTGGGGTAATGCTGGCCGTCTCATTCCTTGAATCCAGGCAGATCCGGCGCATGGCGCTGGTCATGTTGTGCATCATGCTGTTCCTGATGGTGGCGGTGCTCTATATCGGCGTCGAGGTGAAGGGCGCGCGGCGCTGGGTGTCGCTAGCCGGCCTGTCGATCCAGCCGTCCGAGTTCCTGAAACCGGCCTTCGTCATCATCTGCGCCTGGCTGTTCGCCGAGCACAAGCGCCAGCCCGACATTCCGGGCAATTTGTTCGCCATGTTGCTGCTTGCACTGGTCATCTCGCTGCTGGTGGCGCAGCCTGACCTTGGGCAGACCATGCTGGTGCTCGGCACCTGGGGGGTGATGTTCTTCATGGCCGGATTGCCGTGGCTGTGGATCGTCGCGCTGGGTGCTGCCGGCGTCGGCGGCGTGTTCGCTGCCTATGCGGTGTTCCCGCACGTTGCCGGCCGCATCGACCGCTTCATGACCGGCGAGGGCGACACGTTCCAGGTCGACATGGGCCGCGAGGCGCTGATCAATGGCGGCTGGTTCGGCGTCGGGCCGGGCGAGGGTACTGTCAAGCGGGTCATCCCCGACAGCCACGCCGACTTCGTCTTCTCCGTCGCCGGCGAGGAATTCGGGCTGATCATGTGCTTCTTCATCATGTCCATCTTCGGGTTCATCGTGCTGCGCGGCCTCAACACGGCACTCAGGGAGCAGGACGATTTCACACGCTATGCGGTTGGCGGCCTGGTCACGGTCTTCGGCCTGCAGTCGGTCATCAACATGGCCGTCAATCTGCAGCTGATGCCCGCCAAGGGCATGACGCTGCCGTTCATTTCCTACGGCGGTTCCTCGCAGATCGCGATCGCCATCTCGATGGGCATGGTGCTGGCGCTGACGCGCAAGCGCCCGGAAAAGCGCAAGCAGCTGGGCTTCATGCCGTCGCCGCGTGCGATGCCGGCGGAGTGAGATGGCGAAGGGGGTCATCCTGCTGGCGGCGGGCGGAACGGGCGGACATCTGTTCCCGGCCGAGGCACTGGCGCACGAACTGACCGGGCGCGGCTGGGCGGTGCACCTGGCGACGGACGAACGCGCCGAGCGCTTTGCCGGGCAGTTCCCGGCGGCCGCCATCCATCCGATCCAGTCGGCGACGATGGGGTCGAAAAATCCTTTTGCCGTGCTCGCCGCATTTTGGAAAATCTGGCGCGGGGTGCGGCAGGCATCGGCCGTCATCGCCAGCGTCAAGCCCGCTATCGTGGTCGGCTTCGGCGGCTATCCGACGCTGCCGCCGCTTTACGCGGCGACCCGGCGCAAGGTGCCGACGCTGATCCACGAGCAGAACGCGGTGATGGGCCGCGCCAACCGGGCGCTCGCCGGCCGCGTCGACGCTATTGCCGGTGGTTTCCTGCCGGAAGACACAAGTGCTACAGGCGTCAAGACGGTGACCACCGGCAATCCGGTCAGGCCGCAAGTGCTGGAAGCGGCGAAGACGCCTTATGCCGCATCGGCCGGTGAAGAGCCGTTCCGATTTCTGGTGTTTGGCGGCAGCCAGGGCGCGCAGTTCTTTTCCGATGCGGTGCCGGCGGCAATCGCCCGGCTTTCCGACGCACAGCGCAGGCGGCTGGCGATCACACAGCAGGCGCGCGCCGACGATGTGACGCGGGTGAAAGCGGCCTATGCCACGCTTGGCATCGAGGCCGAGGTGTCGCCCTTCTTCACCGACATGGCGGCGCGGCTGGCGGCGGCGCATCTGGTGATGTCGCGCTCCGGCGCATCGACCGTATCGGAAATCGCGGTGATCGGCCGGCCGGCGCTGCTGGTGCCTTATCCGCACGCGCTCGACCACGACCAGGCGGCGAATGCGGCGGCCCTTGCGGCAGCGGGCGGCGCCGAGGTGCATCCGCAATCCACGCTTTCGGCGGAGCGGATCGCCGTGCTTGTCGGCGGGCTGATGGATGATCCAGGCAAGGCGGCGACAATGGCCGCGGCGGCGAAATCGTCCGGAAAACCGGATGCCGCGCGGTTGCTCGCCGATCTGACAGAGGCTATTGCGTCCAGGAAAACCGTTTCGGAATTCAGGAAGGAGACGCACGCATGAAGATGCCGCAGACGATCGGCCTCGTGCATTTCATCGGCATTGGCGGCATCGGCATGAGCGGCATCGCCGAGGTGCTGCACAATCTCGGCTACAAGGTACAAGGGTCCGACCAGGCCGACAGCGCCAATGTGCAGCGGCTGCGCGACAAGGGCATCGAATGCTTCGTCGGCCATCAGGCCGAGAACCTCGGCGAGGCCGAAGTGGTCGTCGTCTCCACCGCAATCAAGAAATCCAATCCGGAACTGAAGGCCGCGCGGGAAAAATTGCTTCCCATTGTCCGCCGCGCGGAGATGCTGGCAGAGCTGATGCGTTTCCGCCAAGCGGTGGCGATCGGCGGCACGCATGGCAAGACGACGACGACTTCGATGGTGGCGACGCTACTCGAAGCCGGCGGGCTCGACCCGACGGTAATCAATGGCGGCATCATCAATGCCTATGGCACCAATGCCCGCATGGGAGACGGCGAATGGATGGTGGTCGAGGCCGACGAGAGCGACGGCACCTTCCTCAAGCTGCCGGCCGAGATTGCCGTCGTCACCAATATCGACCCCGAGCACCTCGACCATTACGGCTCCTTCGACAAAGTGCGCGAAGCGTTTCGTCAGTTCGTCGAGAATGTGCCGTTCTACGGCTTTGGTGTGATGTGCACCGACCATCCCGAGGTGCAGGCGCTGGTCGCCCGCATCGAGGACCGGCGCGTCATCACCTATGGCGAAAATGCGCAGGCCGACGTGCGCTTCACCAATCACCGCATGGACGGCCCGACCTCGGAATTCGACGTGGTGATCCGCGACCGCAAGACGCACGGCCAGATAACGATATCAGGCCTGCGGCTGCCCATGCCCGGGCGCCACAATGTCTCCAATGCGACGGCGGCGATTGCCGTCGCGCATGAGCTCGGCCTTTCGGCTGAGGCAATCAAGAAGGGCCTGTCGTCTTTCGCCGGCGTCAAGCGGCGCTTCACCCATACCGGTTCGTGGAACGGTGTCGATGTGTTCGACGATTACGGTCATCATCCGGTCGAGATCACGGCGGTACTGAAGGCTGCGCGCAGCGCTACCAAGGGTCGCATCATCGCCGTTACCCAACCGCATCGCTTCACCCGGCTGCGCGATCTGTTCGACGAGTTTTCCGTCTGCTTCAACGACGCCGATACGGTAATGGTGGCGCCCGTCTATGCAGCCGGCGAGGAACCGATCGACGGCGTCACGTCCGACGCACTGGTGTCGCGCATCCGCTCCGGCGGCCATCGCGACGCACGCTACATCGAAGGTCCGGCGGCGATTGCGCCGATCGTGCGCGAGGTGGCGAAGCCGGGCGATTTCGTCGTCTTCCTCGGCGCCGGCAACATCACCCAATGGGCCTATGCGCTGCCCAAGGAACTCGGCGGGACCATCTCATGATGCGCGGCCAGGCGTTGATCGAGAAGCTTGGCGACCGGCTTGCCGGACTGCGCGGCCGCATCACGCCCAATGCCGAGATGGACAAGATCACCTGGTTTCGAGCCGGCGGGCTGGCGGACGCATTGTTCCAGCCGGCCGACGAGGACGATCTTGCCACGTTCCTGAAGGCGGTGCCGGAGGAAATTCCGCTGACCATCGTCGGCGTCGGCTCGAACTTGCTTGTCCGTGACGGCGGCATTGCGGGCTTTGTCATCCGGCTTTCGGCCAAAGGCTTTGGCGAGACCGAAGTGATTGCGCCGACCACGATCAAGGCGGGTGCCGCGACACCCGACAAGCGCCTTGCGGCCGTTGCCTACGAGGCCGGCATCGGTGGCTTTCATTTCTACCACGGCATTCCCGGCGCCATTGGCGGAGCGCTGAGGATGAACGCCGGCGCCAATGGCGTCGAGACGCGCGAGCGCGTGGTCGAGGTGCGGGCACTCGACCGCAAGGGCAATGTTCATACGCTGAGCAATGCCGATATGGGCTATGCCTATCGCCATTCAGCGGCGCCGTCCGGGCTGATCTTCACGTCGGCGCTGCTCGAAGGCATTCCTGAGGACAAGGCGGCGATCAAGGCCGCGATGGATGCTGTCCAGAACCATCGCGAGACCGTGCAGCCGATCCGCGAAAAGACCGGTGGCTCTACCTTCAAGAATCCTGAGGGCACCTCCGCCTGGAAGGAGATCGACAAGGCCGGCTGCCGCGGCCTGATGGTCGGCGGGGCGCAGATGTCGCCGATGCATTGCAACTTCATGATCAACACCGGAACGGCCACGGGCTACGAGCTTGAATATCTCGGTGAGACGGTGCGTGCGCGCGTGCTCGAAAGATCAGGCATCCGGCTGCAGTGGGAGATCAAGCGCATTGGTAATTTTCGGCCGGGCCATGCCGTCCAGGAATTTCTCGGGCAGTTGCTTTAGGCAAGCTGACCGCCGTTGCCTTTCGGACTCATGAATTCACATTTTGCTGCCGTTTTTGCGGAAAGTGAATCCATCGGAATCGTAAGCACTTGCCAGCGAATCAACTCTCTGATTCTCTGCCCTGAAGCGTTTCCTGATTTGAGTCGTTTCGACGCGTTACTCGCGTTTCCGTCTGGGGGGGCAACCTGCCGGGAGACTCGGACTCAATGTTGCGGAAACACGGGAGCGAAGTTGCTCGGGCGCATTTGAGTGCGCGCGATGCTTTTCGGGGCATGCGCGATGGTGCAGGCCTGCTGTGAGAGGAAATGACGGGGAATGACAAGCAAGCATGTGGCCGTCCTTCTGGGGGGATTCTCGTCCGAGCGGCCCGTGTCCCTGTCGTCGGGTAAGGCCTGCGCCGATGCGCTCGAGGGAGAGGGCTACCAGGTCACCCGCGTCGACGTCTCGCGCGATATCGGCTCGGTGCTCAGCGCGCTCAAGCCTGACGTCGTCTTCAATGCGCTGCACGGCCCCTTCGGCGAGGACGGCACCATCCAGGGTATCCTCGAGTACCTCGCCATTCCGTACACCCATTCCGGCGTGCTTGCCTCGGCGCTTGCGATGAACAAGGAACAGGCCAAGAAGGTCGCGAAGGCGGCCGGCGTTCCGGTGGCGGAATCGAAGGTGGCCAATCGCTTCGCCATCCAGAACAAGCACCCGATGAAGCCGCCCTATGTCGTCAAGCCGGTCAACGAAGGATCGAGCTTCGGTGTCGTCATCGTGCATGAAGGCCAGTCGCATCCGCCGCAGATCATCGGCTCGTCCGAGTGGAAATATGGCGATACGGTCATGGTCGAGCGTTATGTGCACGGGCGGGAATTGACCTGCGCGGTGATGGGCGATGTGGCGCTCGGTGTCTGCGAGATCATCCCGACCGGCCATTCCTTCTACGACTATGATTCAAAATACGTCGCGGGCGGATCAAAACACGAATGCCCGGCAAAACTTTCACCGAATATTTACCAAAAAATACAGACACTGGCGCTCAAGGCTCATCAAGCTATCGGCTGTCGGGGCGTTTCCCGGTCGGACTTCCGTTATGACGATCGTCACTCCGAAAACGGCGAAATTGTCTGGCTCGAGGTCAACACCCAGCCGGGTATGACGCCGACGTCTTTGGTGCCGGAAATCGCCGCGCAAGCGGGACACTCGTTCGGCGATTTGTTGAGTTGGATGGTGGAGGACGCTTCGTGTCTGCGTTGAAGTGGGGACAGGGCAAGGGGAAGGGCACGGCCGGGCCGGCGCTGTTCGACATGCCGTTGTCGTTCGACCATTTCGTGCTGCCGCGCCTGCTCCGCCGGCCGGTGCGCGTGCTGGCGCGCCTCGGCGAAGGCGACTTCGAAGCGCCGCCCTATTGCGCTGCCATGCTGTCGGCGGCACTGCTTGTTTCGAGCAGTGCCTATGGCGCCTATCTCGGCGGATATTCCGACGCCATCGTCCAGAGTGTCACCGCCCGCACCGGCTTTGCCGTCGACCAGGTCAAGGTCGTCGGCAACCGCGAAACGTCCGAGATAGATATTCTCGACAGGCTGGAACTCGACGGCTGGACCTCGCTGATCGGCTTCGATGCCGAAGCCGCGCGCGAACGCATCACCACGCTACCCTGGGTCGAAGCCGCGGCAGTGCGCAAGGTCTACCCGCATACGCTGGAAGTGCGCGTCGAGGAGCGCGAGCCGTTCGCGCTGTGGCAGCAAGGCAGCGCGCTTTCGGTCATCGAGAAATCCGGCACCGTCATTGCGCCGTTCTCCGGCGGCAAGCAGATATTGCTGCCGCTGATCATCGGCACCGGCGCACCGGCCAAAGCGCCGGATTTCCTGGCCAAGATCAAGAATTATCCGGAGCTCGCCGCGCGGATCAAGGGCTATATCCGCATCGGCGAACGGCGCTGGGATCTCAAGCTTGAAAACGGCATCACGATCAAGCTCCCCGAAGACGGTGAGGATCAGGCGATTGCCGACCTGGTCAGGATGGATCACGAGAACGGGCTTTTGACGCGCGACATCGCCGCCGTCGACATGCGCCTTTCCGATCGTCTGGTCGTCCAGTTGACGCCGGAAGCGGCGACACAACGCCAAGCCGCGCTCGACGAAAAGCCCAAGATGCTGAAGCGCAAGCCGGAGACGAAGATATGAGCTGGCTTGGCGGCAATAGCGATGCCTCGTCGCGCCGGTCCGGCATCCTGACGGTGCTGGATGTCGGCTCCAGCAAGGTCTGCTGCGTGGTGGCCAAACTCAAGCCGCGCGACGATGGCAAGCTGCTGCGCGGCCGCTCGCATCGCGTCCAGGTGATCGGCATCGGCCACCAGAAATCGCAAGGCGTGAAATCGGGCGTCGTCATCGATCTCGACCGTGCCGAGCACGCCATCCGTCTTGCCGTCGACGCCGCCGAACGCATGGCGGGACTGACGGTCGATTCGCTGATCGTCAACATGACTGCCGGCCGGCTGAAGAGCGAGGCTTTTTCGGCCACCATCAATCTCGGCGGCCATGAGGCCGACGAGGCCGACATCAAGCGGGTGCTTGCCGCCGGCGCCAAGCAGGCGTTGCGGGCCGAGCGCGAGGTGATCCATTCGCTTCCCGTAGCCTTTTCGCTGGATGCCGAGCGCGGTGTGCGCGATCCGCGCGGCATGGTTGGCGACCAGCTTGGCGTCGACATGCACGTGCTGACAGGCGACGCAGCGCCCTTGCGCAATCTGGAGCTCTGCATCAACCGCTCGCATCTGTCGGTCGAACGCATGGTGGCGACGCCCTATGCCAGTGGGCTTGCTGCGCTGGTCGACGACGAGCTCGAAATGGGCGCGGCCTGCATCGACATGGGCGGCGGCACGACGACGATCTCGGTGTTTTCGGAAGGCAAGTTCGTCCATGGCGATGCCATCGCGATCGGCGGCAACCACGTCACGCTGGATATGGCCAAGGGCCTGTCGACCTCGCTCGATGCCGCCGAAAGGCTGAAAGTGATGCATGGCTCGGCGCTGCCTGGCAGTGCCGACGACCGCGACCTGGTTTCCATCCATCCGATCGGCGAGGACGGCGAGGTGCCGTTGCAGATCCCGCGCTCGGTGATGACGCGCATCATCCGCGCTCGCATCGACGAGACGCTGGAATTGTTGCGCGACCGGCTGAACAAGTCCGGCTACGGCAATGCCGTCGGCAAGCGTGTGGTGCTGACCGGCGGCGCCAGCCAGCTTGCCGGCCTGCCAGAAGCAGCACGCCGCATTCTCGGCCGCAATGTGCGCATCGGACGCCCGCTTGGCGTGGCAGGCCTGCCCGAGGCGGCCAAGGGGCCGGCTTTTTCGACGCCCGTCGGGCTTCTGATCTACCCGCAGATGGCGAGCTTCGAGAGCCGCCCGGCGAAGGGAATTTCCGGTCTTCGGATGACCGGAACAGGCGGAAAACTGCATCGAATGAGTCAGTGGTTGAGAGACAGTTTTTAATTTGACGGGGACAGCCCCATAGGCGGCCGCGGCGGCGAAGCGGCGGGAAAGGCAAAGGACGAAGACAATGACCATCAATCTGCAGAAGCCGGACATCACCGAGCTCAAGCCGCGCATCACCGTATTCGGTGTCGGCGGCGGCGGCGGCAATGCCGTCAACAACATGATCACCGCCGGCTTGCGCGGCGTTGAGTTCGTGGTGGCCAACACCGACGCGCAGGCACTGACGATGTCGAAGGCCGAGCGGCTGATCCAGCTCGGTGCGCATGTCACCGAGGGTCTTGGCGCCGGATCGCAGCCTGAAGTCGGGCGCGCGGCGGCGGAAGAGTGCATCGACGAGATCATCGATCATCTCTCCAACACGCATATGTGCTTCGTCACCGCCGGCATGGGCGGCGGTACCGGCACCGGGGCGGCCCCCGTCGTCGCGCGCGCTGCCCGCGAAAAGGGTATCCTCACCGTCGGCGTCGTCACCAAGCCGTTCCACTTCGAAGGCCAGCGCCGCATGAAGACGGCCGACATGGGTATCGAGGAACTGCAGAAATGCGTCGATACCCTGATCGTTATTCCCAACCAGAACCTGTTCCGGCTGGCCAATGACAAGACCACCTTCGCCGATGCCTTCGCCATGGCCGACCAGGTGCTCTATTCGGGCGTTGCCTGCATTACCGACCTGATGGTCAAGGAAGGCCTGATCAATCTCGACTTCGCCGACGTCCGCTCGGTCATGCGCGAAATGGGCAAGGCGATGATGGGGACTGGCGAGGCTTCGGGCGAGGGCCGTGCAATGGCCGCGGCGGAAGCCGCCATCGCCAACCCGCTGCTCGACGAGACCTCGATGAAGGGCGCCAAGGGCCTGCTGATCTCGATCACCGGCGGCCGCGACCTGACCCTGTTCGAAGTCGATGAGGCGGCAACCCGCATTCGCGAAGAGGTCGACCAGGATGCCAACATCATTCTGGGCGCCACTTTCGATGAGGAACTCGAAGGCGTTATCCGCGTGTCGGTGGTCGCCACCGGCATCGACAAATCGGCGGCCGAAATCGCTGCCGCACCGATCGCCATCCGCACGGCTCCGCCGAAGCCGGTCAGCCGCCCGGCGGCTCAGGTCACGGAAATGCGCCCGGCGCCTGTCCAGCAGCCGATCTATGAACCACGTGCTGCCGATCCGGTCGCCGAGGCCATTCAGCTCGCCGAGGCGAATGCGGCAGAGATGGCGCAGGCCCGACCGGCACCGGTCGCCCATGCGGAAGACTTCCGCCCGCAGAGCAAGATCTTCCAGGCGCCTCCGGCTCAGCCGCAGCCGATGATGCAGCCAGCGGTTCAGCAAGCGATGCAGCCTGCTCCGCATCGTGAAATGCCGCAGCCGGTTGCCGCAGCACCCCAGCGCATGCCGCGGGTCGAGGATTTCCCGCCGCAGGTGAAGGCCGAAGTGGAAGCCAAGGCGCGCCCGGCCGACCACGAAAACAGCGGCCCGATGGGCTTGCTCAAGCGCCTGACCAACGGCTTGACCCGCCGCGAAGAGGAGCCTGCAAGGCTGCAGCCGGCGCAGCCGCGCGAACCGAAACTGCGCCAGGCGCCGGCGGAAGTGCGCCGCCTTGCCAGCCAGGATCCGCAGCTTTACGCGCCGCGCCGCGGCCAGCTGGACGAGCAGGGCCGACTGACGCCGCAGAGCCGGGCTGTCCAGGAAGACGATCAGTTGGAGATTCCCGCCTTCCTGCGCCGACAGGCCAATTGATCTGTTAACGGTTCGTAACAGTTATTAACAGGCGAGCAGGAAACTGTTCGCCTGTTAACTTTAAAAGTGATTGTAAAACAAGGACTTATGGGGCAATCCCGCGCTGGACCGCAGTTACAAAGAGTAAGAAACCGTGATTTGGAGTCTCCCCGCGGGACCATTATCTTCGCCACCGACCAAAGTCGGTTTGCTGGGAGTCTCGGGGAAGTGGCCCTGCCTGCCGATCAATCAAGAGCCGCGCCCTCAGGGCAGACGAAGCGGACCTAGGCAGTACGGGCTATGGGGATTGTTTTGCACGACTATCAGACGACACTTAAATCGCGCGCGACGCTGACTGGCATCGGCGTTCACAGTGGCAATCCGGTCACCGTCCATTTCCTGCCGGCGGATGCCGATACGGGTGTCGTCTTCCAGCTTTCGAATGCAAGCGGAAGCCACGAATTTCGCGCGCTCGTCTCCGAGGTCGGTGCCACCGATCTCTGCACCATGCTTGGCGATCCGCAAGGCGAGCACATTGCCACGGTCGAGCATCTGATGGCGACGCTTTTCGGGCTTGGAATCGACAATCTCGTCATCGAAATCGACGGCCATGAGGTGCCTATCCTCGACGGCAGCGCAGTGATGTTCGTCGAGGCCATTGACCAGGCAGGCATCGAAACGCTGCCGGTCAAGCGTCGCTACATCAGGGTGGTCAAGCCGGTTCGTATCGAGAACGGCGCCTGCTGGGCGGAGTTCAGGCCCTATGACGGCACGCGCTTCGAGATCGAGATCGATTTCGAAAGCCCGGCGATCGGGCGCCAGCTTTTTGCATCCGACATGAACGCCGACATTTTCCGCCGCGACGTCGCGCGGGCCCGCACGTTCGGTTTCATGAAGGACGTCGAGCGGCTGTGGGCGGCCGGCTATGCGCTCGGCTCCTCGTTGGAAAACTCCCTGGTGATCGGCGACGACAACCGCGTGATCAACATGGGAGGCCTGCGCTATCCCAACGAGTTCGCGCGCCACAAGACGATGGATGCGATGGGCGACCTGGCGCTCGCCGGTGCCCGGTTCATCGGCTGCTTCCGCTCCTATCGTGGCGGCCACAGGCTGAACGCGGCTGCGCTGCGCCGTCTCTTGTCGGACCGTTCGGCTTTCGAGATCGTCGAGACGACGCGCCGCGAGCGCGGGCGTACCGCCGAGATGAGCGCCGTCAACGCACCCCTCTACGCACCCTGGATGATCTGATTCTTAAGGTCTTGCGGCTCCCGTTGCGGTCAAGCTGTGTTGCATGGATGCATCACCGGCCGGCCAAATTACACAGCTTTCCAGGTGGCGCCAAACCGCCACAAAAATGTGCGATTGGCCGGGGATAGCGTTGCCGGGCAAGGCAATTATGGTTTATGGCTGCTGCCGTCGACTGAAATGACGCCGAAAGGGCGGAATCCAAACATGTTTTTCAAGCGAGTTGGTCAATCGAAGGCGCTGCGGCGGGCTGTTTTCCTGGCGCTTTCGGTGGTCGTTCCATCGCTGTTTCTGTCGGCCTGCATGTCGTCCGAGAAGGACGTCGATCTGTCGACCTATGTCGATCAGACCGAGCCGGCCGACGTGCTCTACAATCAGGGTCTCGCCAATCTGAATGCCGGGCGACTGCAGGAGGCAAGCCGCAAGTTCGATGCCGTCGACCGCCAGCATCCCTATTCCGAATTCGCCCGCAAATCGATGGTGATGGGTGCCTTTGCCGACTACCGTCAGGGCAATTACGACGAGGCGATCGGTTCGGCCAAGCGCTACCTGACCCTCTACCCCTCGACCGACGATGCAGCCTATGCCCAGTACATTATCGGGCTGAGCTACTACCGTCAGATCAAGGACGTCACCCAGGACCAGAAGGAAGCGCGTCTTACCGTGCAGACGATGCAGGACCTCGTGACGCGCTGGCCCACGTCCGAATATGCCGACGACGCCAAGGAGAAGATCCGCTTCGCCAACGATCAGCTCGCCGGCAAAGAGATGCAGATCGGCCGCTATTATCTCGAGCGCCGCGAATACATCGCGGCCGTCAAACGGTTCCGTAACGTCGTGGAGAACTATTCCAACACACGTCATGTCGAGGAAGCGCTGGCGCGTCTTACCGAGAGCTACTATGCGATGGGGCTGACGTCGGAAGCGCAGACCGCTGCGGCCGTGCTCGGCACCAACTATCCCGATAGCCAGTGGTACAAGGACTCCTACAAGCTCCTGCAGAGTGGTGGGCTCGAGCCGCGCGAGAATGCCGGATCGTGGATCTCCAAGGCCGGGAAGCTGATCACCGGCGCCTGAGCGGCGCGTCCCCATGCTCTCCAGACTGTCGATCCGCGATATCGTTCTGATCGAGAAGCTGGACATCGACTTCTCGTCCGGCCTTTCGGTCCTTACCGGCGAAACCGGCGCCGGAAAGTCCATCCTGCTCGACGCCTTGTCGCTGGCGCTTGGCGCCCGCGGCGACGCCTCGCTGGTGCGGCATGGCGCGGCACAAGGCCAGATCATCGCCGTCTTCGACGTGCCGCGCAACCACCCGGCCCGTATGCTGCTCGCCGAGAACGCCATCGAGGACGACGGCGACATCATCCTGCGCCGCGTCCAGACGGCGGACGGCCGCACGCGCGTTTTCGTCAACGACCAGCCGTCCAGCGTGATGCTGATGCGCGACGTCGGCCATGCGCTGGTCGAGATCCACGGCCAGCACGACGAGCGCGCTTTGGTCGATCCCGGCGCCCATCGCGAGTTGCTCGACAGTTTCGGCGGCCATCTCGGCGCTGCTCGGGCAACAGGCGAGGCGTGGCGGCACTGGCGCGCCTGCGAGCAGGAATTTTCACGGCACCGGGCCAAAGTCGAGGCGGCTTCCCGCGAGGCCGATTATCTGCGTGCGGCGGTCGCCGAATTGACCAGGCTCGATCCGCAACCGGGCGAAGAGACCGAGCTCGCCGAACTGCGCGCCGCGATGATGCGGGCGGAAAAGATCGCCTCGGAAGTCCACGATGCCCAGGATGTGCTCTCGGGTCCGTCCTCGCCCTTGCCGCAACTGGCCAGCCTGCTCAGGCGGCTGCAGCGCAAGGTGACCGAAGCGCCCGGCTTGCTCGAGGATGTCGTCAAATCGCTCGACGAGGCGATGCTGTCGCTCGACGCGGCGCAGTCGGGCGTCGAAGCCGCACTGCGCGCCACCGAATATGATCCGCAGCGGCTGGAGAAAGCCGAGGAGCGGCTGTTTTCGCTGCGTGCCGCCTCGCGCAAGCACAGCGTCGCCGTCGACGACCTGGCGCAATTGCGTGACACCATGGCGGCCGACCTTGCCGATCTCGACGCCGGCGAAGAGCGCCTGCATGCGCTGGAGAAACAGGCTGCAACGGCGCGCCAGGCCTATGACACTACGGCGGCCCAGCTGTCGTCGCTTCGCCATGCGGCGGCCGTCGGGCTGACCAAGGCGGTAATGGCCGAACTGCCGGCGCTGAAGCTCGAACGGGCCGAATTCATCGTCGAGATCGCAAGCGATGCCGAGAGCCGCATGGAAGAAGGCATCGACCAGGTCGAGTTCTGGGTGCGCACCAATCCCGGCACCAGGCCCGGCCCAATGATGAAAGTCGCTTCCGGCGGCGAGCTTTCGCGCTTCCTGCTGGCGTTGAAGGTAGCACTCGCTGACCGGGGCTCGGCGCCGACCTTGGTCTTCGACGAAATCGACACCGGCGTCGGCGGTGCGGTTGCCGACGCCATCGGCCAGCGGCTGGCGCGGCTGGCAAAACGCGTGCAGGTGCTTTCGGTCACGCATGCACCACAAGTGGCGGCGCGCGCGGCGACGCATTTCCTGATCTCCAAATCAGGCGGGGCCGACCGGGTCTCGACCGGCATCGCCGAGATGGACCGGGCGGCGCGGCAGGAAGAGATCGCACGCATGCTCGCCGGTGCCACCATCACCGACGAGGCGCGCGCGGCGGCCGAGCGGCTGCTACGGGAGAACACCGCGGCAGCCTAGAGCGTTTCATCGTTTCACGGAAACGCCGAACCGCTCTACCTCTTTGTTTGCGCAATTCCGGACGGAAACCGTTTCACACTTTTTCCTGGAATTGCTTGTCTTATGACTTTCGCTGCCGAATGGGTCAGAAAGGAACGCTGAGAGAGGGTAGCCGCCCTCCCTCAGCGGCG
>NZ_JAMYRZ010000054.1:0-35484 GCF_040321675.1 Mesorhizobium sp. M0296
TGAGGGAGGGCGGCTACCCTCTCTCAGCGTTCCTTTCTGACCCATTCGGCAGCGAAAGTCATAAGACAAGCAATTCCAGGAAAAGCGTGAAACGGTTTTCCGTCCGGAATTGCGTCAAAACAAAAAGATGGAGCGGTTCAGCGGTTCCGTGAAACGATGACCCGCTCCAAGCGGATTTGGTCGCACCCACAAATGCTTAGCCGCTTCATTTCGTGCCGGCGCCCAGGCGAAAGCTCCGGTTAACCATTCGGCGTCAAACAATGTTGGATGGGAAATCGCTGGCAGCCGCGATTTCGGGGAGAGAGATCGGGCCGTGTTGAACAGTTTCCTGCTTTTTGCCGAAGCGGTTCTCTATTTCGGCATCATGGTCACGCTTTTCCGGTTCAGGGGCCGCATCGGCCTCGGCGTCTTTGTTTGCGCCCTTGGCGTCATGCATTTCCTGGAAACCTATCTCGCCAGCGTCTTCTACGTCGCGCTGCCGTTCGGCATGGTATCGCCGGGTTCGGCCGTGCTGTTTTCCGGCAAGCTGGTCATGCTGCTCCTGCTCTACATCAAGGAGGACGCGGCAACTGTCCGGCAGCCGATTTACGGCCTGCTGCTCGGCAATGCCCTGATGATCGGGCTCGTGCTGATCCTGCGCCTGCACGACATCGCACCGCTGCCCGACGGCAAGCTTCCCGACATCGGCTTCATCGACGAGATGGGCTGGCTGATGGTGTGGGGCACGACGCTGCTGTTCGTCGACGCCATCCTGATCATTCTGCTCTATGAAAAGCTCGGCAAATATCTGCGCAAGGCGCTTTTCACCCGCATCCTGGTCTCCGTCGCCTGCGTGCTCACCTTCGACCAGGCAGGCTTTTTCACGGCGCTGCATTTCGTCACCGGTGCCCCGGTCGCGGTGTTCTTCGGCGGCTGGTTCGCCAAGATGGCAGCGGCCCTGGTCTACAGCACCATGCTGGTCGCCTATATCAGGTGGTTCGAGGCGCGGCAGGTGCCGGCGCCGCGCGGGCTTTCCGACATTTTCGACACGCTGACCTATCGCGAGCGCTATGAGGCGCTGGTCGAGCATGTCGGTCGCGACGGCCTCACCGGCCTCCTGCACAGGGGGCGCTTCGACAGCGATGGCGAGGCCGCCGTCGCCGCCAGCCTGCGGACCGCCAGGCCGCTCAGCCTGCTGATCATCGATGTCGACCACTTCAAATCGATCAACGACCGCTTCGGCCACGCCGAGGGAGACAAGGTGCTGAAAGCCCTGGCAATTTTGCTTGGCGAACTTGTCGGGACCGAAGATCAATTGTTCAGGATCGGCGGTGAGGAATTCGCCATCCTCGGCTGGCGTCCGCAGCCGCTCGCCAGGCTGCTGGGCGAAACCGTCAGGCAAGCGGTCAAGACGTCCGCGAGCACCAGCCGGTTCGACATTACCGTCAGCGCCGGCATCTCGACGGTCAGCGAGACGACCCGTTGCCTTGCCGATCTCTTTGCGCTGGCCGACCAGCGTCTCTACAAGGCCAAATCCACGGGACGCGATCGCGTTGTCGGCGAACCGGGCGGCAACGAAGCGGACGCCCGCAACACGTGGACCAGGCCGGAGCGCAGCGCCGGCGCGTAACGCTGCCCAGGCCTGCGATTGGCTCAATCAGGATTGTTTGCGCCGCTGCCATCCGCCGATCGCAACCGAAACCGCCGTCAGCGCGATCGCCAGCCATTTCAACGCGGTAATAGTCGGGCCGGCTTCGATGTCGTAGGCAATGAACAGAAGAATGCCCGGTACCAGCAGGCCGCAGAGCACGAGCGTGATCCGGTTGATCTGCCATGACACTTTTGCCGCAAGCGCCTGGTCGCCGGGCACGGCGACAAGCGCGGCCCGCATTGCCTTCGGCGCCACCAGCGTGGTCGAAAGACGCAGCGAAATCGGCAGGCCGATGCCGATGATCAGGAAGGCGCATGCCGCCAGGAGCAGCGAAAACTTGATCGCACTGGTTTCGGCCGGGACCGGGAACAGCAGCGCCGCCAGCGGCAGGAAGACACAGAAGATCCCGAGCGCGGCGATGGTGATGAAGATCGCCGCGTTGACCAGCGTGAACAATTGATACGTGCCGACGGGTTTGGCGAGCGTGGTCATGCGCGCCCACTCCACTTCGGTGTAGGAAAAGCCCGGCCACTCCATATGGCCGTCGCGGATCGCCGTCATGCCCTTGGCCCAGAACGCCAGCCGCGCCAGCGCGCCGCCCGTCATGCCACTCATCGCCACCCCCTATGAATGATGCCCCCCGGGATCATACCATCCCCGGTGCAAAGCGACAGTCGCGTACGGCCTGTTTACTGGAACCCGACGGCATCGACCGCGCCCTTCGGGCAGCCAGCCTTGGCTGTCGGCGCCGAGGCAAGCAGCAGGGCACCGAGCGAAGCGTTCGAAGCGATCGGGCCGGTCAGGCCGAGCGTCAGTTCGCCGATCAGCCGCCTGCCGTTCGAGGGATCGACCACGCAGGACACGCGGACCCGGTCGCCCGCGCCTTTGCCGAAGGCACTGTCGAAGGTGCTGCGGATCTGATCGGATGTCAGTTGCTTGCCGATGTTCTTGATGAAGAGATCGCGCACCGGCGACGCATTCATCGCGCGCATCAGGTTCAAGGCGTCGGCGAAATACTCCTGCTGGCTCTTGCCATAGCAGGTGCCGTGCTTGATCCACTCATGCCTTTCGAGGGCGGACGCGGTGCCCGACATCACCTGGTCGAGTTCCGCTCGCGTTTTCGGGTCAAGGGTGACCGGCGGCAAATCCCGCCAGTGTGCCGGATCGTCGTTCGCCTTGTCGCTTGCCGCGACCTGGCAATAGAAATTTCCGTTCGGCTGCGGCCACAACCCATGCAAGGTGAAGTGGGTCGCCTCGAACCCGGCGGCGGTCTGCGCACGGCATTCGGTTTTGCCGGATTTGGTCTCACAAAAAGCCGGCTGCCAGCTCAGCGCGAAGACATATTCCGGCTTTCCGGACGCCGATGGCTTGTTCGGCTCGGCAGGCGCCCGTGCAGCCGGCACCGTCGACGCGCTGCCGCCCGAAACGTGACCGCAGCTGATCTTGACCCAGCGGCGCTCCGGATCGGCGCCCGGCACGCGAATGAGGTAGTGGGTGGGCGCGTCCTTGTTGCCGGCCAGCAGATCATAACTCTGACCAGCCGCCGTCGAGACATTGCCGGGATTCTTGCCGCTCTTGATCGCCTGCGTTGCCGGACAGGCGGCATCGGCGACGAAAGAGCCGGTCATCTTCACATCGGCCCGCGCCGCGCTTGCCCCAGCAAACGCAAGAAACACCGCCCCCCATATCGCCCAAATCCGCATTCCGGCACTCCTCGTGATTCACGCCGCAAGCTAGAAACTTGCGACATGTCAGAATTACGATTTCTTTCGCCGGCCGTAAAAACAATCGCCACCGCATTGAGACGGCTCCCGCGTGGTCGATCAGGATCCGCCCGCCTCCACCCGTTCCGTCAGGGTGCGCAGCAGATCAAGCGAGGCTTTCAGCGCGTCGGCGTCCATACCCTCCGAAACGCGGTTCGCCCAAACATGCTGGCGTGTGCCGATATTCTTGACCGCTGCCCGGCCGGCATCGGTTATCGACAACAGCTTGGCGCGGCGATGCGCCGGGTTGTCGGCGTAGGCGGCAAGCCCCTCCGCAGCCAGTATGTCGGCCAGCCGCTGTACACTCTGACGGGCGAGACCCATGTCGCGGGCAATGTCGGCCACAGATTTCGGCTCGTTCAAAACTGCACCCAAAACCTGCCAGCGCGCTGCCGTCAGCCCGATTGGAGCGGCCAGCCGGTCGGCCGCATCCAGAAAACTGCCGTTCATCCTGAACACGGCAAGCACCAGTTCGGTGAGCACATTTGCCGCTTCGGTCCTGGTCGTCATTTCTGGCCGGCCTCGATGGTCGCGACGAAATTATTAACGGCTTCGGCTACGACCTCGGGCTTGTCAAGCATCACCCAATGGCCGCTGCCCGCCACGATCTGGCGCGGAATGTCCGTGCGCAGCCG
This sequence comes from Mesorhizobium sp. M0296, assembly GCF_040321675.1. Classification (NCBI taxonomy): domain Bacteria; kingdom Pseudomonadati; phylum Pseudomonadota; class Alphaproteobacteria; order Hyphomicrobiales; family Phyllobacteriaceae; genus Mesorhizobium; species Mesorhizobium sp. M0296. The sequence goes on from NZ_JAMYRZ010000054.1 coordinate 4,029, forward strand.
GTAGAGCGCGGCTGGAGTGTCACTGGCCTCGGTAGCCAATACGAACATAGGCCCGCGATACGCATCGAGTGCCGGCTCCGGGTTCCATTCGGCCAGTGCCTTGCCGACACCTGCCCTCGCCGCCGGATCGACCACTGCCGCATCGGCCAGAACACGCTGGCGAACAACCGCGTTAGGGCCGGCAATTGACGTGTAATAGGCGTTCAGGACATCACGGCCTTGCGGACCGGCCAGATCGCGGACAAAGCCGTCACGAATCGCCTGCGGCAGCGCACGAGGATCGGTCGCCGGGTCGACGAGCAAGACACCGGCGACCCGGTCGGCATGGCTGGCGGCATAAGCGAGCGCCACGCCACCGCCGCCGCTGTGCGCGACAATGAGAAACCGCTTCAGGCCAAACGCGTCGGCCACGGCACCGACATCCATTGCACGACCGTCATAACCATAGTCACCGTCCTGCGCCGGCGCGGAGGCGCCATGACCGCGAAAATCGAAGGCTACCGCCTCGCGGCCTTCGACGGAGAGCTGCATCACCCGGTCCCAGTGGGAAGCGCGGCTGCAATCTCCATGCAGGAACATGATCGGCAGGCCATTGCCGGCGTTGATCCTATAAGTGGCAAGCTGGCCTTGCGGGCCTGGAACAGTGGACGTCATCATGGTCATCTCCCTGGTTTCCTGACTGAACGCAGCAATCCCTGACAACAGGGTGGCCGTCGTGAAGGCGAAGCCCGCCAGCAAGATTGCACGCCGCGAAATGGCCCCGGTGGTTTTCATAGTCATACCCCCAATCTGCCGCTGACCATTTGACAGTATGCTGTCATGTAATCACATTGACAGCATGCTGTCAACTACCGTCGAATGGGTACCCTACGTCCCTTGACGTCGATCGCTGCGTCGCCCAACAGTCGCCGACGGGAGCGAGACATGCCATTTGACAAGCAGAGGATGCTGGCATCGCCGACCGGCGCCGAGCTCAACCTTTATGTGAAACACGCCATCGGCCAACCGCGCGCCATCGTCCAGATCAATCATGGGTTGGCCGAGCACGCGGCGCGCTATGCCCGTTTCGCCGATTTCCTTGGCGCGCGCGGCTACCAGGTCTACGCGCACGACCACCGTGGCCACGGCGCCACCAAGGCGCCCGACGCGCCACCTGGCAGGTTCGCCGATGCGGATGGCGGTGCCAAGGTCATCGCCGATGTCGCTGCCGTCCATGATCTCATCGCCAGGGAACAACCTGGTCTGCCGATCATCGTCTTCGGCCACTCCTTGGGCGCGTCGGTCGCGCTGAATTTTGTCCTCCGCCACTCGGCGCGCATCCATGCCGCCGCGATCTGGAACGGCAATTTCTCGGCCGGACTGCTCGGCCAAATCGCGCTGGCCATGCTTGGTTGGGAAAAGTTCCGGCTTGGCTCAGACGTGCCGTCGCGCCTGCTGCCCCGGCTGACGTTCCGGGCCTGGGGCAAGGCGGTGCCCAATCACCGGACGCCGTTCGACTGGCTGTCGCGCGATGCCGTTGAAGTCGAGAAATACATCGCCGACCCGCTTTGCGGCTGGGACGCATCGGTATCGATGTGGCAGGACATCGTCATGATGACGCTGCATTGCGGCAGCGACCGCAATTTTTCCGGCGTTCGGCGCGACCTGTTCGTCAATCTGGTCGGAGGCGAGCAAGATCCGGCCTCGGACGGCGGCAAGGCGGTCAGCCATCTTGCCGGCCGGATGCACATGATGGGTTTTTCGAATCTCGTTTCAAAGGTTTACGCCAAAACCCGCCACGAAAGCCTGAACGAGGTCAACCGAGACATCATCATGGAGGATTTTGCCGCCTGGGCCGACCGCGTGCTGAGGGCACAGTGATACTGGCCCATTGCAAGGGCCGTGACAGCGGCGCGCGGGATTGATAGAGGCTGCGCTTTCGATCAACCACGGTGATCCATGACTGAGCCTCCGCTCAACGGCATCCGCGTCATCGAACTCGCACGCATCCTCGCCGGGCCATGGGCCGGACAGCTGCTTGCCGACCTCGGCGCCGACGTGATCAAGGTCGAGAGCCCGGACGGCGGCGACGACACCCGCAAATGGGGACCGCCCTTCGTCATCGGCCATGACGGCGAGAACCTTTCGGCCGCTTATTACCATTCCTGCAACCGCGGCAAGCGCTCCATCGCCATCGACTTCTCGACGCCCGAGGGTGCCGAGACGGTGCGCCGGCTGGTCGCGACATCGGATGTGCTGATCGAAAACTTCAAAGTCGGCGGACTGAAGAAATACGGCCTCGACTATGACAGCCTGAGGAAAATCAACTCGCGGCTGATCTATTGCTCGATCACCGGTTTTGGCCAGTCGGGACCGTATGCGCCGCGTGCCGGCTATGATTTCATCATCCAGGGCATGGCCGGCATGATGTCGATCACCGGCGAAGCCGGCCGCGAACCGCAAAAGGCGGGCGTCGCTATTTCGGATGTTTTCACCGGGCTTTATTCGGTCATCGCCATCCAGGCGGCGCTTCGCCATGCCGAGAAGACCGGCGAAGGCCAGCATATCGACATGGCGCTCTACGACACCCAGATCTCGACGCTCGGCAACCAGAACCTCAACTATCTCGTCTCCGGACAGTCGCCGGTGCAGATGGGCAATGCGCATATGAACATCGCGCCCTACGAAGTGGTGCCGGTGAAAAATGGCCACATCATCCTGGCGGTCGGCAATGACGGCCAGTTCGCAAAGTTCTGCGCTGCCGTCGGCCTCGACGAGCTGGCGTCGAACCCTGACTTCGCCACCAATCCCGCCCGCGTCGCTAACCGCGCAAAGCTGCGCGAGCATATGATCGAGGCGCTGAAAGTCTTCGATCGCGACCCGTTGCTGGCCAGACTTGAGACTGCCGGAGTGCCGGCCAGCCCGATCAACAACATCGGCCAGATGTTTGCCGACCCGCAGACCATCGCGCGCGGCATGCGGCTCGACCTCGATGACGGCCATGGCAATCTCTTGCCCTCGGTGCGGGCGCCGATGGTCATGTCCGGCACGCCGCTGGTCTATGAACGTCCGTCGCCGCGTCTCGGCGAACACACCGAAGAAATCCTTGCCGAACTGGAGAGGTCAGGAAAATGAAGACCGGCGGACAACTCATCGTCGATGCGCTCGAAGCCAACGGAACGGACCGTATCTATTGCGTACCTGGCGAATCCTATCTGGCGGTGCTCGACGCGCTGCATGATTCACCGATCCGCACAATCGTCTGCCGCCAGGAGGGCGGTGCCGCAATGATGGCCGACTGCCACGGCCGCCTGACCGGCAGGCCCGGCATCTGCTTTGTCACCCGCGGCCCAGGCGCCACCAATGCCTCTGCCGGCATCCACATCGCGATGCAGGATTCAGTCCCCCTCATCCTGTTCATTGGCCAGGTCGCCAGCCACGCCAAGGGGCGCGAGGCCTTCCAGGAGGTCGACTACGTCAGGTTCTTCGGCGATATCGCCAAATGGGTGGTCGAGATCGACGACGCCGCACGCATACCCGAATTCGTCACACGCGCCTTTGCGGTGGCGACGTCCGGTCGCCCGGGCCCGGTCGTCATCTCGCTGCCCGAGGACATGCTGACCAGCCTCGCCGAGGCACCGGACGCCCGGCATTATACCCCTGTCGAGACGCGGCCTGGCGAAGTCGAGCTCGACGCACTGGAAGTGTTGCTCAACCAGGCAAAGCGGCCCTTCGTCATTCTCGGCGGTACGCGCTGGGACGCGCAGGCCGTTGCACGCATGCGGACGATGGCCGAAGCCTGGTCGCTGCCGGTCGGCTGCTCCTTCCGCCGCCAGATGCTGTTCGACCATCTCCACCCGAACTATGCCGGCGATGTCGGCATCGGCATCAATCCCAAGGTAGCAACCGCCATCAAGCAGGCCGACCTTGTGCTGCTGATCGGCGGCCGCATGGGCGAGATGCCGTCATCCGACTACACGCTGCTGAAGAGTCCCTACCCCGACCAGACGGCGGTCCATATCCATGCCGACGCCGGCGAACTCGGCCGCGTCTACCGGCCGGCGCTGGCGATCAATGCCTCGCCTGCCGCTTTCGTCGAAGCCTTTGCCGGACGCAAGCCGGCCGCAACGCCGGTCTGGGCGGCTGAGGCAGCGAAGCTGCACGCCGCCTATCTCGACTGGTCGACGCCTCCGGAGAGCGGCCCCGGCGCCGTCCAGATGGGGCCGATCATGAATTATCTCGAAACGATGCTGCCGGACGACGCCATCCTCACCAACGGCGCCGGCAACTACGCCACCTGGGTGCATCGCTACCATCGCTTCCGGCGTTTCGGCACGCAGGCAGCACCCACATCCGGCTCGATGGGCTACGGCACGCCGGCGGCGGTCGCCGCCAAGCAGCTTTTCCCCGACCGCGACGTGATCGCCTTCGCCGGCGACGGCTGTTTCCTGATGAACGGCCAGGAATTCGCCACCGCCGTGCAATACGGGCTGCCGATCATCGTCATCGTCGTCAACAATGGCATCTACGGCACCATCCGCATGCATCAGGAGCGCGAATATCCCGGCCGTGTCGTCGCCACGGACTTGAAGAATCCCGACTTTGCTGCTTTGGCCCGTGCCTATGGCGGCCATGGCGAGACGGTGGAAAAGACCGCCGACTTCGCCGCGGCCTTCGAGCGAGCGCGGGCCAGCGGCAAGCCGTCGATCGTAGAGATCAGGCTCGACCCTGAAGCCATCACGCCGACCCGCACGATGACCCAGATTCGCGACAAGGCCTGACAAAACAGGATGATTGCCCTGTTTTGTCGTCGTGATCTGCCTATTTGGCCTTCTCGATCTGGCCGCGGATCTCGCCATCCGCGTGGGCCGCGGTGTGGATGTTGACGTAATATTTGCCTGCCTCAAGATCGGTGGCCTGGGCATCAGTCAATGTCGCCGAACCCTTGATCGGGCTCTTCAGCTTGCCTTCGAACGGCACCACCGGATCGGCGTTTTGACCCTTTGCCGCCGGGCCGTGAATGTGTGCGGCCTTCGCCGGCCCGCTGAGGCCGGAATATCTCACGGTCCAGCCGAGTTTCTTGGTGGCGGTGTTGAACCTGAGCGTGGCGGTGCCCTTGCCCTTCGTGGTGACGGGCGGGTTCTGCTGAGCACCATCGAGCGTCGCCGTCATCTTTATGGTTTCGGCCAAGGCCGGTGAAGCAGAGAAGATGGCTGCAGAAATGGCCAGCGCCGAAAGCATCGGCGTGAAGGACTGGATGCGCATGGAAACCTCCGTTGTGACACCCTTGAGGCGGGTGCACCGGCACAACGATTTTGCGAGCGGATGTTTCCGCCGGTAACGTTCATTTTACCTCCCACTAAAAAGGGGCGGTCGCCCGCCCCTTTTCCGCTACAAGCCAGTTTGACAGCCCTATTTGATGGCCTTGTCGGTGATCGCCGTCGTGTAGGCGCCGGTAGGCTCCTTGCTGATGATCTTCTGGTCGAGCAGCGCCTTGGCGGTGCGCTCGTAGGTCGCCGGATCGAGCTTGCCATCGGCATTGTCGATCAGCTTGGCGACTTCGCCCATCATGCGCTTTTGGTGATTCTCGTCCTGGCCGCCATTGTCCATGACAATGCCGGCCGCTTCGTCGGAATTGTCGACGGCGTATTTCCAGCCCTTCATCGAAGCGCGTACGAACCGCACCATCTTGTCCTCGAAGGCCGGATCCTTGAGCTTGTCCTCCAGGGCATAGAGCCCGTCTTCGAGCAGATCATTGCCCATGGCGGAATAGTTGAAGACGGTCAGCTCTTCCGGCTTGTAGCCGGCGTCGATGAGCTGCCAGTACTCGTTATAGGTCATGACCGAAATGCAATCCGCCTGCTTCTGGATCAGCGGCTGCACATCGAAGCTCTGCTTGAGCACGGTGACGCCGTCCGGCCCGCCATCGGTCTTGAGGCCAAGCTTGTTCATCCAGGCATAGAACGGATACTCGTTGCCGAAGAACCAGACGCCGAGCGTATGGCCCTTGAAGTCGGCTTCCGTCTTGACCGGACCGTCCTTCGGGCAGACCAGCTCCATGCCGGCCTTCTTGAACGGCTGGGCGATGTTGACCAGCGGCACGCCCTTCTCGCGCGCAGCCAGCGCACCGCCCATCCAGTCGACGATGACGTCGGCGCCGCCGCCGGCAATAACCTGCTCCGGTGCAATGTCCGGTCCGCCGGGCTTGATGTCGACGTCGAGGCCCTCGGCGTCATAGAAGCCCTTGGCCTTGGCGACATAATAGCCGGCGAACTGTGCCTGGGTGACCCATTTCAGCTGCAGCGTCACCTTGTCCGCGGCCATCGCCTGGAACGCGGCCAGCGACATCGCGCCGGCCAGCATCGAAACAACAAGTCTTTTCATGTTTTTACCCTCTGAAGTTAGCGCCCTAAACCCACCGCCCCTATCCACCACGGACAGAGGGATGCCAAAACGTGACTGCTCTCTCGAAAAGAGCGACCACGCCATAAAAGACCGAACCCGCAAGTGCTGCAACTGCGATTTCCGCCCACACCATGTCGATGTTCATCCGCCCGACTTCCGTCGAAATGCGGAATCCCATGCCGACCACCGGCGTGCCGAAGAACTCGGCGACGATGGCGCCGATCAGCGCCAGCGTCGAATTGATCTTCAACGCATTGAAGATGAAGGGTGCCGCCGCCGGCAGCCGCAGCTTGAACAGCGTCTGCCAGTAGCTCGAGGCATAGGTGCGCATCAGGTCGCGCTCCATATGGCCGGAGGCGGCAAGACCGGCGACGGTGTTCACCAGCATCGGGAAGAAGGTCATGATGATGACCACCGCTGCCTTCGACTGCCAGTCGAAGCCGAACCACATGACCATGATCGGCGCGACGCCGATGATCGGCAGCGCCGACACCATATTGCCGATCGGCAAGAGCCCGCGCCGCAGGAACGGCACGCGGTCGGCGGCGATGGCAACGAGGAAGCCGGCGCTGCTCCCCACCACATAGCCGAAGATAACCGCCTTGAAGATGGTCTGCCTGACATCGGCCCCCAGCACCGGCAGCGAGCCGACGATGCGTGCACCGATGGCGCTTGGCGGCGGCAACAGGATGAAGGGAATGCCGGCACCACGCGTCACCGCCTCCCAGATGATCAGGATCCAGGCGCCGAAGATGGCCGGAATGATCAGGCGCAGGGCGGTTGACGCCCAGCGCGATGTCGGGCGAAACGACGACAAGACCGTTACGCAGCGCCAGGCCAGAAACCACGCCGCGACGAGCAGCAGATAGAAGGATGCGCGAGCGCTGCCCTCATTGCCGGTTATGCCGGCGAGCAGCATCCACGCTGCGCCATGCGCGCCAAGGAACAGCAACACCACCCCGATCATCGGTGGAAAGTTGTCGGCCTCGATTGCCCCGAGCAGCAAAATGAAAATCAGAACCGTAGTCGCCATGCCGTAACCGGGCGTAGCACTGACGAGCGGCCAAAGAAGCAGCGCGCCGACAAGCAGGACAAGCGCGGCATACCCCTGCCAGGATCGAGGCGTGATTGAGGAAAGGCTCAGGATGGAGCTCATGCCGGCCTCCCGCCCATGGCGCGGTCGACTACGCGCCCAGCAATGCCGACCAGCATAACCAGCAGCGCCGCGACCACCGACCCGGCAACCAGAGCCGACCAGATGTCGATGGTCTGGCTGTAGTAGGCGCCGGCGAGCAATTTGGCGCCGATGCCGGCGACGGCGCCGGTCGGCAACTCGCCGACGATGGCGCCGACCAGGCTGGCGGCCACCGCCACCTTCATCGAGGTGAACAGGAACGGCACCGAAGCCGGCACACGCAATTTCCAGAAGGTCTGCGAGGCACTGGCATTATAGGTGTGCATCAGGTCGAGATGAGTGAGCTCGGGCGAGCGCAGTCCCTTCACCATGCCGACCGCCACCGGGAAGAACGACAGATAGGTCGAGATCAGCGCCTTCGGGATAAGCCCGGTGATGCCGACCGCCGCCAGCACGACGATGATCATCGGCGCCACCGCCAGGATCGGAATGGTCTGCGAGGCGATGATCCACGGCATCAGACTGCGGTCGAGCGTCGCCACATGCACGATGCCGACGGCGATGACGATGCCGAGCGCCGTGCCGAAAGCAAAGCCGAGCAGCGTCGATGACAGCGTCACCCAGGCATTGTAGACAAGGCTGCGGTTCGAGGTGATGCTACGCAGAAAGGTGTTTTCGAAAAAATTCACCGCCACCTGATGCGGTGCCGGCAGCGTCGGCTTCGGCTGTACCAGCGTCTTGCTGATGAATTCCACAATACCCGGCGTCTGATTGGCGCGGCGGTCGAGATCGCGCTGGAACGGCGCGTTGAGGATGACAGCCATGACGTACCAGACAACGACGACGCCCAGGAGGATCGAGGTCACCGGAACGATCTTGTCGCGAAACGAGTCCATCTAGCAGGCCTCGCCGGGTAAGCGCCCTCCTCTCCCCAACGGGGAGAGGGTGGCTGGAGCGAAGCGGAGGCCGGGTACTTTTGCTACGGCAATCGTTTCTTTCGTCATCCTAGGGCGAAGCAAGGAGCGAAGTGACGCGGCGCAGACCCTAGGATCCATGCCGTTACCTCCCTGCTTCGCAACGGTGCTGAAAATGGCTCCCTCCACACCGCTCTGCCCGGCGAATATTCTGAACCGCTTGCGCCTTTCGGCTAATGTCACGGCATGGATCCTAGGGTCTGCGCACGCCGCTTCGCGGCGGCTCCGCCCTAGGATGACGAAGGCATGGGTGGCCCTGCTAGCCCCGACGGGGAGAGAAGAGAGCTCATCCTGCTCAATCATCATAGCTGTGCCCTGCCCTCAGCCCGTCCCGCACGCGTGCCGCGATGGCCAGGAACTCCGGCGTCTCGCGGATATCGAGCGGCCGCTTTTTCGGCAGCGTCGATTCTATGACGTCGCTGACACGCCCCGGGCGCGGCGACATGACGACGATGCGCGTCGACAGATAGACCGCCTCAGGGATCGAATGGGTGACGAAGCAGATGGTCTTGTTGGTCCGCTCCCAAAGCTCCAGCAGCTGTTCGTTGAGATGGTCGCGCACGATCTCGTCCAGCGCGCCGAACGGCTCGTCCATCAACAAAAGATCGGCATCGAAAGCCAGCGCCCGTGCGATCGAGGCGCGCTGCTGCATGCCGCCCGAAAGCTGCCAGGAGTATTTCTTCTCGAAGCCGCTGAGGTTGACGAGGTCGAGCGTGCGCTTGATGCGCGCCGCCTGCTCCGCCCTGGACAGGCCCATGATCTCCAGCGGCAGTGCCACATTGCGCTCGATCGTGCGCCACGGATAAAGTGCGGCCGCCTGGAAGACATAGCCATAGGCGCGGCTCTGGCGCGCCTGCTCGGGCGTCATGCCGTTGACGGAAATGCTTCCCGATGTCGGCTTCTCCAGATCGGCGATGACGCGCAGCAAGGTCGTCTTGCCGCAGCCAGAGGGCCCGATGAAGGACACGAATTCCCCCTTGCCGATCGTCAGGTCGACATTCGACAGCGCCTGCACCGGACCATCATTGGTCTGGAAGGTCAGGCCAAGCTTGCTTGCCGACACGACGGCTGGCGATACTCCCGTCATCGGCCGTAGCCTGTCGCTTCCGGCCACTGCGGCGCCGGCCGGAATCCCATTGATTTTACCCCCATGTTGCTTTCCACTCGCCCAGTCCTACTCGCCCCAGTTCTACGCGCCCCAGTTCTACGCGCCCTTGTCCTATCAGATAGACGCCCGGAGTTGCCCCGATGTCGCCCAAACCGACTTGCCATCTTATCCGCCCTGAAAGCTCTTATGAAGGCAAGCAGGGTCTGAGTTATTTCGCCGGCATCGCCGCCGAAACAGTCGGCTCGTCCGGCATCTGCATGCATCTGTTGACCATGCCGCCGGGTGCCCGCGCCAAGGCGCATATGCACGAAAACCATGAAACCGCGATCTATGTGCTCTCCGGCGAAGTCCATACCTGGTATGGCGACCGGCTCGAACAGCATATCGTGGTCAAGGCCGGCGATCTTTTCTATATTCCCCCCGGGGTGCCGCATCTGCCGGCCAATCTGAGCGACGGCCCCGCCTCGGCGGTCATTGCCCGCACCGATCCCAACGAACAGGAAAGCGTCGTCCTGCTGCCGGAACTGGACGGGTTGGTCGCCTGACGCCGGCATCGAGGCAGCGGTCGTCATCGGCACCGTCACGAACATGATTTCAGCGGTCCTGTCTCCTCAAGGCCGGGAATGGTCACGAAGAAACCGTCCCCTCCTCTGTTGATGACCTTGACGACATCCGTGGTCGTGCCCTCCTCGCCCTCGGCGAAACAGGTGGAGCTCAACAACAGGGTGCCAGGCGCCGTCGTCAGTCGCTGTGCGAACTGGCAGCCGCTGCCATAGGTTTCGACGGCGTCGGCGGTCAGCACGACATAATCGTCGCTGTCCTGATAACCGAGCCGTACACCAGCGCAACCGACCTCATTGCCAAAGGAGCCGGCAAGGACGTCAGCCGCCGCCGGCCCGGCGGCAAGGATCACCGCGGCCATTGAGATAATCGCTCCGTGGCTCGCCAAGCTCAAACGCCCGTCGCCGGGATGCCCGTCCGTTCCACCTTGCGCGGCGCGGAAATTTCCTTCCACGTCGACAGCGCCCGGTTGACCGCCGCGTTCGGCTCGCGAGCGACGAACTCGCCATGGCCGGGCTTCGCCTTGACCTCGTTTTCCTCGATCGACAGTTCGCCGCGCGAGAAGACGAAGCGCGGCAGGCCGGTTACCTCAAAACCTTCGAAGACATTGTAGTCGATCACCGACTGCTGCTTCTTGGCCGTGATCTTCTTCTTGCGCTTCGGGTCCCAGACGATGATGTCGGCGTCCGCGCCTTCGACGATGGCGCCCTTCTTCGGGTACATGTTGAGGATCTTGGCGATGTTGGTCGAGGTCACCGCGACGAACTCGTTCATCGTCAGCCGGCCGGTCTTGACGCCGGTCGTCCACAGCACCGGCAAACGATCTTCGAGCCCGCCGGTGCCGTTCGGGATCTTGGTGAAGTCGCCGACGCCGTTGCGTTTTTGTTTGGTGGTGAAGGCACAATGGTCGGTCGCCACCACTTGCAGCGACCCCGCCTGCAGGCCGGCCCACAGCGAATCCTGGTGCAGTTTGTTGCGGAAGGGCGGGCTCATGACACGCCGCGCCGCATGGTCCCAGTCCTTGTTGAAATATTCGCTCTCGTCCAGCGTCAGGTGCTGGATCAGCGGCTCGCCGAATACCCGCATGCCTTTCTGGCGCGCCCGGCGGATGGCTTCGTGCGCCTGCTCGCAGGAGACATGCACGACATAGAGCGGCACACCGGCCATGTCGGCGATCATGATGGCGCGGTTGGTCGCCTCGCCTTCGACTTCAGGCGGGCGCGAATAGGCGTGTCCCTCCGGGCCGCTGTTGCCCGCCGCCAGCAGCTTCTGCGATAGCGCCGCCACGACGTCGCCATTCTCGGCATGGACCAGCGGCAGCGCGCCAAGATCGGCACAGCGCTGGAACGACGAATAGAGCTCGTCGTCATCGACCATCAGCGCGCCCTTGTAGGCCATGAAATGCTTGAACGAGGTAATGCCCCTGTCGACGACGGTGGCCATCTCGTCGAACACCTGCTTGCCCCACCAGGTGATCGCCATGTGGAAGGAATAGTCGCAGGACGCCTTCGAAGTCTTGTTGTCCCACATCTGCAGGGCCTCGAGCAGCGACTGCTGCGGCCCTGGCAGGCAGAAATCGACGACCATCGTCGTGCCACCGGCAAGGGCCGCGCGGGTGCCGGATTCAAAGTCATCGGCCGAATAGGTGCCCATGAACGGCATTTCGAGATGGGTATGCGGGTCGATGCCGCCCGGCATCACATAGCAGCCGCTGGCGTCGAACTCATGGTCGCCATGCAGATCCGGCCCGATGCCGATGATCTTGCCGTGCTTGAACAGCACATCGGCCTTCCACGTCCGGTCGGCGGTGACGATGGTGCCATTCTTGATGACTTTGGACATTTTCTTGTTCCCTTGTTTCGTTCGCGCTTCTTTATGAGCGCCTTGCTTGATCAGGTCGGTTCAGCGTCGAGGAACCCTGAACGGCCTCTACATGACTCCAACTTCCCGCAATATCTCCTCGACGCAACCATCGAAGGAATTTGCCAAGTCTCCAGTCGAAAACCTGAGCACACGATAGCCCTGTCGGCCAAACCATGCATCGCGTATGCGGTCCTTCTCCATTTGCTCCGGCGTAAAGTGATGCTCTCCATCCACCTCGATGACGAGGTTCTTCTCGTGCAGAACGAAGTCCGCAATATAAGGCCCAATCGGCGCCTGCTTCCTTGCATGTAACCCGTAGAGGCGACGGAACTCCTTCAGCTCGGACCAGAGCTTACGCTCGCCCTCTGTCATGTTCCGGCGCAACATTCTTGCACGCTTGACGGCGGCTGGATCGATCGCGGTCGGTGCCAAGACGAGTACCCCCACCCTCAATCCCTCCTCACAAGGGGGAGGGAGGCTTGGTGCCGCGCTGTCACAGATGAACCCATCAAAGCTTTCGCCATAGAAAAAGGCGTCGGCATTGCTAGTCCTCCCCTTGTGGCAGGGCAATCACATTTGGATTCTTACGAAGATGGACCCCCACCCTAACCCTCCCCACAAGGGGGAGGGAATGCTGCCGCGCGCCCTTACTTCCCCTTTTGGCGCCGAAAGGCAGGCAATTTGCCGAGGTCAGCGCCAACGGAAATCTCCCTCCCCCTTGTGGGGAGGGGTTAGGGGTGGGGGTACGGCGCCAACATCTCACCCCACAATCTCCGCCGTGTCCACCACCGCATGGAACAGCACGTCGGCGCCGGCCGCTGCCCATTCCTTGGTGATTTCCTCGGCCTCGTTGTGGCTGAGACCGTCGACACAGGGGCACATCACCATTGCGGTGGGTGCAACGCGGTTGATCCAGCAAGCGTCATGGCCGGCGCCCGAGACGATATTGCGATGCGTATATCCCAGGCGCTCCGCCGCATCCCGCACAGCCTTGACGCAGCCCGCGTCGAAAGTGACCGGATCGAAATGGCCGACCTGCTCGATTTGATATTTGATGTCGAGCGCGTCGCAGATCGTGTCGATGCCTTCCCGGATGCGGCCGTCCATGGCGTCCAGCACCTCCTTTTCCGGCGAGCGGATGTCGATGGTAAAGACGGTGCGCCCGGCGATTATGTTGCGCGAGTTCGGATAGACCTCCATATGGCCGACCGCGCCGACGGCGTCGGGCTGATAGTCCATGGCGATCTCGTGCACCAATTCGATCACCCGCGCCATGCCGAGCCCGGCATTGCGCCGCTTCGGCATCGGCGTCGAGCCGGTATGCGCCTCCTTGCCGGTCAGCGTCACCTGTAGCCATTTCAGTCCCTGGCCGTGGGTGACGACACCGATGTCGATGCCCTCGTCCTCGAGGATCGGGCCCTGCTCGATATGCAATTCGAAGAAGGCGTGGATCTTGCGTTCGCCGACCTTTTCGGTGCCCTTCCAGCCGATCCGTTCGAGCTCCTCGCCGAATTTCTTGCCGTCCTTGTCGACATGCGAATAGACGTCGGCCTGATCGAGCACGCCGGCGAACACCCCGGATGCCATCATCGCCGGCGCAAACCGCGCGCCTTCCTCGTTGGTCCAGTTGGTGACGACGATCGGGTGCTTAGTCTTGATGCCGAGATCGTTGAGCGAGCGCACGACCTCCAGGCCGCCGAGCACGCCGAGCACGCCGTCATATTTGCCACCGGTCGGCTGGGTGTCGAGATGGCTGCCGACATAGACCGGCGGCAGGCTGGCATCGGTGCCTTCGCGACGGGCAAACATCGTGCCCATCTCGTCGACGCCCATTTCGAGCCCCGCCTCATCGCACCAGCGCTTGAACAGATGCCGCCCTTCGCCATCCTCGTCGGTAACGGTCTGGCGATTGTTGCCGCCGGCAATGCCGGGGCCGATCTTCGCCATCTCCATTATCGAATCCCACAAACGGTCTGAATTGATTCGCAGATTCTCGCCGGGGGCGGCCATATTCTAAAACCTCATTGGTTGCGGCACGCCAGCGTCCCCCTCCCCCTCGAGGGGAGGGTGGCCGCGAAGCGGTCGGGTGGGGTCGGCTGACATGCGCGCGACCTTCTCCTTGACCACCTGTGCGACATGCCAAGCGCTGTTTATGACATCGGGCTCATCGACGCGAAAGATATCGAACCCGAGCGACCGCAGATAGGCATCACGGACGGCGTCGTGCCGTTTGCCCTTCTCCTGTTCGTGCAGATCACCATCGACTTCAACGACCAGCTTTACCGCAAGGCAGGCAAAGTCGACGATATAAGGCCCGATCGGACACTGGCGCCGGAATTTCATCGCAGCCGATTTCAATTCGCGCAGTTCATACCAAAGCAGCGATTCGCCTTTGGTCGCATGTACTCGAAGCGCGCGCGCCTTTTGGCGCATTTCGAAGCTCACGCGGGTCCAGGGCATCACAGGCACCTATGCGGCCGAAGGTCAGGCTGGCGCGCTGCCGCGCCGACCCCACCCGGCCGCTTCGCGGCCACCCTCCCCTCGAGGGGGAGGGAAAGCTGCACCTGGCTCAATCCACCGCCCTCAGCACTTCGCGCACGTGGTCGATCAATTCGTTGATCTGGCCTTTGGTGATGATCAGCGGCGGCGACAGCGCGATGATGTCGCCGGTGGTGCGGATCAATGCACCGCGCTCGAACGCCTTCACAAAAGCCGAGAAGGCCCGCTTCGTCGGCTGGCCGGCGATCGGCGCCAGCTCGATCGCGCCGATCAGGCCGATGTTTCTGATATCGATGACGTTCGGCTCGCCTTTCAGCGAGTGCAGCGCGTCCTCCCAGTACGGCGCCAGTTCCTCGCCGCGCGTCAGCAGCCCCTCTTCCCTGTAGGTGTCGAGCGTGCCCAACGCCGCCGCGCAGGCGATCGGATTGCCCGAATAGGTGTAGCCGTGGAAGAACTCGATCATGTGCTCGGGTCCGGTCATGAAGGCGTCGTGGATTTCCTTTTTCACGAACACCGCGCCCATCGGAATGACGCCGTTGGAGACGCCCTTCGCCGTGGTCATGATATCCGGCGTGACACCGAAATAGTCGGCCGCAAACGGCGTGCCGAGACGGCCGAAACCGGTGATGACTTCGTCGAAGATCAGCAAGATGCCGTGCTTGGTGCAGATCTCGCGCAGCCTCTCGAGATAGCCCTTCGGCGGCAGGATGACGCCGGTGGAACCGGCCACCGGCTCGACGATGACGGCGGCAATGGTCGAGGCGTCGTGCAGCGCGACGATGCGCTCCAGCTCGTTGGCCAGTTCCGCGCCATGCTCGGGCACGCCCCTGGTGAAGGAGTTCTTTTCCGGCAGATGCGTGTGTGGCATGTGATCGACGCCGCCGAGCAGCGTGCCGAACATCTTGCGGTTGGTGACAATGCCGCCGACGGAGATGCCGCCGAAATTGACGCCGTGATAGCCGCGTTCGCGGCCGATCAGGCGGGTACGCGAGCCCTCGCCTTTTACGCGGTGATAGGCGATCGCCATCTTCAGCGCGGTCTCGACCGATTCCGATCCGGAATTGGTGAAGAACACATGGTCCATGCCCTTCGGCGCGATGTCGACCAGCCGGTTCGCCAGCTCGAACACGATCGGATGGCCCATCTGGAACGCCGGTGCGTAGTCGAGCTCTGCCGCCTGGCTCTGGATCGCCTCGGTGATCTTCGGGCGGCAGTGGCCGGCATTGACGCACCACAGGCCGGCGGTGCCGTCGAGCACCTTGCGCCCGTCGCTGGTCGTGTAGTGCATATCCTTGGCCGACACCATCATGCGCGGCGCCTGCTTGAACTGCCGGTTTGCCGTGAACGGCATCCAGAATGCGCTGAGATCGTTCGGCGTGACTTTCAGCCGGTTGGACATGACCAAGACTTCCCCTTGTAACCTGTTTCGGTGCGGCTAACGCTTGGTCTTACCAACGCTTGGTCTTCGCGACGTTTTCGTGCTACGCAAATTTTTGACCGGTTGGACAAACGTTAGCACCGCCTTATCAGCGGTCAAGGGATTACTAGCGGAAATGCGGCTTTCGAAGTGCGCTCCACAGGGCGAGGAAAAACTGGTCCAGAGAATTGGTCCAGACACTCCTCCCAGCGAAGGTTTTTCGGGGTGACGGGGGCGGTCGAAAGCTCCGCTCCTCGCCGCACCCGCATCCAGCTGGAAAAGCGCGAGCTCATCCTGGAGGCCGCGCTCGAAGTCTTCTCGACCAATGGTTTTCGCGGCTCGACCATCGACCAGATCGCTGAAGCCGCCGGCATGTCGAAGCCGAACCTGCTCTATTATTTCCGCCGCAAGGAGGACATCCACAAGACGCTGATGCAGCGGCTTCTCGACACCTGGCTGGCGCCGCTGCGCGAACTCGACGATATCGGCGATCCCTTGACCGAACTGCGCAGCTACATCAGGCGCAAGCTCGAAATGGCGCGCGATTTCCCGCGCGAGAGCCGCCTGTTCGCCAATGAGATCCTGCAGGGCGCGCCGCGCATCATGCCGATGCTGGAAGGCGAGTTGAAGACGCTGGTCGACGAGAAAGCCAACGTCATCAAGGGCTGGATGCGCGCCGGCAAGATCGCCCGCACCGACCCCTGGCACCTGATCTTTTCGATCTGGGCGACAACGCAGCATTACGCCGATTTCGACGTCCAGGTGCGCGCCGTGCTCGGCCCCGACCGCGGCGGCGACGGCCGCTTCGAGGATGCCGCAAGGTTTCTCGAGCAACTGTTCATCGACGGGCTGAAGCCGAAGGGCTGAGGCAGCTCGGCTGTCGCAAACCTCCCCCATTGCTTCGTCATCTTGGGGCGCAGCAAGGAGCGGAGCGACGCAGCGCAGACCCCAGGATCCATGCCGTGACCTCAGAGCGTTGCTGCAGTGCAGTATTCTGCTCCGCTGCATTCTTCGGCAGATGTCACGGCATGGATCCCAGGGTCTCCGCGACGCCGCTTCGCGGCTGCTACGCCCCAGGATGACGAAGCTGGGTTCAGGCGCTGCGCCGCTCGGCCGGAAGTGTCTCCAGCAGTTGTTCGAGCTTGGCGATCGAGTTCTGCTCGGCGAGCGGCGTGTAGACGATCAGTTTCATGTCGGAGCCGTCGTCGATCGACAGGCTCATATGCTCGAACGCCATGGCACCCGCTATCGGATGCCTGACATGCTTCACACCCGACAGGTTGCGGGCCACATCGCGCAGCGGCCACCATGCGCGAAACTCCGGGCTCGAGCGCGTCATCAGCGCGATCAGCCGCTCGAAATCCGGATCGCCGACATATCTGGCGCTTTCTGCCCGGAATGACGCCAGCACGGCACGCGCCAGTTCCTCCCAGTCGACGAGCAGGCGCCTATGATGTGGATTGGTGAAAACCATATGGACGATGTTGCGGGCATCGCCCTCCAGCAGGCCATAGTCGCCGAATACGGCTGCCGCGGCAGAGTTCCAGGCCAGCACGTCCCAGCGCCGCCCAAGGACATAGGCCGGCTGCAGGACCAGGCTTTGCAGCATGTGCAGCAACGGGCTATCGACTTTTTCCGGCGCGTCGACGCGACGCTCCGGCTGCGGGCGGCCGGCAAGAATGAACAGATGCCGTTGCTCGGCCGTGTCCAGGCGCAACGCCTGACTGAGCGCCGTCAGCACCTCCACCGATGGCCTGACGTCGCGCCCCTGCTCCAGCCAGGTGTACCAGGTCGTGCCAACGCCGGCGATCATCGCCACCTCCTCGCGGCGCAGCCCGGGTGTGCGCCGGCGCAGGCCGGTCGAGATGCCCGTGGCCGATGGCGTCAGCCTTTCGCGCCGCGAACGCAGAAAGGCGCCAAGCTCGCGGCGACGGCTGCTTTCGGCAGAATGCGTGGTGGAATCCATCGGCGCTATTATAGCAGTACCGATACCAGGATAAAGTTTGAACTGTTTGGCATGCGTCTGGTGCCCCATCTTTCTGCTCAGAGCGATGACATGGAGGCTCTGAACATGGAACTGAAAGACAAGACGATCCTGATTACCGGCTCAACCGACGGCGTCGGCCGCGTTGTCGCGCAACGGCTCGGCGCCGGCGGCGCCCGCATCCTGGTGCATGGCCGCGACGCGACAAGGGGCAAGGCGATCGTGACCGAGATCGAAGCCGCCGGCGGCAAGGCCGAGCTTCTTGTCGCCGATCTCTCCTCCCTGGCCCAGGTCCGCCGCCTCGCCGAAGCCGTCCGCGCCAGGACCAAGCGGCTCGATATCCTCATCAACAATGCCGGCGTTGGCACCGCCGGCCCCAACGCGAAACGGCAGGTCAGCGCCGACGGCTACGAGCTGCGCTTTGCCGTCAACTACCTCGCCGGTTTCCTGCTCACCACGGAGCTGCTGCCGCTGCTCAAGGCCAGCGCGCCGGCGCGCATCATCAATGTCGCCTCGGCCGGGCAACGGGCGATCGACTTCAGGGATGTCATGCTGACCCGCTCCTACGACGGCGTTCGTGCCTACTGCCAGAGCAAGCTGGCGCAGATCATGTTCACCATCGATCTGGCGGAGCAGCTGAACGGCACCGGCGTCACGGTCAACAGCCTGCATCCGGCAAGCTACATGAACACCACGATGGTGCGGCAGGCGGGCGTCACACCCTGGAGTTCGGTCGAAACCGGTGCCGAAGCCATCATCAATCTCGCCACATCGCCGGCGCTCGAAGGGCGAAGCGGCCTCTATTTCGACGGCCAAAGGGAATCCCGCGCCGATGCGCAAGCCTATGACGCGAAGGCGAGGCAACAGTTGCGTGAATTGAGCCTCGGCCTTGTCGGGCTCGCACCCGCCTCCGCAACATCGAAGAAAGAAAATTCATGATCGAGAAAACGCAGCACGCTGTGATCGTCGGCGGCTCCTCCGGCATTGGCCTCGCCACCGCGAAAAAACTGCTTGGCCCGGGGATGAAGGTGACGATCACCGGGCGCAACCAGGGAAGGCTCGACAACGCATGGCAAAACCTTGGCGGCGCGGTCGAAAAAGCTGCCTTCGATGCCGCGAAGCCGGACGAGGTTCGCCGGTTCTTCAACGATCTCGGCCCTTTCGATCACCTGGTGCTGGCCGCCAGCGGCGGCAAGGGGCTCGGTCCGTTCGAAACACTTGACCTGACCGACATCGGCTGCGGCGTCGACGAGAAGGTCCGGCCACAGCTCTCCTGCCTGCAGGCCGCTTTGCCGACGCTGAACAAGAGCGGCTCGGTGACTTTCATCTCGGCGGTGTCGGCACAATTGTCGGCGCCGGGCGTCGCCGGCATCGCCGCCGTCAACGGCATGCTGCTGACCGTGGTGCCGATCCTGGCGATGGAGCTCAAGCCGTTGCGCGTCAATGTCGTGGCGCCAGGCGTCATCGACACGCCCTGGTGGGACTTTTTACCCGATGAACAGCGCCATGCGGTGTTTGCCGACTATGCCGGCAAGACGCCGGTCGGCCGTATCGGCCGCGCCGAGGACGTCGCCGAGGCAATTGCGTTCCTGGTTTCGAACAGCTTCGTCACCGGCCAAGTGCTGACCTGTGATGGCGGCTTGCGGTATGCGGCGTGAGCGGCTGCCTCCAAGAGGCATCAGTCGTTGTCAAAGCGACTGCGCGATCAGCGCCAGAAATCCTCCGGCCAGCGCGACGTTGCCGACAAAGCCGTTGATGCGGGACGCGCGCTCAGGCCCCTGATGATCCCAGAAGTTATGGAACATCGGCGTGGCGACGATCAGGAACAGGATCAGGCATGCCGCCGCCGGAGCGGTCCAGATGCCCGCGATCACCAGCGCTCCGGCAATGATTTGCAGGACGATCCCCAGCCACAGCACCAGCCGTGCCTGCGGCACGCCGCGCGTCGTCATCAATTGGCTCACCAACGCCGCGTTCTGAATGTTGCGCAGGCCGGCAAAGACAAAGGCGCCGCCAAGCAGCAGGCGGGCGGCGAATAGGATCTCACTATCAAAGTTTGAAAACATGCTGTCGGGTCCTCGGGCAGAAAAGAGGCGCGCGGCGGAAGGCCGCGCGCCTGGTCCATGCTCAAGCGGCCAAGACTGCTGGCATCGGATGGATTGCATGAAACGGAACGCAAAGCCGGTTCCAGGTGTTGATCATGCCGAGCGCAACCGAGAGCTTGACCAGCTCCTCTTCCGAGAAATATTCGAGCGTCCTCGCATAGAGTTCGTCCGACACACCGTTGTCGGCAATCCTGGTCAGCGCGTCGGTCCAGGCCAAGGCCGCGCGTTCGCGCTCTGAAAACAGCGGCGATTCCTTCCATGCGGAGACGAGATAGAGCCGCTGCTCGCTCTCGCCGTCGCGGCGCGCTTCGCGGCTATGCATCTCGACGCAATACGAGCAGCCGTTGATCTGCGACGCCCTGAGCTTGATCAGATGCAACAGGCTTTTTTCGAGCCCGCATTCGTCGACTGCCTTGTTGAGCGCCGACACCGCCTTCATGATCTCCGGCGCCGCGCCGAAAAATTGCAGCCTCTGTTTCATCGTCTGTAGCCTTTCATGCTTGCTTGGTTGAACTTGATTTCTGCGGCCGCCGATGGCGCTCGACGAAGGCGCAGTTCGCGGCGACCGAACGGCGATCGGCATCGGCGGTGTATTCTGCAACGATGTCGGACAGCCGGGCGTCGGCGAGCGCGGCGCGATAGGCACGCTCGGCCTTCAGCATGGCTACGTTGATGCCGCAGGGTTTGGCATAGACCGAGGCATCGAGCTTCGCTGGGCCGCGCTGGCGGATTTCGGCGCAGCGGAACGCCGGTTCACGCCCCTCGACGGCCAGCACGATATCGAGCAGCGTTATGCGTTCCGCCGGCCGCGCCAGCCGGTAGCCGCCGGACGGCCCCGGCACTGATTCCAGAATGCCGGACGCAGTCAGCGCGTTGAGATGCTTAAGCAGATAGCTCGGCGACAGCCCGAACGCTTCGGCCATGGCAGCACCTGGCAAGGTCGCGGCGCCATCAACGCCGGCGAGCATCGCGGCGCAGTGGATGGCTGCTTCGACGCCTTCGCCCAGCTTCATTTCGCTCTCCTGTTCATGGATATAGATTATCTTGGATATCTTTTATCCGCAATAGGAAAGTCAAAAAGCGGCGCCCATGGACGCCGCTTTTTTCGCAATGCTATTCCGCCGCCACCTTGGCCATCGGATTGTTCGGATGCGTCGTCCAGTTGGCATAGATCGGCGACACTGGCCTACCAGTGCGCTCATCGATCGCGCCAACCGCCAGTGGCTCCATGGTGATGCAGTTCTCGACCGGGCAGACATTGACGCAGAGATTGCAGCCGACGCATTCGGCCTCGATCACCTCGAAATGCCTGACGCCGTCGACGATTGCGGTGATCGCCTGGTGCGAGGTGTCCTCGCAGGCGATGTGGCAGCGGCCGCATTTGATGCAGGCCTCCTGGTCGATATGCGCCTTTGCGATGTAGTTGAGGTTGAGATACTGCCAGTCGGTGACGTTGGGAGTGGCGCGGCCAATGATGTCGTCGAGCGAGGCATGGCCCTTCTCGTCCATCCAGTTTTCCAGGCCGGCGATCATCTCCTGCACGATCTTGAAGCCATAGGTCATCGCCGCCGTGCACACCTGCACATTGCCGGCGCCAAGCGCCATGAACTCGGCGGCGTCGCGCCAGGTGGTGATGCCTCCGATACCGGAGATCGGCAGGCCCTTCGTTTCCGGGTCGCGCGCGATCTCGGCCACCATGTTCATGGCGATCGGCTTCACCGCCGGGCCGCAATAGCCGCCATGCGAACCCTTGCCGTCAATCGTCGGCTCCGGTGCGAAATTGTCGAGATTGACGCCGGTGATCGAATTGATGGTGTTGATCAGCGACACCGCGTCGGTGCCGCCGGCAAGCGCAGCGCGTGCCGGCTTGCGTATGTCGGTGATGTTGGGCGTCAGCTTGGTGATGACAGGCATGCGGGTGTTGGCCTTGCACCAGCGCACCACCATTTCGATGTATTCCGGCACCTGGCCGACCGCCGCACCCATGCCGCGTTCCGACATGCCATGCGGGCAGCCGAAATTGAGTTCGATGCCGTCGGCGCCGGTCTCCTCGACTACCGGCAGGATCGCCTTCCAGGCATGCTCCTCGCAAGGCACCATCAGCGAGACGACGATCGCCCGGTCGGGCCAGTCCATCTTGACCTGCTTGATCTCGCGCAGATTGACCTGCAGGTCGCGGTCGGTGATCAGCTCGATGTTGTTGAGGCCGAGCAGACGACGGTCGGCGCCCCAGATCGCGCCGTAGCGCGGACCGTTGACGTTGACCACCGGCGGGCCCTCTTCGCCGAGCGTCTTCCATACCACGCCGCCCCAGCCCGCCTTGAAGGCGCGAATGACGTTGTAGGCCTTGTCGGTCGGCGGCGCTGAGGCTAGCCAGAACGGGTTCGGCGATTTGATGCCGACGAAATTGTTGCGGATGTCTGCCATGCTCATGCCCTCCCGTTCGAGGTCAGTGCCCGATGAATGCTTTCCGCAGCATCGCGGCCTTGTGCGACGGCCGAGACTGTCAGGTCGTCGCCGCCAAAGATGCAGTCGCCGCCGGCCCAGACGTTTGGCAGCGAGGTGCGGCCTTCGGCGTCGACCTTGATGCGGCCGGCTTCCAGGTCAAGCAAAGCCCCGCTGCCGTTGAGCGCAGCCGGGACAAAACTCTGGCCGATCGCCTTGAACACCTGATCGGCGACGAGCGTCAGCCGCTCGCCGGTGCCGACAAGCCGGTCGCCGTGCATCGCGGTGTATTCGAGCTCGATCGCCGACACCTTGCCGGCGTCGGCAATGACCCGCTTCGGCTGCAACCAGTGCCGGATAATGACGCCGTTGGCGGCAGCCAGATCCTGCTCGAATTCGGAGGCATTCATGTGCTCCGGGCCGCGCCGATAGCAGATCGTCACCTCTTCGGCTCCGAGCAGCTTCGACTGCACCGCCGCGTCGATCGCCGTCATGCCGCCGCCGATGACGACAACACGCCGGCCGACCGGCAGGCTGGCCAGATCACTGGCCTGACGAAGCTCGGCAATGAACTCGACGGCGTTGGTGACGCCCTGCACCTCCTCGCCATCCGCTCGCAAGGCATTGACGCCTGCAAGCCCCATGCCGAGGAACACCGCATCGTAATTCCTGGTCAGGTCCGACAGCTGGTAATCACGGCCGAGCGCCTTGCCGTTCTGGATGTCGATGCCGCCGATCGACGTGACATAGTCGACTTCGGCCTGGGCAAAATTGTCGACGCTTTTATAGGCGGCGATACCGTACTCATTGAGGCCGCCGGGCTTCGGGCGGGCTTCCAGGATGGTCACGTCGTGGCCATGACGGGCAAGCCGATGCGCGGCCGCAAGCCCGGCCGGTCCGGCGCCGACCACGGCGACCGTCTTGCCGGTCGGTTCGGGGCGCTCGTAGAACTGCTTGTTTTCGGCCATGGCGACATCGGTGGCGTAGCGCTGAAGGCGACCGATCTGCACCGGCTTGCCTTCGGCCACCTCGCGCACGCAGACTTCTTCGCACAGCGTCTCGGTCGGGCAGACGCGGGCGCACATGCCGCCCAAAATGTTCTGATCAAAAATAGTCTTGGCTGAGCCGATCGGATTGCCCGTCGAAATCTGGCGGATGAACAGCGGGATGTCGATCGAGGTCGGGCATGCATTCATGCACGGCGCATCATAGCAGAAATAGCAGCGGTCGGACTCGACCAGCGCCTCGTGATGATCGAGCGGCGGGTGCAGGTCGGCGAAATTGTCGGCATATTGGTCCGGCGAGAGCCGCCCGCCGGCAATGCCTTGCTTGAACTGGCCTTCTGGCATCGTCAGTTCCCCATGTTCTTGTTTTGGGGAAGGCTAGCACGTTTTATTTTTTTATCAATTGGTCAATTTTCTGTGCAAGCCGCTGAAACCGCTCGATAAAAACATGATAAACGCACTCATGTTTTTGAGCACCGTCCGTTGCGCCTCAATGGATGCGGCGCCCAGAATTGGCTACCAGTGGCGACAAGCTGTTCGAAAGCGCTTACGGGGCGGTAGGCGCTTGAGCATCGTGCGCGATTTTCAAATATTGGAGAAGGTGATGGACATTGTTCAGGAGGCGGTTCAGCGGTGGGAGCCTGTGGAAGATTTACCGCTGGCTGCCTGTCAGGTGTGGCGTCTGAAATCCGACAACTACTTTGAATTGGCCGTCGAAGGCGACTTCTTCGTCGGGGCATCCGAACGAACCCTCAAGATCAACTTCCACGGAGTGCTAGCACTTTCGGCTCATGACGACATGTTGGGAGTGACCCATGTCAGCGCTAGCAGCTCAATCCCGTTGATTGGCTCTGGCAGGCAAGCCTCCTATAGATGGCCCCTCCTCCGAGTCGAGAACTCGCACTGGTTGCGATCAATACCCGGGCCGACAGACGACTGTTCGCATTTTCTATTGCTCAGTCTCGAATGCACGATAGAGGTGATTGCTCGTGAAGCCATAGCTGCTTGGATCTGACCCCTCGCTTCGCACCACGCCTTCCACAACCATTCCGGGCAGCGGGATAGCCCTTAGACTGGTGATGGTCCGCTCTGGTCAGGGAAGTGAGCGACATCCGGCGCATGGATCAACAACCCCTCGTTGACTGCGAGCAAAGTCGAAAACCGCAGGGCGCGCAACCCGGTAACATTTCCAATTTGCCGTCATTTTTTTGGTTGGCTGTCGGATTTTCGTCGTGAGATCGTCCTAGAATGGATCGCGCATGATCGATGTACAAACCGCAAGGAGCACGACAATGCCACAGTCCCCCATGCCCTTCTTCTGGTACGAGTTGATGACCACCGATCTCGACGCCGCCGAGGCGTTTTACACCTCAGTGGTGGGCTGGAGGGGGCAGCCTTTCGAAGGGGCCCAGGGCATGCCGCGCTATATCGTCATGAATGTCGGCGAGCGCGGCGTCGGCGGGTTGATGACGCTGCCCGATGACGCGCGCAAGATGGGCATGCCGCCGGCCTGGGTCGGTTATATCCTCACCAGGGACATCGATGCCGCAACGGCCTCCCTCAAGAAGGCTGGTGGCGCGGTTCACCGCGAGCCCGACGACATTCCTGGCGTCGGCCGCTTCGCCGTCGTTGCAGACCCGCAAGGCGCGATGTTCAACTTCCTGCAGCCCAGCGGCCCCGACCAGCCGCCGCTACCGTTGGCGACCCCCGGCAACATCGGCTGGCATGAGCTCTACACGTCAGACTGGAAGGCGGCGTTCGATTTCTATTCCAGCCAGTTCGGCTGGGAGAAGGGCGACGCCATGGATATGGGTCCGATGGGCGTCTACCAGCTTTTCGCCTTCGGCGGCGAGCTCGTTGGCGGCATGATGAACAAGCCCGAGCAGATCCCGGCGCCGGTCTGGCAGTTCTATTTCAACGTGCCCGGCATCGACGCGGCAGCCAAGCGCGTCACCGACAATGGCGGCAAGATCCTGATGGGTCCGATGGAGGTCCCCGGCGGCAGCTGGATCGTACAGTGCACGGATCCGCAAGGCGCCCATTTCGCGCTAATGGCACCGACGCGGTAACAGGCCGCGCCAATTGCGGGGCCGCCATCGTGCGGCCCCAAGGCTGCAGCACGCCTCACGACTCACTCACCGACAGTTGAATGAAGGCCGGACTATGTGAATGGTCCGGCCTTTGGCGATGACCTATGGCCGGGCTAGGTGAAAATGGAGTCGTAGATGAAGCTTTTCGAAGGCCTCGCCGGATATCAACCGTTCGCCCTTGCCGCCTTGCGCATCATGACGGCGCTGCAGTTCATTGAGCACGGCACCCAGAAACTGTTCAATTTCCCCGTCGGCGACCATGCCGGCGCCCTGAGCGCGCTATCGCTGACCGCGGCCATCCTGGAATTCGGAGGCGGCATCCTGCTGGTATTGGGGCTTTTCACCAGGCCGGTGGCATTCCTTCTCAGCGGCGAGATGGCGATCGCCTATTTCATGGCGCACATGCCGCAGAGCTTCTTCCCGGTCAACAATGGCGGCGATGCCGCGATCTCCTTCTGCTTCATCTTCTTCTATCTGGTATTCGCCGGCCCCGGCGCCCTGGCACTGGACAACCGCAAAACATCGTAGCCGGGCGGATCAGCGCGCTCAGGCCGACTTGCGCGCAATCAGGCCCGCGAAGGCGATGAACCCGAAGAACTCTCCGGCTTCGACACGCCGGCGCGCCTCGTGCTTCAGCCCGTCGCCAAGCGCCTTGTCGAGTCGCTTCCAGCCGGCCAGAATATCGGCGCCGCGATCGACCAGAGTCAGCATGTAGTCGGGCGCGGCAATTTGGGCGTAGCCGTAGCTGTCGAATTTTTCGACGACAAAGCCCGCCGATTTCGCCAGCAGCGGCAGCCGGCGCGTCAGCCAGCGGTCATTCACCAGCGCCGCCATTGCGGCATCCACGCAATCCTGCAGCGGATCATGATCGCCGATGGCGACCGTCGTCGTCGCGTAATCGCCGTCGAAGATCGCCAGGCAGCCGCCTGGGCGAAGCACGCGCAACGATTCCGTCAGGGCCTTTTCGGGACCGGGCACATGGGTCAGGCAGGTATGGAAGATGACCACATCGAACGAGTTGTCCTCGTGCGGCAGCGACCTGGCATCCCCTTCGACGAAGTTCAGGTTGGGGATATCCGCGGCAAGCTCGCGCGCCTTCGCCAGAAATATCGGCGACGGATCGAGCCCAACAACCTCGTTCACCCCCGGCCAGCGCGCAAGCTCGCGACTGATCGGTCCCGAGCCGCAGCCGCCTTCGAGGACGCGTGCCCTTTCCGGAAAATCGATCGACGAGAAAAACGAGTGGCGAATTGCCTTCTGGCGCGGGTCTGCGGCCCGCAACTCCATCGCGTTGATAAGAACCGCGACAACAGCCGGATCAGCGGTTGTGATCTGCGCATACACGTCGGGCATGGTGGACCTCCGAAGCAATTGCCCAGCCTTCCGCCGCAGCTCGACAATAAAACCAAAGGTCACCGCGCGAAAGAATTTTCACTATCGCGAAATCGTCCTCCCCCTTTCATCGTGCCACCGGCACGGCGACTTCGCCATGCCACTCGGTTCCTCAACCGCGCATCCGCTCGAAATTGGCGTCGAACAGCGGTGTCTGCTGCATACGTGCGGCGTAACGCTTGCCCAATAGCTCGATCTCGAAACCGTTGGCCTCATCGGCGATCTCTTTCGGCACGTAACCGATGGCGACGGACTTTTTTGAATGATGCGCGTAGCCACCCGACGTGACCCAGCCGCGCACGGCACCGCCATACCAGATTGGCTCGTCGCCGATGACGTCGGCATCGGCAGCATCGACGACAAAGGCCCGCAACCGCAGTCTGCCGCCTTGCTTGCGCTCCGCCAGCGCTGCCTGCTTGCCGATGAAATCGGCCTCTTTGCCATAGGCGACGAAGCGGTCGAGGCCGGCCTCCAGCGGCCCATAGATCGGCCGGTATTCGCGCGCCCATGAGCCGTAATTCTTCTCGAGCCGCAGCGCATTGAGCGCGCGCGAGCCGAACAGGCCGATGCCGAATTCCTCGCCCGCCGCCATCAGCGCCTGATAGGCGGCACGCTGATATTCCGGCGCCACCCAGATTTCGTAGCCGAGGTCGCCGGTGTAGCTGACGCGCCCGACCAGGCACGGCGCCATGCCGATATCCATCCTGCTGATGGCCATGAACGGAAAGGCCGTATTCGACACATCAGATCGTGTGACCTTTTCAAGAAGGTTCCGCGCGCTCGGCCCGGCGATCGACAGGCCGGTGAGTTTTGCTCCCAGCGCCTCGATGCTAACAGAGCCGTCCTTCGGCAGATGCGCTTCGAACCAGCGCATGTGGTACTGCTCGGCGACACCGCTGCCGGCCAGGAACCAATCCTTGCTTGCAGAATTTGGACCGCCGAGATTGGCCAGCGTGAAATCGCCGATCAACCTGCCGTCTTCCTTCAGCATCGGCGCCAGCGTCATGCGGCCGGGCCTTGGCAATTTGCACGCGAGCATACTGTCGAGCCAGGTTGCTGCGCCCTCACCGGTCACTCTGTATTTGGCGAATGACGAGATTTCCGACAGACCAACGCGTTGCCGAACCGTCTCCACTTCTTTCGCGACATGCTCGAAGTCGCTCGAGCGGCGCCAGGAGAATTCGTCCTTGACCCCTTCGGGCGCATACCACAGCGGCACTTCCAGCCCATAGGCGACGCCCCATTGCGCGCCCTCGGCCGACAACAGACCATAGACCGGCGTCGTCTTGAGCGGTCGCCCAGCCGGCAGTTCCTCGTTCGGGAAGCGGATCGAAAACCGCCGCGAATAATTCTCGCGCACCTTGGCGTTGGTATAGGCCATCGTGGCCCAGTCACCGTAGCGTGACACATCCATCGCCCAGATGTCGGCGCCGGGATCGCCCTCGATCATCCAGTTCGACAGCGCCAGGCCGACGCCGCCGCCCTGCGAGAACCCCGCCATGACACCACAGGCCACCCAGAACCCCGGCAGGCTGCGCACCGGCCCGACCAGCGGATTGCCGTCCGGCGCGAAGGTGAAGGGTCCGTTGATGATCTGCTTGATGCCGGTGTTCTGGAACGCCGGGAAATGCCGGAAGCCAACCTCCAGCGACGGTGCGATGCGGTCGATATCGGGCTCCAGCAGTTCGTGGCCGAAATTCCATGGCGTCTGGAATTCGGACCATGGCTTGTTGGCCTTTTCATAAGTGCCCATCAGCATGCCGCCGCGTTCCTGGCGCAGATAGAGCTCGCCGTCGAAGTCGACCGCATGAATGATCTCCGTGCCGGTCTTCTGGTTCCAGGCGGCGACCTCCGGCATGTCCTCGGTGATCAGGTACATGTGCTCCATCGCCAGCACCGGCAGCTCCAGCCCGACCATGCGGCCGACCTCACGCGCCCACAGGCCGCCGGCATTGACGACATGTTCGGCCACAACCTCGCCCTTGTTGGTGATGACGCGCCACAACCCGTCGGCGCGCCGCACAATGTCCTCGACCTTGGTGAAACGCTCGACCTCGGCACCAAGCTTCCTCGCCGCCTTGGCGTAGGCGTGGGTAACGCCGGACGGGTCGAGATGACCGTCCTCCTTGTTGCGCACGGCACCGACGAACTGCTTGGGATCGAGCAACGGCATCAGCTCGGCCGCCTCATCAGGCGATATCTCCTCGAGCTCGATGCCGAGATAGCGGCCCTTGGCGACGACGCCGCGCAGCCAGTCGAGCCGCGCCTCCGTCGCTGCCAGCAAGACGCCGCCAGTCAAATGCACGCCGGTCGCCTGGCCGGACAGTTCCTCGATCTCCTTGTAGAGCGAGATTGTGTATTTCTGCAGCTTGGCGACATTGGGATCGCCATTGATCGTGTGCATGCCGCCGGCGGCATGCCAGGTCGAGCCGGAGGTCAATTCATCGCGCTCCAGAAGCACGATGTCTGTCCAGCCGTGCCGGGCCAGATGGAACAGCACGGAGCACCCGACAACGCCACCGCCGATAACCACGACCTTTGCATGCGATTTCATGGGATTCTCGTCGTTTCAAAGAGTTGGATGGGTTTCATGATTCTGGAGGAGAAGAGAATGAAGCCGAACAAGACGAGCGGCGCTTAAGGCTCGCCCGCCCCGATCGCTTCCTTGCGCTTGGCCACGTACGCCTCAAGCGCCTCGCGCCTGGAGACTTCCATCACCGGCTCGACATAGTCCTCCAGCGCCTTCTTCCAAAGCCTCGTCGCCCGCGCCGTGGCATCGAGCCCGCCAGCCTCCTGCCAGGCCTCGAAATTCTGCCAGTTGGACAGCATCGGCTGGTAGAAGGCCGTGGCGTAGCGCTCCAGCGTGTGCGGCTCGCCGAAGAAGTGGCCGCCGGTCGGAACCGCACCCAGAGCCTCGACGGCAAGCTCGGCCTCGTTGACCTCGATCGGGCGCAAAAACTCCATCATGTGCTGGATCATCTCGACGTCGATGATGAACTTTTCGAACGACGCTGTCAGTCCGCCCTCTTGCCAGCCGGCGGCATGGTAGACGAGGTTGCCATGGCCGAGCACCGCGCCCCACAGCGCCATCAGCGTCTCATAGGCGCCTTGCGCGTCGGCGGCATTGGAAGCCGAGCCCGGCGTTGTGCGATAAGGCAGGTTGTAACGCCGCGCCAACTGTCCGGACGCGATATTCGCCTTGGTGTTTTCAGGCGTGCCGAACGCCGGCGCTCCCGATTTCATATCGACATTGGAGGTGAAGGCGCCATACATCACCGGCGCGCCGGGGCGGACGAGCTGCGTCAGCACCACGCCGAACAGCGCCTCGGCATTCTGCTGGGCGAGCGCGCCGGCAAGCGTCACCGGGCTCATCGCTCCCATCAGCGTGAATGGCGTTACCGCCACCGACTGGCCGAACTCGGCCATCGTCATCAGCCCCTCGGCCATCATCTCGTCGAAGCGGCGCGGCGAATTGACCGAAATGATCGTGGTGACGCCGGGATCGTGGCGCATCTCGTCAAGCGTCAGTCCGCGCGCGATTGCCATCATTTCGATGCCGTCGAGCGCCCTGCCGCGGCCGATGGCCGAGACGTGAAAGCTTTTGTCGGTCAGTGTCAGATTGGCGAAATAAGTGTCGAGATGACGGGAATTCGCCGGCAATTCTACCGGCGCGCAGACCTGGTTGCCTAGCATGTGGATGCAGTTGAAATGCTGCGCCAGCCGGACGAGATCGGAATAATCGCGCAAATTGCCGGCACGGCGGCCGCGCTCCACGTCGTGCACATTCGGCGGCCCGGCGACGAGCGTGAAGTTGATGGTATTGCCGCCGAGGTGGACGGCATGGGCGGGACTGCGCGGCGTCAGCGTATAGCTGGACTGTGTCGCCTTCAGCGCTTCCTCGATCATGCCGCGATCGATGCGGACGTTCATCGTGGCATGATCGACCTTGGCCCCGGCCTTCTCGAACAGCGACAGCGCCCGCGGGCTCATCACCTCAATGCCGAAATTCTCCAGGATATGCATCGACGCTTGGTGGATCGCCTCGATCTGATCGGCCGAGAGCATCGCCATCGGCGGATAAGGGTTTGTCACCCGCCTGAGCGGCAGTTGCGGGATGGCGGTCGGTCCCCTGTTGCTGGTTCGCTCGGCGCCGCGCTTGCGTCTTGGTTCGCTCATGCGGCGCATCAAAGCGCCGGCACGAGGATCGAGCTGTCAAGAATCCGCCACTTGCGGGCGTGATTTTAGCCAAGGCGGCATTCCGGGAATTTCACATCGGTAAAAGCGACAACAAACGTCGGAATGTTCATATTTCCTCAGCGCCTGCTAAAGCGGCTGACCAGCCGTTAAGAAACGCCGCAAGATTCCTTTTATGTTTTCGGCCTAATGCTCTTCCAATGCGTAGGTCGAGTTTTAGAGCGGTTCCTGATTTGACGGAATCGAAGGGGATTCCGGATCAGTCGGTTTTGTGATTCAAGATGCTGGCTGGAGTGGAGGC
>NZ_JAMYRZ010000055.1:0-34132 GCF_040321675.1 Mesorhizobium sp. M0296
ACGTACCACTGCATAGAGATTCCGACTACAATGACCCTAGACGCAGCTATTGCGCCCGAAGGCCCCGAACTTGAAATCTCGATGAAGACGCTTGAGCTCACTCGAGAGAGTTGGGGTGCACTTGGCCAGCACAACCGCGATGTTGGCCTGTTGCTGCCCCTCAGGCAACCACCGCTTCATTTCTATCGCTACCTTGTCGATAGGATTGGACGCAAGTGGCACTGGCAGGACTATCTTTGCCTGAGCGACGCAGACCTGGCGGCCCGCATCCATGGACCGCGACGCGACATGCGTCTGCTGCTGATAGAAGGCGCGCCGGCAGGCTTCTTCGATCTCGACCGTCGTGATCAAGAGACCGTCGAGGTTGTCTACCTCGGCTTGATGGAGCACGTGGCCGGGCGCGGGTTCGGCAAATGGCTACTCTCCGAGGCAATGGCGGCGGCCTTTTCTGCCGATGCGCGGCGCATCGTGCTCAAGACCTGCTCGCTCGACCACCCGGCGGCGCTGGCGATCTACCAAAAGGCCGGCTTCCAGATCGTCGCAGACGTGCCGATGACAATGCAACTTCTGACGCTGGATCAAAGGGGGTCAATCCTACTTCGCTGATCAGGCGAGATCTTCTGGTCGCATGCCCTTCGCCCCAAGCGAAAGGCACCACTCGGGTAGCGCCATGCCCTTCGTTATGGGTTCTTTGTTCAGCAGACTTCGAAGAGTGCAGCGGCACCCTGCCCGCCACCGATGCACATGCTGACGACGGCCAGCCTGGCCCCACGGCGCCGGCCTTCGATAAGCACATGCCCCGCCAGCCGTGCCCCGGTCATGCCGTAGGGATGGCCGAGCGCGATGCCGCCGCCGTTGACGTTGAGGCGTTCCGGCGGGATTTCCAGGCGATCGTTACACGCCAGCAGTTGAGCTGCGAAGGCCTCGTTAATTTCCCATAGGTCAATGTCGTCAATTGTCAGCCCATGGCGGGCAAGAAGTTTCGGGACCGCAAGGATGGGGCCGATGCCCATCTCTTCAGGCGCGCAGCCGGCAACCGCGATTCCGCGGAAAATTCCCAGCGGCTTCAGGTTTTCCCGCCCGGCGGTTTCGGCATCCATGAGAACGAGAGCGCTTGCGCCGTCTGAGAGTTGACTGGCATTGCCGGCCGTCACATAGCGCCCATGTTCCAGTGCGGGTTTTAGGGCCGCTAGCCCCTCATAGGTGCTTTCGCGCGGGCCTTCATCCCTGTCCGCAGACAGCGTCCTGCAGGACGTGGCGTCGCTGTCACGATCCTTCACCAGTTGTGAGACGACGATTGGAACGATCTCCGCATCGAACCTTCCCTGCCGCTGGGCATTGCGCGCGCGGTCCTGGCTCTGCACTGCAAATTGGTCCTGACGTTCACGGGTGATGCCGTACGTTTCGGCCACCCGCTCGGCCGTCTGCAGCATCGACATGTAGTAGAGCGGGTAGGATGACTCCACTACCGGATCACGCTCGCGGTACCGATTCATGTGTTCATTCTGCGCAAGACTGATCGATTCAACCCCGCCGCACAGGACGACCCGGCTGCTGCCGGACGCGACTTGCATGGCGCCGGTCGCTATTGCCGACAGGCCCGAGGCGCACTGGCGGTCGATGGTCATGGCGGCGACCGAGACCGGGAAGCCGGCCGCGAAAATGGCATGGCGCGCGACATTGACGCCGCTCGTGCCCTGGGTCACGGCGCAGCCGAGTATGACGTCGTCCACCATGCTCGGGTCAATGCCCGCCCGGGTGACGGCCGCCTTCATGGCATAGCCGGCAAGCGACGGGGCCTCGGTGTTGTTGAAAAAGCCGCGATGCGCCTTGCCGACTGCCGTGCGTGCCGTTGATACGATGACAATGTCCTGCATTCTTACGCCCTTTCGATCGGTTCAAGCCCGCACCAGGCAGAGATAAAGAGCGCAATCGACTGTGTGACACGCCTTACGGAATCGAGCAGTACGCGCTCGTTGTAGCCGTGGATTCGCTCTGCGACCGGCCCGTACACCAGGGCCGGCATGCCAGCGTAGAGACCGAAGTAGCGCGCATCGGTCGTGGCGGTGATCGGCGTCCGCGCCATGGGGGAGCTGTTGACGATCTCGTGCATGGCGGCCAGCAGCTCTATGGCATTCGTCGCCGTCTCGGAGCAATCGCGCCCCAGACTGTAACCCTCTGCACGGAAACCATGGCAGATGACCTCCGGCGGGTTCTGCCGCAGATATTCGGATCTACCCGCAGCCGACGCGATGCATTGCCGAAGCTCCTGCTCGGCCGCGTCAATATCTTCTCCCGGATAAACCGCCATGCGCACGTCGAAAGTCGACCAGGCCGGGACGCTGGATGCCCAATCTCCGCCTTCGATCCGTCCTATGTTGAGGTTCAAAGGGTGATCGATGCCTTCAAACTCCGTCGGCCGACGGGCTGCGTCATTCCACCGCGTCTCTAGCTCTCGAAGCGCAGAAATCAGGGGCAGTGCCGCTTCGATCGCGTTTACGCCTGCGCTGGCATGGGCAATGTGCGAGGGAATGCCATTCAGACGTACCTGGAGCCATAATACGCCAATCTGGGCGATGACGAGCGTCTCTCCGAACGGCTCGGGGATGAGCGCGGCATCGGCTTTGTATCCCCTCTGTAGGCATCCGAGCGCACCGTTGCCCGTACACTCCTCCTCCACGACGAATTGCAGGTAGCAATCGGCGGCCGGTTGGAAACCGAGCGAGGCAAGGGCTTCCAGCGCGAAAAGATTGCACGAGAGGCCGGCCTTCATGTCGCCGGCACCGCGCCCGTAAAGCCAATCCTCCTCGATATAGGGCTCGAAGGGCGGATTGCACCACATGGAAAGCGGACCGGTGGGTACCACGTCCACATGTCCGTTCAAGATGAGGCTTCGCCCCTTTCGGCTCCGGCTGTTGCTTTTCCCGACCACATTGACCGCCTGCGCATAAGGCTCGAGCACCGGCGAGAAGCCGGGAAGATCAGCAAGATCCTGCTCGTTGATCTCCCAAACGTCCGTCTCGTAACCGCGGCTGCGAAGCGCGTCCGCCAAATAGAGCTGGATCGACTGCTCATGGCCGCGTACTGACTGAAAGCGGCAGAGTTGTTTCAGGAAATCCGTTTGCCGATCAAACGCGCTGTCCACCGCGCGCAGGACGGTCTGGCGAAAGTTCGAATCCATTAAGTTCTCAATTGAAAATTGCAAGTGGATGGATGATGACGAGCGGTGCCCCGGTCTTAGCTTTTACCTCTTCGACCGAAACGCCAGCAAACAATTCAACAAGTTCAAAGCCGCCTGATGACACGTCGACGACGGCCAGGTCGGTGATGATCCTGTGAACGCACCGCTGAGCAGTCAGGGGTAACGTGCATTGCTCGACCAGCTTGGGGTTTCCGGCCTTGTCCAGGTGCGTCGTCAGCACGATGACGCGTCGTGTCTTCTGGGCCAGTTCCATCGCGCCACCT
The DNA here is from genome assembly GCF_040321675.1 of Mesorhizobium sp. M0296. Classification (NCBI taxonomy): domain Bacteria; kingdom Pseudomonadati; phylum Pseudomonadota; class Alphaproteobacteria; order Hyphomicrobiales; family Phyllobacteriaceae; genus Mesorhizobium; species Mesorhizobium sp. M0296. The sequence continues at coordinate 3,466 of NZ_JAMYRZ010000055.1, forward strand.
GTCCCGGGCGTGTACTTTCCCGGTACCATCCAGTTGGCGAGATCCCCGTTGCTCGCAACCTCAAAGGCCCCCAACATCGTAAGATCGAGATTTCCGCCGCGGATAATCGCGAACGAGACCGCACTGTCGAAGTATGAAGCGCCGGCCAGCGTGGTGATGTAGTTGCCGCCCGCATCGATGAGGTTCCGATCGCCTGCGGTATATTCCGCCAGAGGGCCTATGCCGGCGACCCCGTTCTCGGAATGAATGCACACCGTTATCGAGGGGGCGACATGGGCCAGCACCTTCGTAGGCAACCCTATGCCGAGATTGACCGTGTCGCCATCATTGAGTTCAAGCGCCGCACGGCGCAGCATCATTTCACGCGCGTCGGACGACATCATATGCCTCGCTAGTAACGCGGAGACCGACGACCTTTTGAACGAACGGCCCTGGTGTATGAGTTTCGTCGGGCGCAAGCTCACCAAGCGCGACGATTTCCTCCGCCTCGACGACCGTTGTCCTGGCGGCCATCGCCATGAGCGGCGAAAAATTGCGCGCCGTCGCGGCAAATTTCAAATTGCCGAAAGTATCTGCCTGCACGGCATGAATCAAAGCATAGTCCGCCTTAAGCGCAGTTTCGATCAGCGCAGTCGCACCATCCATGTCAATCGCAGTCTTGCCATTCTGCAGCATTGTGCCAACCCCTATGTCAGTCACGATTCCCAACAAGCCGGCGCCGGCGGCGCGGATGCGTTCAGCCAGAATGCCCTGAGAGTTGAACTCGACCTTCAGTCGGCCGGCATTCATCTGCTCGACCGCTCGCGCGTTCAGGCCAATGTGCGACGCGATCAGTTTCTCGACGAGGTCGGCCTTCAACAGGAGGTCGATGCCCATCCCCATCTCGTTTGCGTCGTTCTTGATAATCGTGAGGTTCTTGGGCGCCTGACGCACCAATTCTTCCAGCAGGGTGAAAGGCGTTCCCGGTACGCCGAAACCGCCGATCATAATGGTCATCCCGTCACGTATTCCTGCAATCGCCTCTTCGATTTCCGTTAGTTTATTACGCACCCAATTCTCCCATCCGGGCTATCTCCGACAAATACTTCATGGTCACGCCTCCGTTCTCTGGCGCAATTATGGATTGTGAGGACATCACGCCGGAGAGGATAGAATCAAATAGATACCGTGAACGGAGTACATAAGTTTCGACAATGCTGCGTGGTCGACGCCCCGACGATCTATCGGCGCTGCACCGGAGCTTAGAGACCGTTTTGAAAATCGTGTCCGGGGTATCGGCAGGATCGCGATTGTGATTATGGGATGGCCCGCCTCTCTATGGAACGAACCGTTAGGATTGCTCTTTCGGAACGAGAGGAACGGACCCATGTCGATATTTGTGCTCGGAATTGATCTGGCAAGAACGTTAGCAGCCTCATCGGGCTTGACGAGAGCGGCGCTGCTGTTCCGCACTGTCGACCTCCGTCGTGATGGTCTTGCGGACGGATCCGCTGTACAGCAGTCGCCCTGTTCTGCATGTCCTCCCGAGCGCCGACGCTCGGCAGCGCTCGATCGCACTCATCGCCACGCGTCGTCCGCTCGATGACAAGGCCCAGTGCTGCTCCCGCCAACAGGTAGCGACGGAATGCGCGGCCCATGCATGGTGCTGGCCCCGGAAATATTCGGGTGCGGGCGAGACCTTGGGATCGGACGCGGCAGCAGTTCCAGCCGGCTCGTCGCTGCGCAGCCCTCTGCTCGCAGAGGCCTGCGACGATGGCTGCCGACCTGGCAGGGTGTGGGACGGCTCTATGAATCCCTGTTTCGGACCTTATTCTCAACTTTCCACGGTCGTGACCACCTTGTTCTCTTGTCTCTTCTGTCAATGTATCGAACGACTTCTAAAACTGACCCCTAATCCGGCGTCCAATTTGGCACGCCGATTTGCCGGTCAGCACGCGGCGGTTGTCAACACGCGGCACGCCTCGCAGCGGCTGACGCTAAGGTCGGCCGCTGCGACAGAAAGGTCTCGAACACGCTCACCTCAGCCTGACGCAGCACTTGGATCGCTGTACGGGAGGCCATCGTGTTGTGCTCGATCCCCGAAACCAAATTGGGCACATGCCGCTTTGTTCGGTCATTCAAATCGCCATCGATTGTTCTCGAGCGGCCTCAATCGCATCGCTCACTATGCCCTTGGCATGCTTGGGATCTAACCATGCCGCCTGCGCATCTGGTGAAAGAGACTGTAAAGGATCCGGATATGTGAACAACTGGCCCGGCCGGACAGATGGAGCCAGGTACACAGCAAGCCCTGTTTGTCTGTCATAATGCTCGAAGCTGTGGACGTCACGCTTTCCACCACCTCCCGGCGTGTCGACAACGAACAACGGAGTGTTATACCCAGCCGTGATCCCGCGTACGGCCTTTTCTATCTGACATGCTAGTTTTACCGAGCACCGCATGTGCTCGAGTCCGTCGACAAGATCACAAGTATACACGTAGTACGGCTGGATATGTATGTCTGAGAGTTTTTTGACGAGCTGTTTCATAACCTCAGGATCGTCATTGACACCAGCCAGCAGAACCGACTGATTGCGCATCCTTATTCCCCGCTTGAAAAGAAGCTCTGCAGCCGCAATCGTGTAGTCGGTGATTTCTCTAGGATGGTTGAAGTGGGTGTGAAATGAAATCTCTACGCCCTGATTTCGGCCAGCATCGCTAATTTTGACAAGAGCATCAGTCCATTCATGATCGCTTGTGACTTTCATAGGCAGTACAGCGAGGCCTTTCGTCGCGAATCGGACGCAGCGAATTGAGGGGATGGACAGAAGGTCCATTCCGATCGCCAAAAGTCGGGAAGGTTTAAGGCGAAAGCAATCTCCCCCCGACACTGCTACGTCACCGATGACGGGGGTCGCGCGAAGGTATGCCAGGATAGTATCCCAGCGCATCTGGAATGGCGACGCCCTTTTCTTCGAGACCAATTCCGTGTCTAAACCCACGCTGTAACTGCGGGTGCAAAAACGACAATAGACCGGGCAGCGATCCGTTGCGAGTAAAAGTGCCTTGTTCGGATAGCGATGCACCAATCCCTCTACAGGTGAACTTTCTCGTTCATGCAATGAATCCATTTTTAGCAACGGGTGAGATGGGCGAATTTCCCTTCCAACCGGAATGAATTGCTTGCGGATTGGGTCTTGAAGAAAGTTCGACCAGTCAATCAAGTTCAGCACATAAGGCGTTATCCGCATCGCCATCGGCGCACGCGCGAGACCGAGCTCAATGTCTCGCATCAGACTGCCGTCGGCGTCGACTCCCATCCATTCGCGCAACTGGTCAATGCGAGTAACGGCATGACGCTCTTGCCATGCAGCGTCAGCGAACTCGTTTCTCATTTCATGCGCAATACGGCTCATCGGAGCTTCGCTTGAGACGGCGGCAACAGTATAGTCGGTGAGCGTGGTCATGGAGGGTTTTCCCCAGTCGGTGACGCGTTTGCGGATATCAGCGCATGAACCATGCCAAAGGAGACAATCCTTTTACAACAATGTGATAGCGCTAGTACTGCTATTCGCATGTCCGATTTTGTCGGACATGCGACAGCGAGAAGTCGTTGACCAGCGTGGGAACTCCCCGTCGCCGCCGGTGGGATGCTGCAGGACCCGATCGAATTTATTTACAGCCGCGCGCAGCCGGGCAAAATCGGCTTCACCAAGACCGTCATCTCCGGGGGCCGCAACGCGCGCAGCAAGGCCAGAGCGACCTGTTGCGGGCTTGGCTCGATCACATAGCGTTCCCGCCGGCCATTTCGCCGCGAACCGCTGTCTCGCCGTTCCCTCGGCCGCATCGCTTGCTCCATCGTTGCTTCGGCCCGACGGCGACTGTAGCAGACGCCGGGATGGACGGTGCGAGCGTGTCGGTGCGCAGCCTTTGCGCGCCGCTAGTCAAAGTCGCAGCCCGGCTGTCGCCAGCAACGCTGCACCTCAGCGTCAACGACCCAATGGCACCGTCTCCCGCGTCGCAGATGGTCCTGCATCGCGACGACGGGCGACCGCCCAAGAGCGATCGGCGAGCCCGCTCCGGCAATGTATTTGGGTATCGCACACTAAGATCGCATCAAATCACCGCTGCGATCGTAGAGTGGTTGGGTTATCACCACCGCTGGATACAATTGTCCGTCGATCTCGACATCTAGCACGGTGCCATCGCTAGTGAACTCGACAGGAACGTAGCCCAACGCGACGGACTTCTTCACGCGATGCCCATAGCCTCCAGAGGAGATGTAACCAACCGCCACCCCATCCTTGAGCAGAGCCTCGTCTCCGACGACATCACGGTCGTCGACATTGATCGTCAGACCAACAAGCTTCCTAGCGGGCCTTGCTTTGCGCGCCTTGGCTGCGGCTTCCTTGCCGACGAAGTCCTTGTTCCAGTCGATGAACGCGTCCAGTCCGCTTTCACTTGCGTCGAAATCTGGGCGGAAGTCCATTGTCCAAACACCCCAGTTCTTCTCCAAGCGCATCGACATGAGGGCGCGACTCCCATAGAAGCGCAGCCCGAGATCACCGCCCGCCTGTTCGACCGCCTCGAAAAGGCGGATGAGGAACTGCGGATGGCAGTAGATTTCATAGCCTAGTTCGCCCGAGAACGACAGGCGGGAGAGTATCACCGGAACGTCACCCACGACACATTCCCGAATATCCCGGAACTTGAAAGCTAAGTAAGACACGTCTTCGCGTGTAATGCGTGAGAGGAGTTCTCTTGATTTCGGACCCGAGATCGCCAGCCCGTGAAGTTCGTCGGAACGGTTGACATAGGTTACTCCCTCACTTGGCAGATGCTGCTCGAACCATCGGCGATGCATCTCCTGCGCCGCACCGGATCCGAATAACATGAAGCGGCCTTCCGCAAGGCAGGCGACGGTAAGGTCTCCATAGAGTTTGCCTTTCGGAGTCAACATCGGCGTCAGGGCGATACGGCCAGGCTTGGGAAGTTTACCGGCGAGGATGTGATCGAGGAATGCTCTCGCTCCCGGCCCGGCGAATTCGTGCTTCGAGTAGTTGGCGATCTCGATGGCGCCCACGTCCGTGCGAACGCTTTCGATTTCGCGCGCGACGTAGTCATGACTCCGGTTTCGGTCGAAAGTCGGCTCTTCGTGCGCGTCCTCCGGCCCGTCGGCGAACCAAAGAGCATGCTCCAGGCCGAAACTCACCCCCATGACGGCGCCTTTCGCAACCAGACGATCGTAAAGGGCTGTCGTCTTTTGCCTCCGTCCTTTCGGCAGGGTCTCATTGGGAAACGTCATGACGAAACGGCGTTCATAGTTCTCAGAGGACTTCACCGTACCCCAGTCGGCCGTAGCGAAGTTGCCAAACCGAGAGATATCCATGGCCCAGACATCAATGGATGGTTCGCCTTCGATCATCCATTCCGCAATCGACCGGCCGACACCACCGCCTTGGCAGAAGCCGGCCATAACGCCGACCGCGGCCCAATAGTTCTGCAGACCGGGGACAGGGCCGATCATCGGGTTTCCGTCGGGGCCGAACGTGAAGGGCCCATTCACAACGGTCTTGATGCCCGCCTGACCAAGAGCTGGAATGCGTTCGAACGCGAGCTCGAGACGGTCCGCGATGCGCTCGAGATCGGATTGCAGCAGTTCGTGGCCAAAGTCCATCGGAGTGCCTGACACCTTCCACGGCGTGGACTTTGGCTCGTATGTGCCCAGCAGCATCCCGTTACGCTCTTGGCGAAAGTAGATGTTGGCCTCGTAGTCGATGCCCGCCGGAAGACGCTTGCCGGAAGCCATTCTTTCCACGATTTGGGGGATATCCTCCGTAATCAGGTAGTGGTGCTCCATAGGCTGCACGGGCATAGTCACGCCTGCCAGCTTCCCAGCTTCTCTCGCCCAGAGCCCGGCGGCGTTCACCACGTGTTCTGCGTTAATGGTACCCTTGGGAGTAACCACATCCCAGGTACCGTCTTTCCGTTGGCGGGTTTCAATAACGGGCGTGTGGGTGTAAAACTGCGCGCCATGCACTCGGGCAGACTTTGCGTAAGCATAGCAGACACCCGATGGGTCGACATCGCCGTCTAGGGGGTCCCACAGCGCAGCGAGATAATGGCTCGGATCGATGAGGGGATGGCGCTCAGCCGCTTCTTTGACGCTGATGAATTCCTGGTCGAGACCCATGTAACGGGCCTTGGATCGCTCGCGTTTCAGATATTCGTACCAGGTCTTGTTTGAAGCGAGATAGAACCCGCCCGTGTTGTGAAGCCCTACCGAGTGGCCGGAGGTCTCCTCTATCTCTTTGTAAAGGTTGATGGTGTAGCCTTGGAGGCGGCTAATGTTTGGATCGGAACTTATGGTGTGGATTTGACCTGCCGCGTGCCAACTTGACCCGCTTGTCAGTTCGTCTCGTTCAAGGAGCACACTGTCCTTCCAGCCGAACTTTGCGAGGTGAAACAGGATGGAACATCCTACGACCCCGCCGCCGATGATGAGCACACGAGCATGCGTAAGAAACTGTTTTTCAGCTGTCATAGTTGTCCGCTTTCGGCTGGAGGAAGCGATCACTCTTACTTATCAGATCGATTGGACGAGCGCTCGCTAAGCAAGTGGACGCCGTCTAAATCGCCCAGCTCGCGCTGGGTCTGGTCAAGAGGCCCATGCTCTAACAAATGTGCGTGCCAAGTCTCCACCGGTTGCTCAACCCGCGCCCTACGGTGTAACAAAACAGCCGAGGCTCTGGTCGCCGCTGGATGACACTTCAGTGGCAGGTTAGGAGGTTTGGATTGCTCGTTCGATCATAATTTTGCTTCCTTTAGTCCGAGAATTTGTCGGGCTTGGAAAGGCGTGGCTACGGTGTGATTGAGGGCCTTTACAATCTGCACCGCCCTATCAACCAGCTGCCCGTTTGTGGCCAGAACGCCCTTCTCCAAATAGAGGTTGTCCTCAAGCCCGACTCTGACATGACCACCAAGTATTACCGCCTGCGCCGCCATGGGGAATTGCGCAGCGCCAATGCCGAAGGCGCTCCAGACCGCTCCCGGTGGCAGCCGCCTCACGAACCCGATCAAAGCATCGCTGTCGGCGGGGGCACCCCAGGGAATGCCGAGGCAGATCTGGAAATGGGGCGGCGGTTCCAATAGCCCCTCCTCCACCATCCGCATTGCGAAACGCAGATGGCCGAGCTCAAAGACCTCCATTTCCGGTTTGATGTGGAGCGCGCGTGCAAACTTCGCGATAGAGCGGACATGGTCGGGAATATTGACAAAGACGTTGTCATCCGAACCGAAATTCATCGTGCCCACATCCAAGCTGCAGGCTTCAGGGAGGCAATCCTGAAGATGCGCAGTCCGCTCTTGAGCGGAAGTCAAATCAGAACGTGCTTGAAGATCCGCGTCGCGCCCGAGCACCAAATCTGCGCCTATTCCTGTCGTCAAATTGATTATCGCAGAGCACTCCTTCAAGCGGATCAGACGAGTCACCTCGCTGAACAACGCTGGATCTCTGGAAGGAGCACCCGTGTTGGGATCTCTGACGTGACAGTGGACAACAGCCGCACCGCGGCGAGCGGCCTCCACTGCCGCCTCAGCGATTTGTTCAGGACTTACGGGCACATGCGGGCTTTTGGAGACTGTCTCGCCACCACCGGTTACCGCACACGTTATTATAACTGGCCTTGTCATGGGATGCCTTCGGAAGAAAGGAGTTGGTTAAAGCACCATTCGTGGAAGTCGACCGGTAACTTCTCCGGGGTTACGCAGTGCACGGTAGGAGCGGTTTGGTTTGAACAGTGAGGGCACGTTTGCCTCTGGCTCTCGAAATCGTGACCGCAGTCGGTCGTGAAGTTCCCTATTCATCTCGGCTATCCGAACCTGCATCAGCATGTGAGCACCGTGGAGAGACCAGCGCATCTGCTGCGTTCGCGCTGAATTGGGATCGGCACTGCGAACGTGCGCCGTATCGATGCTGATGACGAGCTCTTTGCGTCGATCGCCAGGAAGCTGCATCTCGAGCTGATGTCGTTCCTCCATCTTCATTCTCGCGGGCCAGGTTTTCTCAGTGATCTTGTCGTCGAGCCGCTCGCCACTTTGATGGTCCGCTTTCGCACGGTCGCATGCGTCTCGGTCCGTTCGTTGTGCTGGAATTCGGCGAGCACGCTCGCGGCCTGCCGGTACGGCATCATGCTTCCCAATCGCGCCGTCAGTTCCATCAGCTCGGGCGTTGCCCGATCCGGACAGACTTCCTTGAGCGGCGCGAACGCTTCCTGGGTAACAGTCCTAGCACAGCATTCAAAGTGGATTGCGCACCTCCACAGTACCAACGACCGTTCGAATTCTGCGGATCGTCCAGTCCTTGAACAGCCGAAAAGTGTGGCAATCCGGGCAGACCCGGCGAGAAAGGGCATAAGGTCTCCGCCTCGTGGTTCACGACCGCGCTCTGCAGGGCCGTCATGATTTTCTTGCCGTCGTCGATCGCTTCTTGCGACAGACATCGCCGAGCGCGCTTTTCCCTTGGATCGAGATCGTCCACTCCATCGCGTCACTTTCTCCGCAACAAAAGCTATGATGGTGGACCCATGGGTTAACGGTCTCACAATCGACCTCGCCTTCACAAAATGCGGACTCCCTTCTCGTCCAGCAGAACACAGCCGGCAGGGTCAAAGCCGATATTGATTGCCTCGCCTTCGCGAACAAGCGGGCCATTAATTTGCGGGTTTGCGCGAACAGTCCTCTTGCCGCCGATGTCGATCTCGTAAATGGCGCTGCCGCCGAGATAAGAGGTCGAGACGACGCGGCCGGACAGCCGGTTCGCGCCCGCCGTTGCACCGACAGACAGTGTCTGCGGCCGGACCACGACGGTGACCCTGCTGCCTTGTGCAAGCGGCCGCGGAGACGCCACGTGCACTGTTTGGCCGGCGGCAAGCGTGACCGCTGTCATCCCGCCGGATTTACTGACGGTGCCGGCAAGCATGTTGGCCTTGCCCAGGAAGTCGGCGACGAAGGCCGTGGCAGGCCGCTCGTAGACCTCCTGCGGGGTTCCGATCTGCTCCACCGCGCCCGCGTTCATCACCACGATGCGATCCGACATGGAGAGCGCTTCTTCCTGGTCGTGCGTGACGAAGATGGCGGTGATGCCGGTTTCCTTCTGGATTTTCTTGATCTCGACGCGCATCTCCTCGCGCATGTTCGTGTCCAGCGCCGACAGCGGCTCGTCGAGCAGCAGCACCTGCGGCTCGAAGACGATGGCGCGGGCCAGCGCGATGCGCTGCTGCTGCCCGCCTGACAGTTCCGACGGCAGCTTCTTTTCGCTGCCCGGCAGCCGCACCATTTCGAGCGCCTGGCCGACCCTGCGCGCGATCTCGGGCTTCGGCACGTTGCGGTACTTCAGGCCGAAGGCGACATTGTCGAAGACGGTCTTGTGCGGGAACAGTGCGTAGCTCTGGAAGACCAGCCCGATATTGCGCTTGTAGATCGGCACGTCGTCGACCCGGCGCCCGTCGATCATGATCTGGCCGCCCGAAATGTCGACCAGGCCGGCGATGGAGCGCAGGATCGTGGTCTTGCCGCAGCCCGAGGGGCCGAGCAGGGTAACGAAGCTGCCCTTGCGGATCGACAGCGAGAAGTCGCGCACAGCGACGAACTTGCCATAGGCGATGTCGATGTTGCGGAACTCTACCGCCGGGCGTCCCACGCCTGCGATAGAAAGGTCCGTCCCGGCCGAGCTCAGCCGGGACGCCTGCATGGCTTCAACGCACTCACGCACCTTTCGAGATCCTGTCCCACTGCTTGGTCCAGGCATCCTCGTTGGTCGCCCAGTAGACGGGATCGGCGAAGGTCAACGACTTCAACATGCCTGTCGGGTCGAAGGCCGGCAGCTTCTTGATCTTCTCGGTGAGCTTGACCTTCGTCGGATCCAGCGACGGCGGATAGCCCTGGCCCTCGGCCACCGCGATGGAGGTCGCCGGATCGAGCATGAAGTTGATCAGCTCCTCGCACTCGGCCATCGGCGAGCCTTTCAGGATCAGCATGTCCTCCATCCAAGCGTAGGAACCCGCCGGATCGAGAAAGCCGATCGGATGACCCTGGTCCTGCAGGGCAGCGACGCGGCCCGACCACGCGTCGGTCACCACGATCTCGCCCTTGGAGAGCAGGTCCATCAGCTCCGCGCCGGAACTCCAGAACTTCTTGGCGAGGTCGCGCGTCTCGCGCACCTTGGCCCAGATCGTGTCCATGTCCTTGATGTTGTTCGGGTCCTGTCCAGTGGCTAGAGCCGCGTACCAGACGCGCTCTTCCATGCCGGCATAGCCGCCGATTTTGCCCGCATATTTCTTATCGAGCAGTAGGCCCGCACCTTTCTCCTTCGCCTCCTCTGGAGAGATCACCTTGGTGTTGAAGGCGATGCCGGTGGTGCCGTAGTCGTAAGGAACGGCCGAAAGCTTCGGCGTCAGCTTGCGGAACGGCTCGATCATCGCCTGCATCACATTCGCCATGTTGGGAATGTTGGCCTCGTTGATCTCCGAGTTCATGCCGTTTTTCACATATTTAAGGTAGTAGTTGAGGCCGGAGGAATGCACGACCTGGAAGTCACCGGGCTTCGCCGTCTTGATCTTGGTGATGATCTCGTTCTCTCCACCGAACGTGCCCTGGACCACCTTGATTTTGGTCTTGGCCGTGTAGGGCTTGAAGGCATATTTGTCGATCGCATCCTGCACCGTTCCGCCCCAGCCGTCGAAGCGAACCTCTTCGACCGCTGCGAGCGCCTGCCTCATCCACGGCATGTCGAGGCCGGCCGCGGCGGCCGCGGCCGCCGTCAGCGTCAGGAAAGTGCGGCGGCTGAGATCGCCGTTGGCGTAGCGGTCTTGCAGCCGTTCCAGCCGCCTGGTGGTGGTCAGTTTCATCGTGCTTCCTCCTTTGGTTCGCCTCGTCTCTTTAATCTGGTCAGGCTCTGCATGAGCATGCCGCCGATCAGCGGGATGCCGAGGGTCACCAGGATCATGACGGTGCCGAGCGCGTTGATCTCCGGGCTGATCGAGATTTTCAGCATCGAAAGGATCTGGGTGGGCATGGTCTCGACGCCTGCCGGCCGCCAGAACAGGCTGGCCGACGTGTTGTCGAACGAGATGGTGAAGGCGAGCAGCGCGCCGCCGACGACGGCAGGGATGAGCAGCGGCAGCGTGATCTCGCGGAAGGACGAAAAGCGCGAGGCGCCGAGCGAGAGTGCTGCCTCCTCATAGACACGCCGGATGCCAACCATGCGCGCCTGCGCGATCAACACCACGTAGGGCACGGCGAGCAAGATATGGCCGAGCACCAGCAGCAACAAAGTCCTCGGCTGGTCGACCGCCTTGATCAGCACCAGGAGGCCGACGCCCAGAATGGTTTCCGGCACCAGCGCCGGCAGGATCACCAGCGTGCTCAATGTCTGCTTGCCGCGGAATTCGAAGCGCACCAGCGCAAAGGCCGTGACGATGCCGATCGCGGTGGCTGTTATCGCCGTGACCAAGGCTATCCATAGCGACGTATTAAAGGCGGCCAGCACCGCTTCATTGGCCATCAGCTTGCCGTACCATTGCAGGGAGAAGCCCGTGATCGGGAAGCCGCCGAACATCGAGGCGTTGAACGACAGAATGACAGTCGCCACAATCGGCGCAAACATAAAGATATAGACGCAGAGCGTGACGAAGCCGGTCAGCCGCCAGGCCCATCTGCCTTCCTTGTTCCGCCGCCCCGCCTTCATTTGCTGAGGCTTCATCATCCACCCAGTCCTTTGACGATTTGCGACATGCCCATGTAGCGGGTATAGATGGCGGCGAAGAAGCCGAGCACTATGAACAGCACGATGGAAAGCGTGGCCCCCATCGGCCAGTTCAGCTGTCCCATGATGGTGTCGGAGATCAGATTGCCGAACAGCGCGTCGCGGCCGGAGCCGAGGAGCTGCGCTGTTACATAGCTGCCGGCGGCCAGCACAAAACAGAGCAGCAGGCCTGCAGCCAGCCCCGGCAGCGAGAGCGGCAATGTCACCTCGCGGAAGGCCTGTGCGCTGGTGCAGCCCATCGAGCGGGCCGCCGAAATCAGCGTGCGGTCAATGCTCTCCAAGCTGACATAAACGTTGAGGATCATGTAGGGCAGCAGGAAGTGCAGCAGCCCGACGATGACCGCGCCCTCGTTGTAGAGCATCGGCAACGGCTCGCTGATGATGCCCATCTTCGCCAGCGCGACGTTGATGACGCCCTGTTCGCCCAGGATGTTGATCCAGGAAAAGGTGCGGATGGTGAAGCTGATCCAGAACGGCACGATGAGCAAAAGCAACAGCAGCCACTTGTGCTTGAAGCTCGTGGCCCAGATGAAATAGGCCGGGAAATAGCCCAACACCCCGCAGAGCAGCGCCGTCATCGCGCCGACCCGCAGCGTCTTCAACAGGAAGCCGTGATAGTAGCTGTCGGTGAGGAACTCGTGCCAGTTTGCCAGCGTCAGCGTGCTTTCCTCCACACCGGCCGTCACGAAGGTAAAGAAGGTATAGACCGCCATCAGGGCGATCGGCAGCACCAGGAAGAAGATCAGGAGCAACAGCACCGGCGCGACCAGCATCCACGCCAGACGTGGATCGTACAATGTCCATCCCTTGGGCATGCGAATCCGGAGGATTTCGCCGTCTTCGCGACCCCTGTCGGCACCCGCGGAAATGGTCTGGGAGGTTTTCACCAGAGTTTCTTTGCTCCCCGGCGCGCTGCAACCCGCGTGAGGCGAGAAGCGTGAGGGCCGGGAGATGCCAAGGGTTGCAATGAATTTCGGAGACGTCGGCGTTCGGACACTGCTTATTTCCATTCATGTGCTGTGAACTGCGCCACACTCGTACCGTGTCAGGGTAGGCTGCAGAACGCTAATTACTCTCATGCGAGGGATAACCTGCGGTAATGAGGTGCCGAAGCGGTCCCGGTGCCTCGTTGACTGCGATCCGGCCTCCGGCTGTCGGGGCCACAACGGCGCGGCTCCGAGGACCAGAGTTCGAGAACCCAATCACTCAAGCCTGCCAGTCTCGGTGATCACCGCGCTCTCGCCGAAGCGATGCGTTCTCGGCAAGCAATCGAAGGTTTTCGTCTTCGAGCGCCATCTGGTCGGCATCTGTCCTCGCCTTCTGTTCCCGGACAGCGGCGACCTGCTCCAGCCGACACAGGCTCACCTTGCGATCTCGGTCGTCGGCGTCGCGGAGGATTTCGGCGCAACGCGGATTGGTCCGGAAGACCTGCCGGTCAGCCGCATTCCTTGGGCGATGATGCTCTTCTTCAGATCTACGCCGTATCTCGGAAGCGGCTCTTCCTCGTGCGTTCCAAATATCCGATGAGAGCATCGACATGCTCCTTTGCGATCTCGACGCCGCTTCGCCCGTGTCCGCGTCATCAGCCGTACCTCTGAGGCGATAAGCCGATGACGCTCGCCTTGGGAAGGCTGCCGATCAGCCGATCAATGGCAGCCTGGTATCGCTCGAAGAGCCGCTTCCAGGCCGGGAAGCCGCCCGTTTCGGCGACGGCCAGGATATGGCACGTGTCTCTTCGACGCTGCGAGCCTTTCGAGCTCAGCATGGGACTTCTTGCTGGATCGGTTGACGAATGGTACCCGTCCGGTGAAGCTTCCGATTACCCACATCGTCGGCGGGCCTATTGCCCCGTATGAATCTGCCGTGATTCTGTCCGTGACGCCGAATCGCGGAGGCGTCACGGATGCGAGACAAGACCAGCAGCAGCGAGAGCTCTTGGCAGGAGGAAGAGCTTTCTGCGGCGGCTCTTCCCGACAAGCGTCTGGCCCGTCGGCTGCGACGGTTGCTGGATCAGATGTCAGCTGCGCCGGGCAAGCCAACCCCGGCGGCCTGCGGCGACTGGGCGGCGGCGAAGGCGGCCTACCGCTTCTTTGACAACCCGCGTGTGACCGAACATGGCGTTCTGGCCGGCCATTTCGCCGCGACTGCGGCGCGCGTTGCGGCGAGCGAAGGTCCGATCCTTATCCTGCAGGACACGACCGAATTTATCTACAGCCGCGCAGCCGGGCAAAATCGGCTTCACCAAGACCATCAACGCCGGGCGCTACAAGGCCGGGCAGCCCAACGTGCTGACCTTGTGCGGGTGCTGATGCATTCGAGCCTGGCCGTCGCCCTCACCGGCACGCCCCTCGGTCTGACGGCGGCGAAGTTCTGGACACGAACGAAGTTCAAAGGGAACGCTCGCGCTCAAGCGGCACATCAATCCCACGCGCGTGCCCATCGAGACAAAGGAGAGCTACCGCTGGCTGGAGAACCTGCGCCAGTCCATCGCGCTCGTTGGCACCGCCTCCCGGCAACATGGTCGTCTGGCGCGGCATGACCCGCTTGCACGACATCGCCTTCGGCATCTCCATTGGATCAAGCCGACGATGTGGGTAATCGGAAGCCTCGCCGGAGGCGTACGACGAATGTGCGGATGGTTCCTGCTTTTTGATCGCAGCCTCGACTATCCACCGACGGCTTTCATTGCGGGTGATGTCAGTCGCGTCCTTGAAGACGCCGTCGCTGCGCCTGCATACGGCACGCACCGTGATGTCCTCGGCTTCGGATTTCCTCAGGCACCCGGCTCTTATCAACATCGAGATCCTCAGACGGCACTGGTCTCTCCACGGTGCTCACATGCTGATGCAGGTTCGGACAGCCGAGATGAATAGGGAACTTCGCCACCGACTGCGGGCACGATTTCGAGAGCCAGAGGCAAACGTGCCCTCACTATTCAAACCCAAACCGCCCCTGCTGTGCGCTGCGTACCCCGGAGAAGTTACCGGTCTCGATATCGGCGCTGACCGGCGTGCCTTCACCACTCCAAACCGGGAATCCCTTACGCGAAAATCCGGGGTCTGATTACGCAGTCATTGTCTCACTGTAAATTGTTGCGCATGCTGAATCTTCCCAACGCCTATATGGGACGCGACATCGCTTCAATAACGTTGCTCAGCGGCCGATACGGCAAGCCCTTCTTCTCCGCTGACAGTGCGTGAGTCAGGTAACCACCATAGCAACAGACTCCGTTACGCAGGCTCTCATCTTCAGTGATAGCCTGCAAAGATTCGAGACTGGCGATGTAACGAATGTAAGGGAAAGTTCGCGCCGTGAGCAGCCGGGTCGCGGTGTTCGCCACCATTGACGGAATATGATCGCAGTTGTAATGCACGACATTTTCGTCGAAATACGAGTGGTAGAGCGACGCAGAAGAAGTACAGGTTTCGACCAAATCGTGATCACAAGCAGTACAGTCGCACAAAATGCTGCCTCTCTCCATGGATCTAACCATGCTTCTGTCGATCAGGTACTCCATTCTCCGCTTCGGAAGATCGGAGCGACGCACCGCACAATTGAGGACAATGTCGATCTCAGGCAGTGCCGCCGCGATCGTGTCCTGAGTGCGTGAAGGATCCTTATTATTCATGACGATCAGTTTCGTGCCGGTTGCGCCGATGTAGTCGACGCCTTCGGTTGCGAAGCGCGCGTTGGCTTTGCAATTGAAATCCTCGCGGCCTCGAGTGACAACGACGGTTAAGGTAACCCCCAGGTCCGACAAGTATTTGAATGCGGACAGACCGATATTGCCGCATCCGATTATCAGAGCCCGCCCTCCGGGAAGAAGGTCCTCATTTCGCGGGCAGAACACCCCCTTTTCCTTGGAGCACAATTCCAACGCTCGCTGAGCGAAGAGATAACCGGTCAGACGGCTCATCGGCTCAAGCAATGGATGCCGGCCACCTTCTCCCACCCACTCGTAACCAATTCCAAGAAACCCTCTACTGATGAGTTCAGAGATATCCTGAGGATCGATGTTTTCATCAAAATGTAGATACGTGAAAAGGATGTGATGCGGAGAATAGTCAGGGTATTCTGAGCGCAGCGGTGCCTTCACCTTGAGGAGAAGCCGCGCCCGGGCGAGCACCTCATCTTTCATCGCAACCTTCGCCCCGCAGGCCTGATAATCCGCATCCGAGAATCCAGCCCCTTCGCCGGCGCCGATTTCTACGTAGATGTTGTGGCCGAGGCGCGAAAGAGCCTGAGCCTGGATCGGCTGAAGTGCGACACGCCGCTCGTCTTCTTTTATTTCCTTCAAAACACCGATGTTCATCGTTGAAAAACCCTCCTTGCCATCTTCGGTCACGCAGCAATCCAATCCGCTGCCGTGACCATGCCGTATGAGTGTAAGACGCCGAGTTTTGGTGTTCCACTTTGTAGGCGTCGCCTTGACGCATGGTCGGTTGCTAGTATCAGACAATAGGCCGAGCCGCCGCTGAGAAGGAGGAAAGCCGGGTCAGCGATGCGAACTAACCTTCGTCCGCGAGTTGTCGCTGGAGCCGCGGGGGGAGGATTAGATTTTCCTATTTCCCACTCCGATTTTCGTCGCGCCAGCCACGAAATACACTCTGTCGAGGGGGTCGAAGAAAACTGATCGGCAATTCCGACTTCGAACCTTCGAAGTTGTGAGACTGCAGTCATTCGTCCACTGTCCATAGCCTCTGCTCTAAAGCCATTTGCGTTTGTTCTGCTGCTTTTGTTCTGGTCCCTGCAACACATAGCTGCCACTTGCTGTGCAGTCGGCACAGGGGACCGTCAAATCCCTACTTAGTTTTTAGATTGGCATCAAGTTATGTTTATGTTACACGTAGTTCTCGAGAGTGTTCGCAAAGTATGCATAGTATTTAAAATTGTTTAACATAAGTTATTTTGACAATCGGTATGGACTATGACTGCGGCTATGATGTTCTCCTGCTGAGGAGAGTCATGGTTTTGTTTCATGGCGTCGGGCCACTTTTTCCAGTCTAGGTTTCGTCGCCAACTCGGCTGGCGACACGATCTCCGAGACTTCTTCATCGATATCGGCGACCACCTCGTGGATCACGTTGCGCATGAGTTCTCCGGGGCGTTATCAACTTAACTTGCGTTCGGGATTTGCGGCATAGAGAGCTGGCTGCGCTTGTTTCGACGGCGCCTCGCGGAATTTAAGCGGCATCCTGCCGGGTCGCGATGAGCGCGGGTCTTTGCGATTTTGCTGCGGCGTCGGGAGGGCGCGCTTGCGCGCCTAAATGAGTCTCGTCGGGCGTGCGCCGTCAAGGGTCGAATGCGGGCGCTCTCCATTATAGAAGGCGAGAACCGGGCGATCGACGAGCGGGCCTCGGACACGCTGTCGTAGGCGCGCAGATAAACCTCCTCGCATTGATCGTGCGCCGCAGCCGCTCGACGAAGACGTTGTTGCGCCAGGCACCTTTGTCATCCATGCTGATGGACACGCTCGCTGCTGTCATCACGCCTGTGAACTCGAGGCTGGTGAACTGGCTGCCCTGGTCGTGTTGAGGATCACGGGTCGACCATATCTAGCCAGAGCCTCCTCGAGCGCTTCGACGCAAAACGCCGCCTCCATCGTCATTGAGGCCCGATTTGCCAGCACCCGCTGGCTGAACACGCCTCGAGGCTTCCGATTTCGGCATGGATGGCTGTAACTTCGGGCGGCGGGCAGAAGGGGATGTTTGAAAAGAGAAGGCACGTTTGACTCTGGCCGCGAAACGGTGCCCGCAATCCATCGTGAAGTTCGCAATTGATCTCGGCCGTCCGGACCCGCATGAGCATACCGCACCCTGAAGCGACCAGCGCATCTGTTGCTTCTTGACCATACGTTTCCGACGAGTGAGTTCACCGCCGACTCGGCGAGAGACGTGGCAATCCGAAGGCCGGCTCGGTAGCGCTTGCCATAGTTTACGATCGCACCACGGTTCGACGGACGAGGTTGAAGCTGCAACCCGAGACTATGAAGCCGTGCGATCGAGAACTCGCCTTCTCGCTGCAAAGCTTGAGTCTTACGAGGATCCGCTCCAGGCCGCCGATGGCGAGATCGACACCGACCGTGCCATAGACACCACTTCACGGCCCTAATGTCCCTGTCGATGGAAGGCAGCTCCCCGGGTCGGTCAGTGTGGGGGCGCGGCTGGGAAGCATGATGCCGGCCGGTCGGCCAAATAATAGGTATTCGGACCCCAGAGAAGTCACCGGTCTGCGTCCATCCCGCCATACTTCGCCTTTCAGTTATACTGGGCCGCCTCGGATATCCCGTGCTTGCGAGGCAGACCGCCCGCCCTCGCACGAGCCTCACGCTCACGCAGAACCGTGATGACGCGATGATATTCTTCGAGGAGGAGTCTCCTCGATGCCTTCATCGGTGAAGGCCAACATCCCGTCGTCAGGTTGGCGCCGTACATCCAGATGTCGCCGTCCTCGGGCTCGAGACCGAGGGTCAGGTCCTGGACGAGCGCTTCGCTGACGTGATGCACCTTATTGCACTGCATGATCAGGTTGCCGCTGATGAGCGCTCGGCCAAGAGCGGCTGGCATAGGTGACAAACACCCGACCTGACAGTTCTCAATCCTGCTGTGGCATAAGTGCTAAAGAATTGATCACGTCAAAGGCTCGCCGCCTGACCAGCAACTCGCCTGCGTCTTCTCTGTACTCCAGCCGTGTAACAAAACGTTAGAATCGAATTAACAGAAGATTCGCAGCCGCCATCCGCACACGATGGTATGTTCGGCCTGGCATTTGAATAGGCATGTTTGAAAAAGCCCGACTGGAGCACAGAACGCAACGGAAACGCATTCCATAGCAATCTGCGAGGTTGACGGGCGGGGCAAGATCGTGCGGGCACTACGGTGGCGAGCGAGCCAGGCGGCCCGGTTTGCGGAGCTCAAAGTACCGCTTGGCGGATCGGGCCTGGGGCTTCGATTTCCGGCGTTCACGGCCCGGCGAGCCGCAGCGTGATGGAAGGCGCGCGGGCCAGGCTGGCTTCTCGACGGGCGGCGGAGAAGGCCGCCGGATTAGTGACGCAGGCAGTACTGCTTGAGGAGAGGAAGGACCAAGATGAGCGACCCCGTCCAATTCTGGAAGGATTGCAGTGCGGAATTTGCTAGCAGTGCTCGCGCTCCGAATTCTTTTTTCGTTCGACGGGCTGCTCTCGTCGCGGAGCTTGTATCGCGTCATCTCTCGTCAGGTCGAATGCTAGATATCGGGTGCGGAACAGGCCAGCTCTGTCTCGAGTTAGCGAGCCGTGGGTTTGACGTGCACGGAGCTGATCTGTCGTCATTGCAAATCGAAATTGCGATCCAAGCCGCGCGCGGAATGCTTGATTCTCCTGAGGAGCGCTTTCAGGTGTGCACACCTGACTCTTTGCCGTTCGAAGGAGCCTTTGACCTTATTGCCGCTATCGGCGTCTTGCCTTACGTCCAGGATCAACCTGCTTTTATTCAGCGGACACTTTCTCTCTTGAAGCCGAACGGCATGTTCGTTGCTTCGTGCACGAATCCCGCTAGCCTATTTACACTGGTGACGGTGACTCGCCACATCCTGTCGTTTCGGCCGAAGCGAGCCTGGGTCTCAACGCTCCGAAATCTGGTGCGAACAGGTTTGTCAAGGGGCAGTTGCGTCGATGTTCGGGCGGCACGTCAGTGCCGAAGCGCGTCAGCCCTGGATGAATTGTGCCGCCAACTGGGATTAACAATTGAGGGAGAGTTGGATCTGTACAATGTCGACTGGGGTTTTCTCGATGAATTTCCTTTTGAAAGGAGACGTTTCGGTCGACTACTGTCCCGACATTTCGGGTGGAGCCACATTGGCGCTTACCGGGTTGGGTCAGGAGCAAGCCAGAGCCGCGCATCTGGCGGGCGTTGAGTTCGGCGACGAGCAGGCGGATGGCGGCGTGCAGCTCCGCGAGGGAAAAGAAGCGCTAATTGCGTAGCCGCGCCAGGACGACGCGCTGGGCAATTTGCACGGCAACCTCGACCTTTGCCTTATCCTTCGGGCGTCTCGGCCTCGCCGCGAGCACTGCGGTGCCGTAATGGCTTGCCATCTCGGCATAGGTTCGTTGTGGCCGGGGTCGTAGTAATCGGGGTTGGTCACGGCGGCCTTGAGATTGTCGCAGATCACGAACTTCGGCACGCCGCCCAGAAAGGCAAAAAAGGTTCGTGTGAACGCCGATCCAGTCGGACAGGCTCTCGCTCGGGAACGACTCGAGGCGGCCATCGCCGCAACGAACAGCTTCATGGGGTGCGCTTCGCCGGTGATGGGATCGAAGATGTCGATGGTGTCGCCAGCGAAATCGACAAAGACCTTCTCGCCGCCCAGATGCGTCTGGCGCATCGTCGGGCGCGCGCGCCCTTTCCAGGCCTCGAAGGTCGTGCAAAACCACGTATAGCCAAAGCCATCAGGGTTAGGGTGGTGTGACCGGGGACAGCGAGCGCCAGCCCATCAGCTGCAGCACCGATTCCAGCAAGCCTTCTGCCTGGCGCAGCCGCAGGCCCAAAGATAAGACCCAGCGTCAAGATGGTCTCGATCGCCAGATCAAAATAGCGGTGCTGGCCGCCACTTCTTGCGTCTTGGCACTTGCCACCTGGACAAGGCTTCCGGCGTCACCCACAGGGTCAAACTGCCACGATGATGAAGTCCTGCCTGGTATTCCGGCCAGTTCGTCACCCTGAACTTCATCTTCTCAATATGATGGCGACGGCTGATATTGTGTTTGAAAGGCATAGCTACGTTACAACGGCTACTGCGGTTGCCGCTTGCCTAAACCCACACCAATAAACGATCCGTGCACCAACGCCGTTCTTCCAGGATGCCGTGCTCGACAAGGTAGAGGAACCCGTACTCTTCGCGGGCCAGGCTAAGCGGTCAGGCGCTGGCGCTCTTTGTCCTCGTTGCATCGGCTGCCAGTTTCGCCAGCGAATTTTGCGGCAGCGCGGTCAAGGCCGCTCCTCCGTTGGCGCGCTGGCCTTCTCGGGCACCTGGAAAACCCAGTAGTGCGCGTCCTCCTCGGCGATGTATCTACCGTCGTTTAGACGCTGCGCCAGCACAAGAACGCCCGCATCCTGCAGACGCTGCACCTCGCTGTCAAAGCCGGTGGCCTCCACATAGCTCTTGCGGGTGCTCGTGATGACGAATCCCTTTGGGCGCGTGACGCGAGCCAGTTCGCGCAGTCCCTGCGGTCGAACATGCCCAAGCACGAAGACGCCGCAGCAGACCGTGATGTCATAGCTCGCGCTGGCGTAGTCGGAGGGGGGGCCGTTAAGGTCAACATCGCTTCGGACCTGGCGGTAGACGCGGGTTTGTCGGGCCTTTTCGGCCATCTCCTCGAAGAGGTCGATCCCGTCGATCAACTGGAAGCCGAGGCGTTTCAGCTGCAATCCCACGAGGCCCGTTCCGCAGCCAGCGTCTAGGATTGTAACGACTGCTCGCTCCTTGGCCAAATAGGCCGTCTGGATGGCAGCCGCCAGTTCAGCTACGACGGTCGGCCCGCAGTACCCCTTACGGCCGACATCGAGATCATAGGTACCGGCCCCATCGCGATAGGACCGGGCTATATAACCGGCATCCGTGTCGAGTGAATGGGAAGCCTTCTGTCGTGCGGTTTGGTCCAGCGCCGATTGTTGATCGGGGATTTTCATGACAGTTCTCCTTTTAGGGGATAGATGAGATGCGGTATATTCTTCAGCGGCGCAACGGCCGCGGATGGATCTACTATTTTTTCGTTATCGTATTGCCCAGTATGACTGCCCGACCAAGCGAAGGCCTCTACGCTCCAGGTGATCACGTCGTAGATCAGGGCATTGCTCAGGCCCATGCCGCGTCTGAGATCAAGCGCCTCGGCAAGGATCAGGCGATTGACGTGGGTGAGCTCCCTGGCCAGACACTCGATCAAGCGTATCTGGGCGTTGGCCTGCGGGACGTCGTGGAGCGGAAACACATGCTCGCGTTTCGGTTTGGTCCGTCCGACCGCATCGGTCAGGAATTCTTGGTCTGGCGGATGCGCGGGGTCGGCACCGCACTTGGATGGCGCGCGATAGCCCGGCACATGCAGTCGAACACGGAAGGCCACCCGCGCCAGTTCGACGACGCCTAGATGGTTGTCGTATCGGTCAAACTTCCGTCCCGGCTGGCTATAGCGCTTTTCGCCCGCGCGCCCGATGGGCAATCCCACGCCGAGTTCGTCGGCTTGCTGGATAGTCAAGCCCATATCCTTTACCGCGATCTCCAGAGTGCCAGAGCGATCATAGCTGCCATCCAGGAGAAATGGGGCGAACGGTCCGACTGCAACGGAGTTCGCGGAAGAACCCACAAACGTGCGCCACGCCTGCTGCGCCGGTACGCCCCCGCGCACGCTTCGGCAGAGCGCGTCGCAGCTGGCGACGGCTGGAGCGTAAAAGAGCGGGCTCGTCGGTAGTTTGACTGACTGGCCCGGACCGATGTCTCCGACATGGAAGGAAACAGCTTCCAAAGTTGATAACAGCATCTCGCTACGCATATAGGCCTCCGAGGGCCCACCGGAGAAGAAGCTGATTGGCAAAATCGCCCCCCCATCTGGGACAAGTTGCTCCGCTTTCTCCAGCCTCTGCAACAGACATTGGTCCTCCTCTCAACAGCAATTCATGATCTGACTTTGATATGACCGAACCTTACGACAATCAAAAGGCGCTGTAAACTAAACCTTTATTATATAAATGTTCAGTTTTATGCGGCTTTTGTGAATAGTTATTAATCAATCAGAGTACAATTTTTTATTCGTGGGAAATGATCTAGAGCACGTCCTGTGATCGATGCTGCGTTTTGTGCTGATTCAACATCCACCTCGATGGAGGTGGACGATGGGAAGAGCATTGAGCGGTGATCTTCGGTCGCGGGTCTTGAAGGCTTCGGACGAGGGCATGTCGGCGCGGCAAGCGGCGGCGCGGTTCGGCGTGGGAGTGTCCAGCGCGATCCGCTGGATTGCGCGGGCGAAGATCGGCGAACTGGCGCCACGCCCGCAGGGCCGCCGCCGCGCCTCCAGCCTCGATGCGCATGAAGCCTTCATCGTCGGGCTAATCGAGGAGCGCAAGGACATCACGCTGAACGAGATGGTGGAGCGGCTCGTCGCCGAGCAGTCAGTGCGGATCAGCCGCAGCGCCTTGAGCGCCTGGCTTCGCGGTCACGGCTGGACATTCAAAAAAAGTCCGCGCACGCACTGGAGCAGGGTCGCCTCGACATCCTGAAGCGGCGCCGGGACTGGTTCGACGGCCAGCTCGATCTTGATCCGGCGAAGCTCGTGTTCATCGATGAGACCGGCCTTTCCACAAAGATGGCCCGCCTGCGTGGAAGAGCGCCGCGCGGCGAGCGCTGCCGGGCCGGCGTGCCGCATGGCCATGTGTGGACGCCCCGACGGATGCAAGAAGAATCTTTGGTGCAGGGCTGCTGCGCGTGTTCGGGTGCTGCCATGTGTTCGGCCTCTCATTGCGGCCTTCTCATGGCCGCGGGCCCGTATGGGAGTTCGAGGATCAGGTCCACATCACTGGAACACGCTGGAAGCGCTCCCCATGCGCCTGGTTCTCCTGATCCCGCCTCACCGACGTTGCGCCATACCTGTCCTTTGACCTCCTCACGCCGCCAACGGCCTCGCGCCCGTCCCGCTCAAGCGGGCACGACCGGAGCCCGATAGCTTTCTCCCTCTCGTTAACAGCGCCCAGACTCTTCGGGCGTTCTTGTTCGCCAGCGCCACGATCACCAACATCGGCGGTTTGCGCTCGAGCATCCGGCCGAGCCAGGATCCTTTAGGCACCCCTTTGCGCTTGGCCCACCGCACCACGGCGCTCGCTGCGATAGTGAGGAGCCGCCTCAGTGTGCGCTCTCCCATCCGAGATGTTCGGCCCAGTCGTTCCTTGCCGCCCGTAGAGCGCTGAACCGGCGTTAATCCGACCCAGGCAGCGAAGTCACGGCCCGATCGGGACGTCTCCGCTGGCGGCGCGAGCGCCTCTATGGCGGTGGCGATCAGGGGGCCGATCCCAGGCACGCTCATCAGACGCCGAGTCGCGTCGTCGGCTTTGGCGCGGGCAGAGATCTCCGTATCCAGCGCGGCGATTTGGTTCTGCAGATGGCGCAACCCCTCGGCGAGGAGGGCAAGGCAGGAGCGAGCAGCTTCCGGCACACTCGATGTGGGATCCTCGATTTGAGCGATGAGGCGTCCGATATGAAAAGGTCCTTGCGGCGCGATCAGGCCGTATTCGGAAAGATGGCCGCGGATCGCGTTGATGAGTTGAGTGCGCTGGCCGACCAGGATATCACGGGTCCGGAAGATCACGGCGGAGGCCTGCTTGGCTTCGCTCTTCACAGCCACGAAGCGCATGGTCGGGCGCTGCGCCGCCTCGCAGATCGCCTCCGCATCGGACATGTCGTTCTTCTGCCGTTTGACGAAAGGCTTCACATAGGCGGGTGTGCTCAGCCGCACGGTGTGGCCGAGCTTCCCGATCTCCCGACCCCAGTAGTGGGCACCCGGGCATGCCTCCATTGCCACCAAACACGATGGTTGGGCGGCAAAGAAAGCCAGCACCTGGTCGCGCCGCAGCTTCCTGCGGAAGATGACCGCTCCGGCAGAGCTCGCTCCGTGTGCTTGAAAGACATTCTTGGCCAGATCCAGGCCGATGGTGCTAACTTCCGTCATGGGCGCCTCCTCTAAGTGGCTGAGAACACCTCCACTCTGGCACATCGATGCCGTCGGGGGCGTCCACATGGGGTAATCGCGGGAGCGAGTCGCCCTGAAACCAATCATATCCTTGGAAGGTGGCTGTTCCCCGATAAGATGGAAATACGGGCTCACGACCTGACGCCGGGCCCAAGCATCTGATGGAGAACAGCCATGGAAGAATATATCGGTCTCGACGTGTCGATGAAAGAGACAGCGGTGTCGATCCGACGTGAAGGCAAGCGCGTCTGGCGCGGGAAGTGCGCCTCTGATCCAAAGATCATTGCCGAGCTTATCCGCAAGCGGGCGCCAGCCGCCAAACGCGTGGTGTTCGAGACTGGACCCCTTTCCGTCTGGTTCTATCACGCGCTACGCGCGGAAAGGGTGCTAGCGATCTGCATCGATGCTCGCCATGCCAAAGCTGCGCTCGATGTGGCGGCGAATAAGACCGACGCGAACGACGCCGACGGTTTGGCGCATCTTGCAGAGGTGGGATTCTTCCGTGAGGTGCGGGTGAAAGGATTTGACAGCATGCTGACCCGCACGCTTGTGGCGGCACGCACCCGGCTGGTCCGGATCACCACCGAACTTTCCAACCAGATTCGTGGAATCATGAAAACGTTCGGGCTGCTCGTTCCTGCAGGTAAGGGAACCACGTTCGAGAAGAACGTTCGGCGCCTTCTTATCGATCACGAGGAACTTGCTCTCATCGTGCTGCCGATGTTGGAGGCCTGGCGCGGCATTCGCATCCGTGCCGCCGAGCTTGGGCGCCAGCTCGTCGCAGATGCACGTCAGAGCCAGGCATGCGCATGCTCATGTCGATCCCTGGCATCGGCGCCATCACCGCAACCTCATTCGCCACTGCCATTGAAGATCCGGGCAACTTCAAGACGTCCCGATCTGTTGGCGCCTGGATAGGCCTAACGACGCGCCGCTACCAATCCGGAGAAGTCGATTATGACGGCCATATATCCCGACGCGGCGACCGCCATTTGCGAGGGCTTCTCTACGAAGCGGCGTCGGTTATTCTGACGCGTAGCTCAACCGAGAGCGCCCTGCGGACATGGGGTCTCCAGCTCCGGGAGAGGATCGGCTTCAAACGAGCCGCCGTGGCTGTGGCGCGCAAACTGGCGGTGATAATGCATACGATGCTTAAAACCGGCGAGCTCTTTAATCCGAATGCAGGAGCCACAAAGTAAATCCGGATAGCGTTCAGAATCTGAACGCCTGAGGCGTCCCTGCCGGGACGTGAGCCGAGCCATTCCGCTGATGGGGTTGCACCGCTGACTCAGCAAAGTGCGTCGTCCACATTGAAGGCTCGTCCCGCGAAGCTCCATCATGCGGCGACCGATGTTGACCGCGAAGACAACCGTGTACCCGGCCAACGCATCTCCAAGCGCGAAGATACTGGACGTCCCCACCGCGATTAGACAACCCCATCACTGGAAGACCACAACATTCACCGGAGCGCTGCGGCTGACGGGCATGACTGCGCCCTTCGTCTACGACGGCGCCATGAACGGCAACGTGTTCCTGGCCTATGTAGAGCAGGTGCTGGCCCCGCCTACGTCCGTTTGAACCGTGGTGCGATTGTAAACTATGGCACGCGCTACCGAGCCGGCCTCGCGTTGCCACGTCTCTCGCCGAGTCGGCGGTGAACTCACTCGTCGGAAACGTATGGTCAAGAAGCAACAGATACGCTGGTCGCTTCACGGTGCGCATATGCTCGTGCGGGTCCGGACGGCCGAGATCAATTGCGAACTTCACGATAGATTGCGGGCAGCGTTCCGACGGCCAGAGTCAAACGTGCCTTCTCTTTTCAAGCCTAAATCTCCCCTTCTGCCCGCCGCCTAATCCCACAGAAATCGTTGCTTGTCACGTGCGCGCCCCGGCCACTGACATACCTGCCCTACCAGCTGCGGCGGCCTATCCTTCCCTGACTCCTGTTGCATAGCCTCAGACGCCTTCACCGATCGGACTCTTAAGCGCAGGTTAAAGTTATCGGCTCATGCGGCGAGGTGAACCGTGCGGTTATTTTAGCTCGTAGCACCCGGACTGAAGTTCCACGGCATTTTGCCGTATTCAGCGCAACTACTTATGCGCAAGCACCACGAGGCGCGGGCCATCGGATGCAAAAATTCCGCCTTCCCGCCCAAAAGCTTCAACAGTTGCGAATCCCGCGCTTCGCAACATGCGAACGTATTCAGGAAACCCGTACGTTCTGATAGATAGCCGCGTTCGTCTAACGCATCCATTACGAACGACGATCCTTTCAGAGTTTAGACGTTCAGTCAGCGCATCGTTTGTCATTATATCGATTCTAAGATCGTTATTACGCTGCACTACGTCGCAGGCAGGCGACTTGTCGCGCAGCAACGCTAAGCGATTGACCTGGTCAATTAGC
This sequence comes from Mesorhizobium sp. M0296, assembly GCF_040321675.1. NCBI lineage: Bacteria > Pseudomonadati > Pseudomonadota > Alphaproteobacteria > Hyphomicrobiales > Phyllobacteriaceae > Mesorhizobium > Mesorhizobium sp. M0296. The sequence goes on from NZ_JAMYRZ010000055.1 coordinate 30,382, forward strand.
AAACGTCCCCCCTTCTTAAGTGAAGAAGCGGCCGCATGAAGAACTCTCTCATTGTCCGCATCGTCGAAATAGCCAAACGTCGTATACCACAGAAAAGCGGCGTCAAACCGATCTCGCCAGGAAAACGAGCGCATATCGCCAAGTATATATTCGACCTCTACCTGCCGCTTTGCCGCATCCTGTTTGGCTTTTTTAAGCAGGATCGGCGAGAGATCAAGTCCAACTACCCGCGCTCCTTTTTCTGCCAACCTGTTGGTAATTCGCCCATAACCGCATCCAAGTTCAAGAACTGAGCCTCCCTGTTTAAGCGACAGAAGCTCCCAGATTGCTCCAGCCTCCCGGTCACTTTTCTCAGACGGATTTACCAAACCGGCAAAATGCAAGTAATCTTCGCTGAAGTGAGACTCAAGACCTGATAATGACAATTTATCATCGGACTCGATATTCATCCTTAACCTCATTCTTGGTTCTTGTTTACTTTCGGCTAATCATTACACAAGTCGCTAGGTTTTAGAAGAAAATACCTATTAAAAATTTATAATTTCTACTTCAAGATTTGAAATATTATTTAGCTCGGTCATCGCAGTGGTGTTCAATTGATGTCTGGTACGTTCACGTACGAGCTACAATCCGAGGCTGCAGCCTTCGTGGCGTGGATCACTGGGAACCGCAGGTCGCTGTACTCTCGGTCCCGCGACGCATCACGCGAAAGTTAGGCGTAGGCACGCCCTGATCGCGGACGAGCATCTTGGTAATGACTTTGTGGCACGTCAGTCCATCCCGAGCGGGCTACATCCAGTGTATGGAACCTTTCGATTACCCACATTTCGTCGGCTTGACCCAATGGAGATGGAGACAGGGTCTCAAGACGACGGTTTGGAAACTCTTATACGCGGGTTTGATACCGCATTTCGTGTGTACGCCTGGGGCTGCTTCTATCTTAGCACGGGCATCGACGTCGTCGGCCACTCAGTTCCATCGAAGATTCCCCGACCGGGACTCTGCCTCCACATTGAGCATTAGCTACACCATGCGGGACCAGCCCCAATTGGCGGGACGAACAGGCGTGGCCACGCCGCTTGAAAATGAACATAAGAGTTCCAGCGACACATAAATTCCTGCATAATAGTCCATGGTTGTCCCTCGCTTGATGCTTGGGGCCGACACAATTGGACCCCGTTCAACACTATCACTCTGAGGGACAGCCGCCTTCCTGGCTATGCGAGGAGCGCTGGCCCATTACGGCATCTACTGCATGTCGCGCAAATGTGTGCAGCGGTTTTGTAATACCGACATGCATCCAAACAAGAACCTGAAGCGCATCGCATGAGACCGGTCGAACGCGACGCGCTTTAGCGCACTCAGACCGCCCGATCAGAAAGAGCACGCTTGAGAAATAGATGACGTGAAGCAGCAGCGAGCAGGCCAGCGTCGTAACGACCGCTAGACGGATCGAATACGATGGGCAGACGCGGGCGCATGCTCCACAGCCAACACAGAGGCCGGCATGGTCGACGACCATGATCGTGCGATAAAGCTCGCCTTCGAACTCGTCGTCTTCGTCGTCGCAGATGTCGACGATTTCACCCGTATCATCGAAGCCGTAAAGGTGCCTGACCTCGCGTGAGCAGACCTTTAAACAGCGTCCGCAGCCGATGCAGGTCTTGCCGTCGACAGCGGTCAGACAGTGTGGCATCCATCTGGAGCCATCGCGAGTGACGAAAGCGCTCAACGGCAATTCTCCAAGGCAGCAAGCTCTTTCCTAGCTGCATCCAACTCGGCGAAAACGTCGAACGCTTTCCTGGCGACCGCCTGGAACTCAGTCCAGTTGGCCGGAAGGTCCTCGGCAAGGTCATGAAATTTCATCTTCGCAATTGCCGCGCGCAGCTGCAGCTTGCGGACTTTCTTCTTCAGCTCCTCAGGATCTGACATGATCCGCGTCCTCTAAAATCGGGTCCAACAAGCTTGTGCCACGCCGGGATAGGCGCCAGCTGCCGTTGAGCACTTCCGGCAAACCTCATCGAGTTGGCTAAGATAACCCATGAAGACGATGTGGCCGTCTCGGTTGACCACGAACGAGGTCGGAATCCCGCAGCAAAGCTGGGTCCCCTCCAAAGCTTGTTCATTTCACCTGCGAAGTCGAACGCGATCCGATAGTTCAGATCCGAACAGTTTTCGGTCAGCCACACCTCCCGGTTGGTCCGAGCCTCAACGGCCGTTGGAGCGTCTTCATCGGCCGCGGCTCCGACGACCTCAAGTCCGCTTTCCTTGTAGTTGTTATGGAGCTGCATCAGATGGAGCATCTCCGCCGCACATGGTCGGGCACCACCTTGCCCAAATTCGACAATGTACACTTTGCCGGGGTTGGAAGTTCGTAAGGGGCTCGCCACGCAGCCAGTTCTCCACTTTGATCGAAGGAGCCAGTGACTCATCCGCAAAACCATGCTGCCCTCCAAAGCTGTTGCCACGGTTTGCGCGACTTCTTCCGCGAGCTTGTTTCCTCTCCGAGAGGTCACTATGATTCAAGAAGTACAGCCCTTGTCTCGCGCATCTGCATCCAGTCAGCCCTCCCTTGGTGTCGACTGGTGTCTCAATCAGCAAGGGTAATTCAGCAAAGACCGTGCCATAGCGCTCGGCGCGTAGCAGGCGCATGATTTCACGTTGGAAAAGCGCCATCTACCAAGATGAGCCGGTTGCCCTAAAGCCGACATGTTACCTGCCGCTGTCAGGTTCTGGACAGGCAACATCGCTTTGCGCCGCCGAAAGAAACGCCTAATTGGGAGGAGATCGAATTAGCCGTATGTCCGCCTCTGCCGATGAGGTGGCTCGCCCTACACTGCGCGTCCGAGGATTGCTCGGGCGGGCCGAGCCGATCCTCACCACAGGAGGACAAGCCGTGGCGGATTATAGAGAAGCATTTGTCGGAATCGATGTTGCGAAGCTGAAGAACGCTATTGCGATTGCGGAGGCAGGCCGGGAAGGAGAGGTTCGCTTCTTCGGCGAGGTCGACGCGTCGACTACCAGCATGCGGCGGGTCATAGGCCGGATCGCCAGCCGCTTTGATTACGTGCATTTCTGCTATGAGGCTGGGCCGACGGGGTACGGCCTTTATCGCCTGATCCGGTCGCTCGGGCACGAGTGCACCGTGGTTGCCCCATCATTGATACCGAGGAAGCCCGGCGATCGGGTGAAGACGAACCGCCGAGACGCCATTTCCCTTGCCCGGCTATTGCGCGCCGGCGAGCTGACCGCGGTATGGGTTCCCGATGAAGGGCACGAGTCCATACGGGATCTTGTTCGCGCGCGGGCGGCCGCAGTCGAGACGCACTCCAGGAGATGGTCGAGGCGGTGCGCGTCTCGAAAGAGCGGGTCGAGCGGCTAGTCTAGAGCGTGTGATCGAAGAGTTCGTCCGGCCTGGTCGTTGGCACCGATCGTGTGGGGCGCTTCAGACATTGCGTGGGGTGGACCTGATTGTCGCCGTGACGTTCGTTACCGAAGTCGGCGACGCCAGCCGGTTTGAAAGCCCACGCCAGCTCATGGGATATCTAGCCCGCTTTTCTCACCGCATCTGGCGTTAGGCGGTGTTTTGGCCTAGCCAGGCGCTGGTATCGCGCCTCGACCTCGAGACGAGCGCAGCCAGCGCCCGCGGTGTGCGGCGATCATGGGTGTCGATGCCGGCTCAATACTCCCCAGAAGTGCCGTTTGAATCTTCCCCAGTTTTAGCGCTGCCGCCGGTCTTCCGGAGCGCGCT
>NZ_JAMYRZ010000056.1:0-34019 GCF_040321675.1 Mesorhizobium sp. M0296
TCGTTGAAACGATCGAGGCAACCGAATGCAACAACTACTTCGCAAACGCCGGCTACGCTTCCATCAAAACGTGAAAGGCTCTAGTTGCACCAGGTGAGGCTCAAATCCTCTCAAAACGCCTTCGGGCAGCTGAATGCGGAAAGTGCGGGAAGGAAGAAGGGACTGGGTCCGGAACCGGTCTGGATCGTGTAGCTGACGTCGCGTCCGCCGATTACGAAGCGCGCCTCAACAGTGCCGTCTTTGCTGGTGATCGTCGCCTTGTCCAGCAACCTCTTGAGCGACCACGGCCCTTCGAACCTGATTGCGGATTCGCGGCCCGGCATTTCCGGCATCAGCTTCAGACTGGCGGATGCCGAGGCCGCACTGCTCGGCCAGGACACCGTGCTTGGCGTGTTACCCGCCTGGTTGCTCTGGACGATCTGGCCATCGACGTCGAGCACCGCAGCATCTGCATCGCCATTCAGCGAGAACGGGGTAAAGGTCAGGTTGACCGAAGGCATTGAGCCGCCCGAGGGGAAAAAGGCGTTGCGGATTTCCGCAGCCAGCTGAAAGTTTTTCAGCGTCGACTTCGACAGATCGCGCCCAAAGCCCGCATCCCGTTTCCAGCTCCAGTCCTGGCCGCTCATGTCGATCAAGGAAGCAAGGTTTTGTGCGAAGAACCGGTCCATCAGGCCGCCTGGAGAGAACAACTTGGCGAAGTCCGCCATCGCAATATCCTCGGTACCATCGCCGGCGAAGGGGTAGCGGCCGTTGACCGCCTTCTCGCAGGGCTGCGTGACGGCCTGGTCGAGCATCTCGTTCAAATTCGTCAAGGAAATTTCAGCCGCGTTGCCCTCAAATTCGTCTGCAGTTGCGTTGACCATTCTGCCGAGTTGCTTGGGCAGACGCGATGCATTGGCGCGAAGAGTGGCTATCTGCAGCTGCAGGTTGGCGTTGACACGTTCCGTCTGCAAGGGGACCTCGGTTGCCAGTTGCAGACTCTGGTGGATGTCGCGAAAATTCTGGGTCAGCGCATCGATGGGTCGGTGTCCAAAAGGACCGCTTACCAGAGCCTGGAAGGACCTGAACTGCGCCTCGATGTTTGCCCCAGGGCTCTGGCGAAATTTCGCGGACCCCGTACCGGCACGGCTTTGCGACTTTGCGGAGCTAATTTGAATGCCGATGCGAGCCAGGCCCTTGGCCATGTCCGCGACATCCTGGTACTGGCGCATGAGGGTGCCGGCTATCACCCCAGTGCCCGAGTCTTCGCCGGAGACAGGGTCGCGCGCCAGGGCTGTTTCCTCGGCAATCGCGGTAAAAAGCTGTTCGATCGGCGAGCTTGGTGAGGCAACGGCGGAAAGCGCGACATAGTTCGGCTTGTCGTTCAGCATGGCTTTGAATTTCAAACCATCGAGAACGCTGTTCCACGCGGCTGCGAACTCCTTGCCGTAGCGATCGAGAAGTTCGGGGCCGAGCTGGAGCAACTCCTGATCGATCCCGCCTTGCTCGCCGCCACCGCCCAGGACCCACTGGTCGTCGACGAGTGTCTGCGCAATGCGCGAAAGCTGTCCGAGATAAAAGTTGTTGAATCCGGCATGGGTGTAGAGACCGGGAATACGGAGCTTCGACAGATCGCCGCCATCGACGCGCTCGAACACAAGCTGCGCTTCCGGCCCGCCTTTTTGCGAAACAGAAAAATCGTCCAGCGCAGCCGCGTACACCGCCGACTTGATCAATGCGGACGCACGATCGGTAAGGCTCATGCGCCCGAGTGAACGTTGGGCGGCTTCCACAAGCGGCTGGTTGAGTTCGAAAACCGGATCATAGGCATCGTCCAACGCAAGCATGGCGCGCAGGTGCTTTTCGAGCTGCGCACGTCCTTCGCGGTTGCTCTCGCCTGGATACCGGTTCTGTTCCCAATCCTGCTTCATCCAGGAGATGATCAATGCGTCATCGACCTTGGGTGCCTTGCCGCCGAGCATCAGGTAGATCTTGAGCGGTTCGTAGAGCGCGGCGGGCTCAGCCGTCGTCGCCTGGACGGTCCGCTCCGCCTGAACAAGCAGACGCGACCGCAACATTCGTTCCAGTGCTTGCCGGTAGGCCGTTGTCGATGCCGAAAGAAGCCTTTCCCGCTGGCTAAGGCCGACCGTTTCCTCGATCGGGGTCGGTAAGTCACTGGTTTCAAAACCGGCCGGCATGTTGCGCAACTGGTCGAGCGGCCCGATGACGTTTTCAAGGTCGACATCGGTGACCGTCGTGCTCTTGGGCAGAGCGTCGGCTGTCTCGCGATATTGGCTCGTCGCCTGTGTCGTGGAGGCAATCAGCGAGCGGTTGGCCATGAAGCTCATCCCGAGCGCGCCAAGGGCCGCTGCAGTGATCAAGGCTATGATGCCAAAGCCGCCATATCTGAGGGCCGCTGCCCGCCTCTCGCTCGCTCGGTCATAGGAAACCCATCCGGATTCGGCGAAAATGACATCAGTCAGGAGATCGTGCAAAAAGAAGCTCTTGCCGGTCCCGGACAGGTGGGGGCGGGAATTGTTGCCGAAACTGCGGCCGATTGCGCCCAACACTTGATCGATCGGCGTTCCCTCTTGGGTCCCCGACGAGAAGTAGAGCCCACGCAAGCTGACGTTCACTTGGCTACGGACCGGATCGAACAGGCTGGTCACGAAATTGGCAATTCGGCCCTTGAGCGCGTAAAACTGGGCCGGAAAGCCAAAGATCGATATGCGCGAGACCGGGTCAGGCTCTTCCTGCAGGCGATCAGGCATCTCGTCCGCCAAGCGGATCGCCAGTGCATCGAATTCGGCCGAAGCCTCACCGGCCATGTTCTTGTTGCGGTCCGTGGTCTGGAATGTCGCGCCCCAGACCTTGCGCCTGCGCCGCTCCTCGAAACTGCCGAAATAATCCATGAAGCCGGCAATAAGATCGGCCTTGGTGAACAGCAGGTACACCGGAAACTGGATTTTCAGCGTCTCGTGGATCTCCCTCAGGCGACTGCGTATTTCAACGACATGAGCGTCAAGCTGCTGGTCATCGAGGCTGATGAGATCGGCAAGGCTGATGGCCAGGATAACCCCGTTGATCGGCTGTCTGGTGCGGTGTTTTTTGAGCAGTGACAAAAACGCAAGCCAGCTCTTGCTGTCGCTTCCAGCATTGGAATCCTGCGTGGTGTAGCGTCCCGCCGTGTCGATCAGCACAGCCTTTTCGGTAAACCACCAGTCGCAGGAGCGGGTGCCGCCAACACCGGCCACCGGCTGGGCGTCTCCTGAACCGGCAAGCGGAAAATTCAGACCCGAATTGACCAGTGCCGTCGTCTTGCCGGCGCCCGGCGGGCCAATGACGATGTACCAGGGAATCTCGTAAAGGAAATTGCGCTTGCCGCTCGACCGCTTGAGTGCTGCGATGGCCTCACTCATGCGCGCCTCGAGCACCGGTGAATCGTCATTGCGCCAGTCGTTGCGGGCAATGACCGTCTCGAGCGCTTTTTGCGCCTTTCTCACATGCCAAGCGCGCACTCCGTAAACGAGGGCCGCGGTCGCCATGATCGTGCCGATGATTGTCGCACGCAACCAGACAGGTCCCAGCGGCCGGATATCGGCGAAGCGTATCAAAGGTCCAGCAAACCAGATCGCCGCCGCAAAACCGGCCAACGCGGCCGTGCTGAATATCCGCGGCAGCCAACGCATCATTGGCGTTTCCCACCGGCGGTGTTCACAGCGTTTCCTCCTTGAGGATCATCACGTCGACACGGCGGTTCTTGGCGCGGCCCTCGGACGTCGCATTGTCGGCAATTGGCTCATCTTCGCCCTTGCCCTCGGCGGTTACTCGCGAGGGATCGCTAAGCTTCGCGGCGATCATTGTCTCAACAGCCTTCGCGCGGGCGACCGAAAGGTCAAAATTCGATTTGAACGTGCTTGATTTCCGTGGTTTCACATTATCCGTGTGGCCAACGATCGTGATTGGCCCTGGCTCGTGCTCAAGGGCTGCGGCAATCTGTGTGGCCAGTGGCAGAAAGTCGGGCTTCACTTCGGTCTTGCCTGGCTGAAACAATAATTGATTGTTGATCTCCACTACGATGAAGTCGCCTTTTGTGCCGATGGTCATCCCGCCGAGCTCGACTTGCGTGGACAGTGCTGAGCGGATGCGGTCGATCTGGCCGGTCACGGCAGGCGAGGCGGCTGTCACCGGTTTGGCGAGTGGGGGTACCACACTGGCGCGCTCGATCGTCACAGTCGTCGAGGGATTGAGCGCCAGCAATTGTCTGGCTGCAGCATCGCCTTCATCGGTCATGAACGCCCGCAACGTGAAGAACGCGGCCGTCACCAGGGCTGACGCCGCTGCAGCAACTCCCCAGAGCGGCAGGCGGGTCGAAGACGGCACCATCATAGCGGCCATGCCTTGCCAGCGGGGGGAGATGTCCTCTCCGGCGCGGGCCCTGAAGTAGCGAAGCGTCTCGTAGACGTCGCGCCGCACAGGTTCGAGACTGGTATCGTCGCGCGCCAGGCCACGATACTGGCCCTCAAATCCCAGGGATAGGCAGACATGCATCAGCTCGAGCAGGTCTAAGTGTGGCTCAGGATTGGCCAGCACCTTGTTCAGTGCTTCGTAAAAGCCGCCGCCGGTGGGCTCGATGTGAAAGAACCGCGACAGCATACTGTGCTGTGCCCAGGTGTCCTCGCCGGCCCAAGGCAGGTTGCCGACAAGATCGTCGGCAGTTTCGCAAAGGGCAAACTTCGCGATCCGCGCATCCTCTTCGGCAACCCCTGACTTCTCCAGCGTCCAGTCGAACCTCTCGATCGCCTCGGCGATATGTTCGGCCAATGGAGCCGCCTGTCTTTCGACCGGCACTAGCCTGAGATGCCCGAACAGGACGAGCAACGGTGCTGACCCAGCGAGGATCGGATTTGCCGTCGAATATTTTACCGTGTCTGCGGCGCCGAGCAGCACCTCCTGCTGAATGCTCGGCCTTGACCCGGCCGCCTCGGCTTTGGCCGCTGTACCGGACGATGGTCCCTGATAAAGAATGGTTCCGGATGTCCAGTCCGGCGGCATATGCCGACCTATGTCAGGATCGAAAACTGTCGATTCCTTGACATGCGGGGGCGCGACGGTCTTCGCAATCGGTTCGTTTGCGGCTGGTTTCGCATTCTGCCCGCGTCGTGGATTGGTGCGGATGACGGTCTTGCGGACCGGGCCGAAAGGATCGTCCTTCGAGCTCATCGCCGATATGCCGCTGCCGTGCAGTGTCCGCGCTCGCGTGCGAGAGGCGCCAGATCTTTCCTGGCTGGATAGGGCAGGCAATGGTCCTTCCGGCAAGGCGGTCCGGAGCTACAAGAAACAATGGCGCCACAATGTGACATTTGCCGCAGACCCCCAGGTCAATCAGGCTTACCCGCTTGGCGAACTGTCGTATGTGATCGTAGTCCCAGATGTTGTCGATTGGAACATGATGCGGCGCGCCGATGCGTTTTTCTTCGTCTGCTAAAGCGCCGCAGTCTGTTGGGCCGGTCTATTTTTGCTTGTCAGCTTTTGCATAGGCTTCGCCAAAATAGGCCAAGAATATATCAAGCATGCCGTTTTCGTGTGGTTCCTCCATGCTCCTCCACGTCCCGACAAACGCGTCCCATGCTTGGGCCTTCTTCGAGGTAAACGATGTCGGCGGGAGCTTTTTACCGATCGCCTCCGGCGAAAGGTCATCAAGCAGTCGCGAGAGTGCAGCTTGCATGGCGGCATAGGTGGCAAATTCGTGCGCCTTGAGATCGCGGAATGCGTCCTCGACGCTGTGCCTGGCATCGAGATAGCCGGCCCTGCGCCGCGCGAACATGATTTCGAGTATGTCGTCGGTGCTTGGGACAAATTTGAGAGGATTGTTTTCAGCGGAGCTTATCATCGTCCGGTGCGGGCTCTTGGCCAATGTCTTTGCAGCCGCACGTGCCTTCAGCAGCATGGCCAGTTGCTCGACCACCGTGCGCAGCACCGCGCCGATTTCGGCAGCGACTTCATGCGGATCACGCAACTGGAACAATTCCGGCGAAATGCCTGCGGCGATTGCAATTTCCCGCAGCACCTCGTCTGTCGTCGAAGGCAAGGTTGCAGGCAGCGACGATGTCGATGGCGGGGCTTGCCCGAGCCATCGCTCTGCCGAACTGAAAAAAGGCTCGCCTCCGGAATCGGGCAGCCGATCGGCCGCGACCGGCATGTGTCGTTGCGTCGAACCTCGGTCAGCCTCCGGATGACCTGGCGTTGCGTGCTCGTTGTCAATCGATACAAGGATGACATAGCGGCCGACCAGGAGCCTGTCGCCGTGGTCTAGCCGGCGCGGACCGGTGATGCGTTGGCTCGATCCATTGATGAAAGTGCCATTGCGCGAAATGTCGTGCAGCCAAAACGCGCCTGCCTCGTATCGGATCTGGCAATGCCGGCCGGAGATGAACTTGTCAGGGTCGGGCAAGATCCAGTCGCAATGTTCGCGCCCGATTTTGAAGCTGCGATTACGCGATCTGTAGCCGGGCGACACGCCAGCGGGCAGGGCATCAACGTTGCTGATCTGCAGACTGATTAACATGCGAAATCGCCTGTGTGATCGCTGGCGGCCTTGCCGACAGGATACTCCATGTTTTTAGCGTGGCTAATCCCAATATTCGCATCCGAGTCGGTCCTATTCGTGGTCAGCTTTGGCCTGCACAACAAACATGTGGTACGCTCGAAATGGACTGGTAACCATCAGGGTTTGATGTGATTTCGAGTTCCTGATTAGGATCTTCAAATCCACTGGGCTGGCCGCCAGACCGAGGAGGGGCACGACCCATGCCAAGTGAACAACGTGCCACGGTTGTGCAAACGCCAGTTGGCGCTGAACTGTTGACCTTTACACATCTCGTCGGGCGCGATGAGATCAGTCGTTGTCTGGCCTATACGGTCGGGTTCGTGAGCCCCAGCCACGATATCGATCCGCTGGAGATGCTGGGGGGCCCCGTCTCGATCGAAGGTGAAGCCGACCCCCAGCGCTGGTTCAGCGGCATCGTGTCAGAGTTTCGCCTCACCCGGATCGAGGATCGACTGGCCTATTACGAAGCAGTCGTCAGGCCATGGCTCTGGTTTCTCGGCAATACGACCGACTGCCGCGTTTTCCAGAACATGAGCGTCATCGAAATCGTCGAAGAGGTTTTCTCGAAATACAGTACAGCAAAATTCGAGAAACGCCTGCAAGGGTCCTACCCGCCGCGCGAGTACTGTGTCCAGTACGACGAGACCGATCTCGACTTCGTGCAGCGGCTGCTCGAGCATGAGGGCATCCTGTATTTCTTCGAGCATGGCGAGGGCAAGCACACGCTTGTGCTCGCCGATGCCATGAACAAGCTCAAGCCGGCGACGGGCTACGAGAAGGTGCCCTATCACTTTGAAGGGCAGGGCTCCCGGCGCGATGTCGAATACATCACCGAATGGATTCCGGGCAGCTCCGTGCGGCCGGGCGCCTATGTCCATACCGACTATGACTTCAAAAAGCCGGGCGCCGACCTGATGGCCAAATCGGCCCAGCCGTTCAGTCATAAGCTGGCTACGGGTGAAAATTACCGTCAGCCCGGCGCGCATCTCGAAGTAGGCCGCGGCGACAGCCTGGCGGCAATCCGGCGCGAGGAAATCCAGGCGGTGCACCAGCGCATCGCCGCGGTTGGAACCGTGCGCGGCCTGTATTCAGGCTGCACGTTCAAGCTGGACGGTTTTCCGCGCGAAGACCAGAACCAGGAATATCTGGTGGTCAGCGCCGAATACAGGCTGTTCGATCCGGGCTACAGAGCCCTTGCCGATGTCGAAAGCGAAAACTTCAAGGTGATCCTCGGCGTGGCCCCGACCGCCTTGGCCTATCGCCCGCCGCGGGTCACGACACGGCCGATCATGCGCGGCCCGCAGACGGCGACGGTGGTCGGCCCGTCCGGCGAGGAAATATTCACCGACAAATATGCACGGGTGAAGGTGCAGTTCCACTGGGACCGTCTCGGCAAGAAGGACCAGAACAGCTCCTGCTTCGTGCGGGTTTCGCAGACCTGGGCCGGCAGCGGCTGGGGATTTATCCAGATCCCGCGCATCGGCCAGGAGGTGATCGTCGACTTCATCGAAGGCGACCCGGATCTGCCGATCATCACCGGCCGGGTCTACAACGCCTCGCAGATGCCGCCCTACGGACTGCCGGGCAGCGCCACGCAATCCGGCTGGAAATCCGACTCGTCGAAAGGCGGCGGCGGCTACAACGAGCTGATGTTCGAGGACAAGGCCGGCTCCGAACTGGTCAATTTCCAGGCGCAGAAGGACCATAACCTTCTGATCAAGAACGACCGCACCAAGCTTGTGCAGCACGACCAGTCCGACCGCATCGACCACGACGCCAAGCACTCCGTCGGCCACAACCTCGACGAGGACGTCGGCAACAACAAGACGGTCAAGGTGGGCGTCGACCAGACCACGGATATCGGCAACAACGATACCGAGACGGTGGGGGTGAACAGGTCGCTGACGGTCGGATCGAACGAGACGATTCACGTTGTGGCGAATTCGACCGAGAATATCGATGCCAACCATTCGCAGACCGTAGGATTAGTTCAAACAATCACTGTTGGCGCGGCTCGTATCGATTCGGTCGGCGCCGCCGAGACCCGAACCGTCGGGGCGGTGCAGATGAACACTATCGGGGCGACACGGTCGGTCAGCGTGGGTCTCGGCCAAAGTCACGACATCGGCGCTTCCGACAGTTGGAAGATCGGAGCCAACCAGGGCATCGACATAACTGGCAACCAGAGCGTCAACATCGGCGGTGGGCAATCAACAGAGATCGGCAAGGCTCGGACAGCCAAGGTAGCCGCGGATGATATCACCGATATCGGCGGAGCCCACGCGCTCAAGATAGCAAAGGGCAGCGGGATTACCATTGCCGAAGACGGCTCGATTGGTGTCGGGAAGAAGCTGGTCATAGACGCCGGAGACGAGATCACGATCAAATGCGGCGACGCCTCCATTATAATGAAGAAGGATGGAACGATCGGCATCAAAGGAAAGGACATAACAATAACCGGCAGCGGCAAGATATTCGCCAAAGCGTCCGGTGACATTGTCATGAAGGGTTCGGAAATCAAACAAAACTGAGGAAACCGTCAGGTGGCAAAGATCATCGAACGAATCGAAGGCGTCGTAATCGGGATTTTTCTCGGTTTCGGCGAAGGTGGCCCGCTCGTTGTGTTTCCGGGCAATCCGAAGGATACGGCCCTTCCGGCTCGTAGTCTCGCTGAACTGAATTCCGATATGATTGGCTCCGAGGTCGCATTGTTGTTTGAGGACGGCGACCTAGGCCGGCCACTAATTGTCGGGCGTATCGTTGAACCAAAGGGAAAATCTGTAGCTCCTCATGTCGTCCGCGACGGCGAACGGGTGAGAATCACAGGCGAGGAACGCATCGAACTGCGCTGTGGCAAGGCCGTGATCATCATGGAAAAGGATGGCCGCATCACCATTCGCGGCACCTATGTGACGAGTCATGCCAGTGCCGCGAATCGTATCCGGGGCGGTTCCGTGAATCTGAACTGATGCCGGCGCCCATCCTACGCGAAATCGTCCGCCAGCACGCCGAAATGGCGGCATTTCTATGGACTGTCTACGACTACAATCTGCTGCATCCCGGCGAAAATCCCGAGATGGACGATGAGCGGGTAGCTAGATTGGTCGAGAGACTAGAAGCACATCTGGATGGGCTGCGGGTGGCCGGAGATGCGGGAAAGGAAATCGTCAAGGAGCGCTACGACGAGTTTCCTGAGGCTGGAGAGCTTTTCGTCCTTCGAATGCTGACGACCAGATCGACTGTTCGCATCGTCGATCTCAATCTTGAGAAGGTTCGAAAATATCTCACCAATGCGGGCACATCGGTTGCGGCTAGCGTACGTGCTCCTGGTCAGTCTGGTATTTCCCTCCCAAAGAAATAGCGAACTCCCGGTCTGAATTCGAACAGGTCGACTTCGTCGAAGAGTTGCTCAAGGGCAGCGGCCGCAGGTTTTCGGTTCAGCTGAATATTCTTGTAAAATTGCGAAAGGTCGAATCCGGTGAATGCCTCTATTAGGTTTCTGGCGGTAACGACGTCTTCGTTGTCATAGGTCTCCCCAAGGGTATTCAACAAATTGAGCGCCAGATCCTCAATGTTTACGGGCTTGCCGTAGAGAAAGGACTGGCGCGAAGAATTAGGAAAATTTGCACGGATCTCATCGATTTTTAGCTCAACGGCTTTCGCGTATTGAACTACGTCATATTGGCGACGCCCAGGTTCATACTCATCGATCGAATCCGGCACAACTTGCGGTCCATCGAAGATATCTCCGACCGAAGCCTCCAAGGTGATCGACAAATGGTATGGAAGGTCGGTATCGCTGTCGACGGTGACTTCATCTCTGTAGAACCAGACCGCCTTCTGCGTCGCATCCAAAATGCCGCTCCTTGAGAGAGCGATGCAGAGCCATTCAATGGATTGGCTATCTTGCTGCAGCGATTGGCGGATTGGGTCCGCCACATCCAGGAGCAAGGTCCTTGGTGTGACGTACGGCAACAGCGCAAACGCGTCGATAACTACTTCCACCGAGGGGGAGGCTTCGAAGACTGTTGGAAACATTGCAGATGATGCGAAGTTTCCCTTCTTGCACTCTTCAAATATCTGCAGCAGCCGCGCTCCGGCTGGCGTCGAACGGCTGCGAAACTCGTTCGTCCCGAAGTGGAAAAGTTTGCCGCGCGTCGAGAATGTCATGGATAAGGGTTTATTCCTTGAAGCGTGCCTTGCGCCTCATTGATTTTGTCGCATTCGCCGGAAAGGGCGCCTTGGCCTATCAAGTTCTTGGGGGAATTGGGACATCCACCGGCATCTATGGGGGTCATGTGGTGCACTTTGCCCGTGTTTGTTCCGGTGCCTTTGCCGTCCCGTTTTATTATCGCTTTTTTCACAGAATCGGTAATTCCAAGTATTTTTGTACGGACATGATGCAGTATGTCGACGTGAATAAGGTCTTTTTCGTTCTTTCTTCCAGCGTGCTTGGTTTCTAATTCTCTCTTCTTTTCCGGGTCTGCTTGCTCAAGAATTTCGGAATAGCTACGCGTTCCCTTGAAGTGGACACCGCAATCTTTATCCTCCTCATGCAGGTTTGGGCATTTTTCTCCCGTTGCTCGTGCATTTGCTACGGTCTTAGACGCCTCCTTGCGTTTTTCGTACTGATCCCACGCTTTCATGCGAGGCACCAAGCCTAACGTACCGGCTTTGGCTGTTTCCTCAATATTGACGATCTTAGCGTTCGCCCGCTGCATGCGCTCCTTGTAGTATTCGGCCTCGGGGACAGTATCACACATCTCGCCGTTGGCTTTCACCTGATTGGCGTGGGCGGGTTCTGTCCCGCAGCACGGGCACTTGGTCTTTGGCGCCGACCCGCCACCAGGTCCCGGTCTCCCCACCTTAGCCTGCGGAGGTGTGTTTCCAACCTGATCGCTTGTATGATTGTTTGTCGAGATATCTGAGAACCGGCTGACAGGGAGGCTGTCCGCCTTTACATTGCTTGACCACGCTCGCGCGTATTCCTTACTGGTGTTAGTGGACGAGATGACTCCTTTCTTGGCTGCGCTGCCGGCTTCCGTGCCAGTGGTCTTGCTGTAGTCCGATTTGTCCTTTTGGGTGATGTTCTCTCCGCCGATTTTGACGGTACCGGTGCCCTTCTCAGTATCCGAGTCCATTCCAAATGACGGATACGGGATCGGTACCCCTGGCGGTGTCGCTGGATTTTCGGGCGGAGTGAAACAGACATCTGGAAAGGCCGCGATGACCTTGTTGCCCTGGGCCTTTGCGGCCACCTCCAGTCCGTTGGCGAAGACAGTCACCAGGCGGCCCTCGCAGCCAGCACGGCAGCTCCACAAGCGCCTGCATCGTTGGAGGACTCGACAAGCACCGGGTTCCCCGTCGCGTAGTTCTTTCTTGCCGCCATTAGTGCCATTCCGAGCATCAGAGGCGTGACCGCCGCACCAACATTGCCGAGGGTTTCCGCAGGCGACCACAGATCCTGGGACGGACACGGATTGCGCACCAGCCGTATCGATGCCAGCGCCGTCTGCTTAAACCAATACTGTTCGCCGATGAGATCTGAAATTCGATAGCCGAGGCGGTTCATCTCTATTCCAGTCTCACCCAACGCATGGCGATAAGCGGACGTCATACCGTCCGCCCTGAGCGGCAAGTCTTGCTTGTTGTAAATAGAGGCCGCCTCGCGCGAAAGGCCTAGTCCCGCTAGCCGAAATCCCCCCCGCCTCGGTGGCCCGCACAGGACTGCCGCCGCCGCTTCCCCAGGAATAAACCCGTTTGGATTGTCGGACGTTAGGAGTCGACGCTCCTTAAGGTAATACGTCGTGGCCAAGGTCGTCAAATAGCTATCAACGCCGGCAACCATCACGTATGGTATTTCGCCCGATACAATCATCCGACGCGCATGATCAAGCGCCACGTGTCCGGACGGTCGCCCATGGGCAACCACCCGTGACCGCGAATGCTTTTCGACTTCGGTGATCTCGGCGATACGGTCGAGCAGACGCAGCGTGCTTCTTACCGGCCGTCCTGGGCGGTCTTCCTCTGCCAAGCAAAGGATCAGCGCGGCTTGCCCACGCGCTTCCGGAACTTCTTCGAATGCCTCGACAATTGCGCCTGCGGCGAGATGCGCCATTCGTTTCTCGCCGATCCAATTGCGTGGCAGAGGTACCGGCGCGCCGATCAGCCACTCGTCATTTTCATCCTTGAAACGCGTTTCCTGAAAGCCATCAATCCCAGCCCGGATCGCTGCGCAAGCCGATGGTGCGTCAAGGCCAACCGCCGTAACCATGCCGACCGAAAGAATGTCGAGTGCCGGCCTCACGTGTTCTCCGCCTTCTGCGCCGCAGTCGTTTCATCGAAGCGAGAATAAGCACGAGCCGCAGCTCGTATCCGCACCATTGCCTCGGTCGGCGGGCCGATCCAGCATTCGCTGAAATCGAGAATAGTACGGTGAATGCGCTGCGATACGCGCCAGACCAACGAGAAGCGTCTGTTCTCCGGGTCGAAGAGGACAGTGTCTGGAAAGGTGACGCGCTCGGGGGCCTTCTGCCTACCCTCGAACAGCGTCAACGGCAATGCTGTCGATGGCAGCCGAAAACTCACCCGCCCGTCAGGTGTCAGATTCACCAGTTGCACTTCTTCGCCACCTCTTGGCAGGTCGATCTGCTGGTCCGGCGGTGCCATCTGGAAGTAGCGCTCGTCGAAATCCTGGGGCAGGAAGGGGAAGACATTGTCGATCCAGTTCTGGTCATAGGTGCCGCCAAATTCGATGCGTCCCGGCCAGCCGCGGCCCATCGCACCGAAACTCATCGGCTTATAGTCGCCGAATGGCGAGCGGATTTCTTCACCGACAGCTTGCGTATTCGGTAGCCGCAGGCCGGGAATGAGGCGCTGGTTCTTGGTTCGCGACCAGCCGGTGCCGACCGGGTTGTATTTGTAGCTCGCTGGCAGTTTGTCCTCTGGATCGAGCCGGTCGGTGCCACCCCAGGCGACATCGTAGGAAATTGCCATGCGCAAGAAGGGCTGTGGCGACGTGGCAGTAAACACTGGCCCGACGGAGCGCCACTCGCGGTGGCCCACGACCTCGAAGAGCTTCGACCAATTGCCCACCTTGATGCCGACCGGCACGCGTTCGGCCGGACGTCCTCCCGGCGCATAGGCAAAGGCATTGGCAATCACGTCACAACGCGGCTTGCGGAAGGCGAAATCGGTTTCCCATAACGTGGCCGAATAACCAGGCACGCCGGTGTGCGTGTCGGCCATGACCAGCGGAATCTGTTCCACCGATTTTTGTACCGGTCCGCCGGGCGTGGCGGGAAAGTCGAACGTGCCTTTGACCACCACGACGATCCACTCATGGCCGGCCTTGTCCATGCCCATGGTGAATTCGTGCGGATACCCCATCTGGTTCCAGATCTGCATCAACTGGTCTCCCAGTTGGCGGCAAAGATCTGCTCCAGCGTAGCTTGCGGCGACAGCGGATCGACGTCGAAAATGTCCGAACGCGCTGTCCACATCACCATATCGCTGATGACCTCTTCGCCCGGCTCGACAGGCGGTACTGGCAGTGCGCTTAAAGCGGTATCCAATTCGTCAGGCGTCAGCTCGCCCTGCTGGGCGGCGACGGCCGCTTCTTCGATCCCGGAAAACCACGCATCGGCGCGAGCCAGCTGAACGGAAGCCTCAGAAAGCTGCGCGACGACGCTCAACGGAAACTGCCTGCCAACCCTATCGACGCTCTGCAAGATAATGCCCGCCGACGCGTCGACAAAGCCCGGACCCGTTAGGAACCGTAGCGCCGTGCCGCGCGGCCAGGTTTCCGAGCCCATCAGCGGCACGATGTGCTGCGCCAGCCAGCGGTCCCAGACGCGCACAAAATCCCCCGGCAGCCGCCGCGTGACGAAATCGCCGGTGGCAGGCATCTTGCCGTAAAAGCCGGGCAGGATCAGATCTGCGGCGGACATGAAAATTTCTTGAACATTTGCAGGTTGTAAGGGTTTTCGACGCTGGCGGCCTTGAGCTGGAAATCGGCGTACATGGCTTTGGTGCCCAGGCGCAGGCTGTAGACGTCCGACAGCGAGGTGCCGGTGAAGCGACCGCTGCGCAACATTCTCAGCCACGCCCAGCTGCCGGTCTCGTTGAGCAAGATTTCGGGCGAGCCATCGATCGGCTGGAAGGCCAGCGAGATGACGCCTGTGCCGTCCTTGCCGGGCCACGTCATCGGCTGCGGCCTTGTTGCATTGTTATAATAGACGAGGTTCTGGCCATCGAGATTGAGCGTCACGCGCGCGACATTGGGCGACAGATCCTTGGGTTCGAGCGTGAAGCTCATCAGCGGGCCTGTGCCGCCGGGAAAGAGATCATCACGGATCCGCCTTGCCTGTTCGAACGCGGCCAGTGCCGAAGGATCGAGGCCGAAATCGGCGCGCCATTTCCATGGCTGCGCCGACGTGTCGACATAGCTGATCAGGTGGTCGTTGATGAAGGTGTCGATCAGTCCTGCCGGTCCGAACAGGCGGGCGAAGTCGCGGACATTGACGTCGACGGCGCTGTCCGGGCTGAAAGGATAGCGGTTGTTGAGTGCTGCCTGGCAGAACGGCAGGATGTCGGCGCGCCAGATGGCGTTGAGCTCCGAGGTGACCGCCTTCTGCGTCAGGCCACTGGTATCGCCGGCAATGCCGCCCAACCAATCGTCGACCGGGTCGGGCAGGATCTGCGCCTGTCTGGCAACCGCTCCAGTCAGTTCGGCGAGGCCGCCCTGCTTCTTGATGGCGTCCTGAGGATCGGGATTGGCCGTCACCGTCTGCAGCACGTTGGACAGTGCGGTGAGCGCGACGATTGCGGCGTCGAGCGCCGGCGGCTGGCCCTCGACCTCGGCAACGGCACCCTTGAGCGGCTTGAAATGCTCGGCTACCAGACTGCCGGTAAGATCCACTTCGTCGGCGGAGCCCGCACGCGGCAAAAGCTTTGCTCCGGTTTTTACGATCTTGCCAAGCTTGCCCAGCTTGCCGAGCAGTTTCGAGCCACCTGCCGCCGCGGGCTTGTCGTTTGCCGGCGCTTCATCGGATCGCGTAAGCTCGGTCTCCTGGACCACCGCGGTAACCAGGCGCTTCAGCGCGGAGTCGGCACTTGAAAGATCCTTGAGGTTCTCACTGGCGACGTTGAGGTCGGTCAATGGCGCGAGCCTCATGTCGCGCAGGAAGCTGTCCCACTGCGCGATATAGTCGTCGTAATAAAGCTTCAGAATATCCTCTGACAGCGCCGACACCGAGGTTTCGGAATTTTCCGAGCAACCGCCGGCGAACACCGCCCGGTCGAGTGCTGCCTGGGCGGCGACATCCTCGACCCGGTCGAGAATGGCGTCATGGAAGCCGGCATAGGTGAATGCTCCCGAAATGCCGACCCGAAGCGTCTTGTCGGAACGCCGCGCAAAGACCTTGGCGCCGTTGGGGCCGGCGAAGTTGGCAGGAATCCATTCCTTGAGCGTAGCCACCGCCGGGTGGGCCAGCAGCTGCTTGTAGGCACGCGCCGGCAAAGAAATCGTGCAGACGGTTTTTAGTGCCTCTGCAACCAGTGCCTGGTCCGGGGCGATATAACTGGCGTCAACCGCCATGCGACGGATCGCGGCAAGCTGGTGCTCTTCGGCGTCAGCTGTCGGAAAGGGGGCAGCCGCGGCGAATTCAGGCAGACTGTTGACCCACCAGCTCTGGGCGAAGTCTGGATCCATCTGAGAAAGGCCGGTCATCATGCGATAGGTCTTCAGCGCGCCAAGCATGAAGTCCGGATCGCGGATCTGCCGCCACATCGTCGCTTCGAGCAGCGCCACCATGTGCGGCTCGAGAACGTTACGCAAAGCATGGTCGTAAGTGTCGGTCTGTGCCCGCACCAGTTCCGCCGAGGCTGATGGCCCCAGCAAATCCTGTGCTGCGCCAGGAGGCGGGGTGCGGGCATTTGCGACCTCATCCATCGCACCGAGGGCGAGATCGATGGCAGGCTGTTCTACGGATGCCGGGTTTGCCGCGGCCGAGGTCAGTGGCGTTTGCAGCGCCTCGAACTGGCTTGCCTGGGCCGTGATCGCGTTGCGGTTGTCGTAGTAGGACCAGGTAAATAGGCCGCTGACCAGCAGGGCGGCTGCGGCACATGCGGCGGCCGCGCCACGCCAGATCCAGGCGCGGCGGCGTTGCGCCAGTGGATCCAAGGTGCCTAGGCCGGCTTCCTTGAAGATGACTTCTGTGAGCAGGTTCTTTAGGAAGAAGCTGCGTTTTTCGACACGCGGCGCGGCCAACGCCCGGCGCGGCGGAAGGCCGAAGGAGGCAGACAGCGCTGCGGTCAGCCGATCGATCGGCGCCCCTTCCTGGGTCGCCGACGTCAGATAAAGGCCACGCAGCCAGGCGGCCTCCTCATACCGGCTTTCGCCGAACATCGCCTCGATCAGTACCTGGATCGGCTCGGACAGGCTGGCGAGTTGGGCGGGAAACCTGAAGATTTCGGCGCGGGCAGCAAGCTTGTCTTCGTCCTCCAGCCGGGGCACCAGCCGCCGCTCGAGCTCGGTTGCTAACGTCGCGATTTCCCGCGCGATGGTCTTTGCATCGACATGCGCGTCGAGTGCGAACGTAGTCCCCCAGACCTGCTCGCGCGCAGCCGTCGACAAACCGCCGAAGAAAGGCTCGAACCCCTTGATCAGGTCGGCTTTTGTCAGCATCAGATAGACCGGAAGGCGGATTTCGAGGCGGTCGTTGAGCTCGGCCAGCCGACGGCGGATCTTGCGGCCATGCGCCTTGATGGCGTCGTCGCCCTCCGAAAGCACATCGATCGAAAGCGCGACGATCACCCCGTTGAGCGCCCGACGGCCCCGGTGCTTCTTCAAAAGGTCGAGGAAGCCCAGCCACTCCACTGCGTCGACGTCGGGTTGGCTCTCCTGTTGGACATAGCGGCCTGCAGTGTCGATCAGAACCGCACTCTCCGAAAAGAACCAGTCGCAATTGCGCGTGCCGCCGACCCCTTGCAGGTCGTCGGTCAGGTCGATCGGAAAATTCAACCCCGACTGGCGCAAGGCCGTGGTCTTGCCGGTGGCCGGCGGTCCGACGATCACGTACCAGGGCATCTCGCGCAGGAACTTGCGACCACCCAGTTTGCGGCGCTTCAACTCGGCCATGACCTCGCCGAACTTGGCTCCGACGGCAGCGACATTCTCTTCGCCGGGGCTGAGTGGCTTGTCTACCGCCGGCGCGGCGATTTCGGCGACGAACATACGGTTGGCACGGATCGCCCGACGCTGGGCGGCGATCAGCCAGATCAGCCAGAAGATGACCAGCAGCGCGATGATGACGATGCGCACATTGTCGGAGGCGAAAGGGTCGTAGGGTCCGACTCTGACGATCGGCCCGAATACCCAGATCACAAAGGAAAGCAGCGTGATGCCAATCAGTGTCCACAGCCAGCGCGATGTCAGGACCGCCCAGAGGAAGCGCAGGATGAACATCTCACAGCCTCTTTTCGACCAGCACCTCAACGCGCCGGTTCAGGGCCCGGCCCTCGCGCGTGCCGTCATCGGCCACTGGATCCGTGGCTGCCCGGCCCTCGGAATGGACGCGTTCCTGCGGCACTCCGTTTTGTACGAGCATGTCGGCAATGGTCTGGGCGCGAGCCTCTGACAGTCGCTGGTTGGTCGACAGCGGATTGGTTCTTTGCAGAGGGACGCCGTCCGTATGTCCGACCACAGTGATGTTGCCGATCAGGTCACGATTGGCGAGGATCACCTTGGCGATCGAGCCGATCAGCGGCTCGAATCCTTCCGTCAGTGTTGGCCGCGACGACTGGAACAGTTCGGGGTTGGAGGCCTGGATGACCAGCTTGGCCAGCGAAACGCTCTCCGTGCCGCTCAGAGCCGATCTGAGATTGCCCGGCGCCCCGGCCTCAAATTCGGGCAGTAGTGCAAAATCCACAGTCTCCGGCGGCGGGACATCGACCGTCGGCGACACGCGGCTGATGTCGCCACGGGTCGGCGGCGGCAAGGCGCGGACCAGCGCTGAAAGCTCAACCGCCTGGCTGCTTAGTCCCATCGAGAGCCCGACATAGGTCGCGGTGGCGATGACCGCCGCGGCCAGGGCCATCACCCAGATCGGAACGATGAAGCGCTGCGGCTCGTCGGATGCGATGACGCCTTTCCAGTTCGGCGACAGCGGTGCATTCTCGGCGTCGGCATCGCGCAGGAAACGTGCCGCGGCCACACGAACGGCATTGAGCGAGCGATCGCCCGACCGGCCGGGCACGCGATACTTGCCGCGAAAACCGAGTGCCAGGCAGTCATACTGGAGTTCCAGCAATTCGCGATCGCGGTTCGGATGGCGTTCCAGTTCGTCGAGCCGTGTGAAGAACTGCGTGCCGGCGTCGACGTCGCCGCGCAACATGACCACAAGCGGCTGACGCGGCCATGCGCTGGCCCCGCCCCAGGGCGTGTTCAGGGCCAGATCGTCGAGCAAGGCAGCCACTACCCATGCTGCCTGATCGGCCCGTTCCATCGACGACCCCGCCGCCATTGCCGTGTCGCGTGCCCGAACCAGTTCTTCGAGCAGCCGAGTGCGTAACACTTCCGGATTCTCCGGTGGCAGCGCGCTCTCAAGCTCCGGCGCAAACTCGAGCAGGGGCGCGAAGGCGTTGACAAGGCCGTTCGGGTGGGTGCGCGAGCGTTTTACCGGCCCGCCCGGCAAGGATGCCGCCGTCGGTCGCGGCATCGGCGTGCCGGTCAGCCTGATGCGAGTGCGTTCGCGATCCTCCGACAGTCCGAAAGGATCATCCCGGCTCATGGTTTCACCTGTTCACCGAATAGCAGTCCACCTGCGGTTCGCTCGGCAGTACACCCGAAACGCCAATGACGAAGCCTGGGGCACCGAGCAGCGATGCCCAGTGCTCGCTTTTCTGGTCGAGCTCAAGGCACAGCCGATCGCCGTCGTAAGGAATCTCGCGCGGTTGCGAATGAAGCGGTTTCAGCGGGATGCCGGGCAGGCGGGACTTCCACAGGCCCTCGAACTCATCCGCCGAGCCTACGGTCGCCTGGTTGACGAATATCTTGCGTAGCGCGTCCTCCGACAGTTCCGAACCGACCCGGATGACGATCCGGCTGGCCACCAGCAGCTTCGGATTGTCGATGCGGATTTTCCAAACATTGGTCGAATGGCGCATGACGGGCAGCGCGCGCGATTTCGGCTCGATGTAACGCAGGCTCAGGATCAGTGAGCGCAATGCATCCGCCAGCGCCGAAAACGGTAGGCCGGGCGCCATGTGATCGTAAGCCGGCAGCTCGCCCAGTCGCCGCGCGCTCGAGCCGTAGGTCGCCATCGAACCGGCTAGCCCGGCCAGTTCCAGGTAGAGTTCGGCCGGATGGAAGACATCCTGCGCCAGCATATGGGCCAGTCGCGGACGCGCCGCGTTGGCGAGGTTGAGCATCAGCAGGTCTTCGACGCTGCGCCCTGGCCCGCCCATGACCATCTTGCCATGCGCCTCGGCGATCTGGTCAAGGCCTGTGACGACTTCCAGAAGCAATTGCCGGTACCAGGCCACTGCACCAGTAACCAGGGCCGGTGGCAGGAACGTCTCGTCTAGCGAAACGCAGCCATCGGCACGAACCCCCTTGATGCCGGCTATCGGCAGGGCGGTATAGCCGCCGACCGATTTGCCGGGTGCAAGCAACAGCGATTGCGGTCGGGCGATTTCGATTTCTTCGGGATCTGAACCGCCCTGGACGGCATCGCGCACCGAAACGATCCGTCCATGATAGCGCGCACCGCTGGGTGGCGCATGCGCGGGATCGAAGCCAACGCCGCCGGCCGGCTCGAGCGGCAGGGCGACCAGCACCGGGCCGGCGCCTGTATCCGGGGTGACCGGCAGCGGACGCGGCGCGTCCATCAGATCCGGAATGGAGAAGGGGGTTCCGTCAGGGAAAATGCCTCGTGCAGACAGGATCGAGATCTGGCCGGCATCGAGCAATGCCTTATCCAGGGTCAATTGCTGAAAGCCGAACGTGTGCAGCTGGCCGGCCTGCAACGCGCCGCGCACAGTCGCCTCGAAGAAACGGTCCTGCTGCTGGAAATGCTGGGTCCGCAGAAAAAGGCCCTCGGACCACAGCACCCTGTTTGCATCGCTCATCCGGCTACTCTCTGCATCGAGCTCCCCATGCCTTGGCCGTCAGGCGGAAATGCCGCCGCTGCCGAGTGTGACATTGGTCGTAAAGTTTGATCCGGGCGAAACCGATTTGGTCGTCCGCCAGTTTCGCCCGCCAGGCTCACGGATGAGTGCCACGAATCCCAGGGCGGTCGCATCCGGTTCGACCGTAATGGTCTTGGTCGCAGTTTTTCCAGGCGCGACGGCAATCTGGTCGGATCCGATGAGATCACCTGCCAGTGCCGAGCCGGCATCCCCCTGCAAGGCAAAGTAGTCGGCAGAGTTGAACTTGCCGGTGCTGCGTAGCCGCATGACCAGCACCGTCACTGGCCGGTCGCCGCCGCCTGGTCCAGGGTTCATGCCGGCCGCTCCTGTCAGCTTGACCGTGATGACCGACGGTTTTGGCGGCCCGGCGCTTTGACAGGCCGTAAGCAGCCCGGTCGCGCCCAAGGCAACGATAAATTCGCGTCGATCGATCATGTCTTACTCCTCCTCATATGCATCCCGAAAATCGGCGCCGATTTCGCCGAGAAAGCTCTTTTCCGCGCTCTCGGCGATTTCACGATGGCGTTTCTGGTAGAGCTCCCACAGCTTGGCGCCGCGCCCGCCCGACAACAGCGTGCCGATCGCGGAACTCGATTTCAGCTCTTCTTCGATGGCTGCCGGCTCAAAACGGTCGACCATCCGCCGCAAGGCAGCCTGCACGCCGCGCCAGGCGCGCACGTGATGCTGTGCCAGATCGCGAACCGCATCCGCGATAGCCGCTTCGCCGGCGAGAAATCCGGGGCTGCGTTCGGCGATAAGCGTCACGATTGCGTCGTCGACCGTCGGCAGAAACTTGAGTGGATTGACCTCGGAGGCTCCGACCATTGTCTGGGCAACGCGGGCATTTCCCTTTTCTTCGGCACGCTTGCGCAGCAGCTGCATCAATCCTTCCATCATAAGGCGGTATTCGCGGCCGAACTTTTCCATCTCGGCGACGGCGTCGCGCCCGGGAAAATCGGCTTGCGCGACACCCATACCGCGCAGGAATGCGGTGCGAAGCGCCATGTCGGCGTGCTGCCTCGCAGGCGGCTGGCGGGCGGGGCTGGCGGCTGCGCCTGCCCGTATTGGGGGAGGGGCATCTGCCCCTCGCACGGGCACGTCCCAGGGATTGGCCGCTTGCTGTGGCTGGGCGTCGCGCTCGCGCTGCCCGGTTGAGCTGGCGCCGCTTCCCGGGTTGGGCGCTGCGGCTGGACCAAAACCGAAGTCGTCGTTGAATTCCGGCAGCTTTGCCGTCGCAGGCTCCGTAGCGCCGTTGGGGAACGACACCGACTCGAGGCCAAATGGGTCTGTCTGCTTGGGTGCGCTGGCTGGTTCTGGATAGTTTGCGGTGCCTTTGGATACTGGTGTTGCGATCGGATCGAGGCTGAACGGGTCGTCGAAAGCAGGCGAGCTGCGCTGTCTGGAATTGGCGCGTTCGAACGCACCCGGGATCGGCTGCTCGAACGGGTTCGGCAGCTCGGCTGGACGTGGCCGCTGCGGCTCTTCTTCCACGGCGGCTGAAAAGAAATCGTCACGGCCGATGCTGACCGGCGCCCGAGACGCCAGCGGTGAGCGCTCCGGAACCGGCGCTGCGGCTGCTGCTGTGGCTTGGGCACTCGACGTCTGCAGATCGACATGCACGATGTAATCGCCCAGTCTCAGCCGCATGCCATTGCGAAGACGCGTCGACTTGCCGGCGCCGAGCGGGCTGTCGGAGTCGTCTATGAACAATCCGCTGCTCGACGTATCGGTGACGAAATATCCGTCGCGCCCACCGCTGATCCTGCAATGGGCACGCGAAACGAACATGTCGGGATCGTCGATCTGCCAGCCGGCGTCCGCGCTGCGGCCGATCACCAGTTCCCCCTCGTCAAGCCGGGTCTGCCGTACCGCCTGGGTGCGTGGCCCTTGCTCCAGCGTCAGCAGCAGACTCATGCCGCGACCTCCGCCCCTTCCTGCCGCCAGCCGACTAGTGTCCGCAGCCGCATGTCGTCAGCATCGCCCCTTTCAGCGGGCCGCGCAAGCCACGCGGTCCGGGCGAGTTGCACGGTTCCAATACGCGGCGGCGGAACGGCATCGCGCGCCAGCACGATGCGCAGATCGACGTCGAGCGATGCGCCGACCATGTCCCTAACGGCTTGCTTGAACAATTTGAGGCGTTGACCGCCCGGCAGGAACGCCTTGAACTCCTCATAGCCCAGCGGGCCGACGCGGAGCTCGATCCTGCTTTGACGGTTGAAGACGCGCGGACCGATCGTCGCTCCCCGACCGAGCCCTGCGTAGGCTTTGCCAACGCGGGTCTGGAGCGCGGCTGGTATGGTCATCCAGGCAGCGATGAACTCCCTGATCTGGACCGGCACCTTGAACGCCTCAGCCAGGAACAATGTCAGCCGCTCGGGGCCGTCGACCTGATTGGCAAGCGAAGCGGCCTGGCGCAGCTTCACTGCGTCCAGTTCGGGGTTGTAGGTGCCGGGAAGCCCTATTCCCGCCATGGCTTCAAGCATGGCGCGAACGCGCCCACCTACCGGGCGCTCGACCTGAACCGCCGGATGCGCATCCGCCCACGCCCTGTAATACAGCGCAATCATGCGGTTCTGAAGAATGTTGACGAAGTCCATGAACGTCGTGTCGCTGGTCTGCTGCGCATCGGCGCCGGTGAACCAGCGTTGCGACAGGCGATCGAGTACCCAGCGCGTCAAATGCAGGGGCATCGGACCTTCAGGCCCCATCAGACCAATGTTTGCGACCGTGACCCGAGCGGGCGCTTTGTCAGTCGCTTCGCGGAATTCTGCCAAGTCCTTGGCGAAAAAGCTGAGACGGACATGCTGCCCGAGCCGCGATGGCTCGCGCTGCGGCGGGCCGGAATAGCCGAACAGCCCGCCTCTTCGTTCGAGTCGCCGCAACAACTCGAAGAAGTCGAATGCATCCGACAGCTCTTCGGACCGGCCAGGCTTGTCTAGATCAGGTAGCGATTGCCGGGCGTCATGGGCCATGGCACATCCTCCTGCTTCTGCAGCAGCCATGTGCGGGTTCGCACAAAGCCGTTTATTCCGGCATGACGGGCAAACAGCCGTGCCAGCAAGGCCGAAAGCAGCAAGGTGCTCTGCCCCGCCAGAACCGATTGATCGACATGCAATGTCACCTCCGTGCCTCGTCCGAAGCACATCGGCCCATCGATCTGCAGCCGTTCGATGACCGACCGGGAGTCGATGCGCACGATCGAGTGCACATTGCGGGCGAGGCTCGGGTCTCCCCTGTCGGCGTAAAGCTCAAGCAGCGCATGCAGCGGATCGACGCCGCGAGCTTCTTTTGCAAGGCTTAGAAAGTTGAGCGCGAGCTGCGCTACAAGCCGCCAGGCGAGATTGTCGGCTCGCGATTCACCCGCCGCGCCCGCCGGCAGCGCTGCGGGGATGGCTGGGCGAGGCGGGCGCAATGCGCCGAGAAGCCGGATCGTCTCGACCGGATCGCCGGCTTCCAGAGTCAAGGTAGGGTTGTCGTCAAGAATCGGCAGATCGCGGTTGGTGCAGAGCGCCACGACGTCGACGCGCTTCAGCGGCCGGTTCGCAGGACTTTCCGCGGGACGCGAAATCGCCAGGAAAACGTCGTCGCCCGTGTATGAAGTACGGGTGAGGCCGTCGCGCCGTTCCTCCTCCGTCGGGCGGCGTGGGCGCCGTTCGGTGGAATAAACCCAACCGCTGCCGCGGTTCTGTCCCAGGCTGAAGAGCTCCGGGATTGCGGCGTCGCTCCCCTCGCTGTCGGCGTCCTCGACGCGGATAACCCGATAGATTTCGAAGTCCCGCGCTCGCGTGCGGTCGGCATGCAGCACCTGCCGCGTCTTGCGTGGATCGAGTTCGACGACGTTGCACTCGCGTTCGAACAGATTGATGATCGGCGTTGCGAAAAGTTCAAAATCGGCCGCCGTCACATCGGCAACTTCAGGCACCGGACGCCTGAAGATGAAGATTATCTCGAGTTCGGCTGTGCATGTTCGCACGATGGGCTGCAATCCCGAAACCCGAGCATAATGAAAGCGCTCCGGCATCATGAAATATTCGCGCAGAAGACGGTACCCTTCGAAAGTCGGACGTGTACGAGGCATC
This sequence comes from Mesorhizobium sp. M0296, assembly GCF_040321675.1. Classification (NCBI taxonomy): domain Bacteria; kingdom Pseudomonadati; phylum Pseudomonadota; class Alphaproteobacteria; order Hyphomicrobiales; family Phyllobacteriaceae; genus Mesorhizobium; species Mesorhizobium sp. M0296. The sequence continues at coordinate 24,859 of NZ_JAMYRZ010000056.1, forward strand.
AGCGCCTCGTCATCGTTGATGCCGACCATTTCAGGTACCGGCAACGGCGATATCGGGTTGGCCTTGCCTTCCGGCCGTGCACCAACGGCCGCGCAGGCACCGAAAATCGCGTCGAAAAGCAGTGGTGCCTTGGTGCGCGCGGAAAAGTAGAGATCAAGCCGGTCGAGCGACAGTTCGTCGAGCTTGCCTTTTCCGGTACGAGCCAGCGTGATGCGAAGCGCCGCCTCGCCATCCACACCGCCGATCCGCGCGATGCCGGCTGCAGCCAAGGCGCTGCGATCCTGAAAATAGCCGACCGAGGTGATGGCAATCGGCCACAGCGTGATGTCCTGGGCGGTGGTGAACGTGCAACGCGTCGACAGGCCTGGCTGGAGGCTGGAAACCAGACGCGTATTGCGTTTGACGACATGGCCCCCAATCATTGTCTGGACCTGCTGGCCGGGTTTGAACACCACCACGGCCGTTGCCGGCGCCGGCGTGACAAGATCGGGATAGAGAACATCAAGGACGGCGCGCGAGAAACGCGAGCGTTCCGCATCGACCTTGAGTCGGGTCCGCGCGGCCAAAAAAGCAACGCCGTCAAGCAGCCGCTCGACGTAAGGGTCCGGACAGGGGACCGTATCGAGTGAAAGGTTGCGCGCCACCGCGGGATGCATGTCGGCAAATTCTGCCGCGAGCGCGCGGATATGGGTCAGTTCCTCCTCGTAATATTCTACGAAGACCCGGTCCATCTCAGGCTTCCCTAAATTCGGTCCGAGCCAAGCCGTTATCGAGATTGATCGTGGTGCGCAGACGCATGCGTTCGGGCGTTGGCGTCATGATCAACACCGCATCTATCTCGATCCTCAGGCCCACGGTTTTGTCGCCAAGGGTTACGGTAACCTTTGTTGCACTGTCCTTGAGACGCGGCTCGAAGGTGGCAAGCACCGAGCGGATCTCGCGCGCAAGGGCCTCGCGATCAAAGTCGCGGGAAGAACGGCCCGAGAAGGAAGGCACTCCGTAATTGACGACGCTGCGACGCACCTCCGGAAAATCGGCGAGCGACGGTGGGTTGTCCGTGGCCTGTTCGCTTTCAAGGTCGGAAAGCAGCGGAACGGCCTCGAAGCGCTCGGTATTGAACAAAGCCTCGACATCGCGCCGCACGGCTTCCTTGAGCACACGCGCCGACACCACCACGCCGCGGCTTTCGATTTCAGCGCGGTGCTGGCTCTGAAAGGCCAGGCGATGCAGACGCCGCTTCTGGTCGGCCGCCAACTCCGCGTCGGCGTCGATGAGCCGCGCGCTGGCCGCAACAAGATTGTCCAGCCGCTCCGCGCCAAGCTCGTCCTGCAGTGCCTGGCGCAGCCCGTCTATCTCGGAGGTCATACCCGGCAGATCGTTTACGAGGCGGTCCCATAGAGAGGGCTGGACGGCTTCGCGCTTTGCTCGCGAGCTGCCGCTACCCAGCGACTTGTCCGCGCCGGGCCGCCGGGCCTCACTTGCCGACATAGACATCCATTTCGATTTCGTCTTTGTCGTCGTAGACGAACTTTATTTTCTTGTAGGCAAAGCTGACCTCTTCCTCGATCAGGTCCTCCTCATCCTCGGCCTGCGACATGTCGTATTCCATGATCGAGGCGTCGGTGAGTGTGACGACCAGGTAATCCTTGGTCTCGCCATCAATGGTCCGCCGTGCCGAAAACACGACTTCGTCCAGGGCCTTGTTTTCGAACAGCGCCTTTTTCAGGTAGGGCGAGGACTTGTCATAATGCTTGGTGAACTTGATCATACCCAAGGACACACGACCGCGGCGCGAGAGCGAGTTTGGATCATAGGGTGCGATCATCTTGTAATCGACGCCATGGATTTCGATTTCGTCCTCATGGCCATCACGAGTGCTTGGACCTTTGATATCCGGAACCTTTAGAAAGCCATCAATCTTCGTATTTGTGGGCATTGTCTTTCTCCACCGCTTTCAAAAACCAAGATGTTGTTGCTGCAAATCAAGTCTTTACGGACGGAAGTTCCGAAACCAGCCGGAGCGAGGCATTGATACCCTCCAGCTGATAATGCGGGCGCAGATAGAAGCGGGCATTGTAGTAGCCTGGGCGTCCCTCCACGCTGTCCACCTGAACCTCGGCGGCGGCGAGCGGGCGCTTGGCGCGCGCCTTGTCATCGGCAAAGGCCGGGTTGGCCAGCACATACCGGTTGATCCATTCGGTCAGCCAGATCTGCATGTCGGAGCGCTCCTTGAACGAACCGACCTTGTCGCGCGCGATCGCCTTGAGGTAGTGGGCAAAGCGCGAGACCGGGAAAAGGTAGGGCAGGTTGGCGCTCAGCCGCTCGTTGGCCTGCGCATCGGGGTCGACCAGCCGTCCCGCCCTTGTCTCGTCGTCCTGCAGCGAATGGGCGCCAATGAAGGCGGCGAGATCGGTGTTCTTTCGATGCAGGATGGGCATCAGGCCGAGCTTGGCCAGCTCCGCCTCGCGCCGGTCATCAATGGCGACCTCCGTCGGACATTTCATCGCTATCGAGCCATCATCGGTCGGGAAGCTGTGCACTGGCAGGTTGAGGACCGTGCCGCCATTTTCGACGCCGCGGATCTGCGTACCCCAGCCATAGAGCTTGTGGCTGCGGTTTATGTTCACGCCCATCGGGAAGGCAGCGTTCATCCAGACATATTTGTTGTGGTCGCCATGCACCTCCTCCTCGAAGGTGAAGCCCTTCACCGGAACGGTATCGGTGCCATACGGCAGCCGCGCCAGAACGCGAGGCATGGTCAGGCCGATGTAGCGTGCATCCTCGCTCTCGCGCAGCGACTGCCAGGAGGCATAGGCGGGGTTGGAGACGATCTGCTGCAGGTCCTGCGGATTCGGCAATTCCTGCCAGCTATCCATGCGGAACAGGCGAGGCGAGGCAGCTGCGATAAAAGGCGTGTGCGCTGAGGCGCAGATGCCGGAGATGTTGCGCAGCAGACCGACGTCGCGCGGGTGGTTGGAGAATTCGTACGCACCGATCACACAGCCGATCGGCTCGCCGCCAAGCATCGAATACTCGTCCGTGTAGACTTTCTTGAAGATCGGGCTCTGATCCCACATCTGGCCCTCATAATCCTCGAGCGTGTCGGCCAGCTGCTCCTTGGAGATGTTCATCACCCGGATCTTCAGCTTCTGATCCGTCTCGGTATTGTTTACGAGATACCACAGGCCACGCCATGTGCCCTCCATTTCGCGCACTTCCGGCGCGTGCAGGATCTCGTTGACCTGTTCGGAAAGCATCTTGTCGATTCCGGCAATCAGCGACTTGATCGACTTGATCGCATTCGACGAGATGGTCGTGGTATCGGAACGTGTCTGCGCTGCAAGTGCGAGATTGCGCACCAATTGCTGCAGCTTTTCGCTGTCGTCCTTCTTGACCTTGAAATCCTTCTCGAGGAGTCCGCTGAATTCTCCAAGATCAATGGTTTCCGCCTCGGCGACGGCGGCGGTTTTTTGCTGTTCGGCCATGGTCATTCCCCTGCCTTGTCGTCCGCCAGTGCCTGGCTGGCGATCTGGCCAAGAAGCGGTTCATTGTTCAGCAGTTGCGCAATACGCTTTTCGGCGTCGACGCGCCCGTCCATGAAGCCGAGAAGTTCCTCGAGTTGGCGGCGCATCTTGAGGATTTCGGCCAATTGGGGCACCTGCTCGGCAATCTTGTCCGGCGCAAAATCGCCCATCTTGGTGAAGGTGAGGTCGAGCGCCAGCTCCTCGTCCCGCTCGGCGCCTTCGGTCTGGGGCAGCGTATTCTTCACGCGGGCTTTCACGCGTGGTCCGAGTGCCTCCATGAAACGCGGGAAACGGTTCGCATCGGTCTCGACAAGGGAGCGGTCCAGTATCGACTTCGACGCTTCCTTGGTCTGCGAAGCGCCTGAAAGGTCCGCCATGACGGCCATGACGAACGGCAGCTCGATTGTCGTTGGACTGCCATAGGTTTCCACGTCATAGGCGATCTGCACCCGCGGCGCGCGATTTCGTTCGATGACCTTGGCTTTGCTTTCGGCTGGCATTGCTTGCTACCTTTCATCCTTCTGAGCCGTCTTCTTGGCATCGGGAACGCCGGCAAGAAGCCGGAACTCCTTCAATCCCGACGGGGCGAGATCTTCCATCAGTTCTACAAAATCCATATGCACCATCCGGCGCACACGGCGGGCGAGGTGGGGAATCGGGCTCGACGGTTCGGTGCGGTCATAAAAGGCGACTACGAGGTCCAGGCATTTCACCACGTCGTCGCGCGATGAAATCCTGTCAGGGAGTCCGGTGCTCGAGTCCGCGCAGCCAGCCACACTTGCCATTGCATCGGCTCCATGACCGTTTCGGGCAGGCATTACCGGTTCTGCAAGCGAAGGGGACGGCTTTGCCGAGCCATTCGCCATCGCGCCGGCAGCCGAGTTGCGCTCGAGGGCTGTCAACAAACGCTGCAGGAACCGTTTTAATTCCGGAATGGTGGTCCCGCCGCTGCCTTCAAGGCGAGCGTTGAGGGCTGTCTCGACGGCTTCCAGTGCCGCGACCGCCGCGCGCGCATTGGCGATGAGCGACTGCATTTCCTCATTGGCTTGATCCGCCTGTGCCGCGCACCCGGCACGGACCCGATTCAACAGTTGTCCGTGCGCACTGACAAGCGCTGCCTTTTCGGCCGCATTCAATCCTGACGCTGCTTCTTGCAGCATGACGCGGTCGTCGAGCGCAGCGTGTTCCAGGTCGCGTCCGCTGATCGGCCCGATCGAGCGTGGCGCAAAGAAAGTCATTTGCCGTAGGTTGGCCAGCAGCCCGTCCTGACCATTTTGAAGGTCGAGCAGCGCGTTGATGCGGCGCAAGGCGGCCTCGCGAGGCGACGTGTTGGGGCGCAGCGCCGGGTGCATGGTTTCCCAATGCAGGTCGAACGTCCGCCCAATAAGCGTCAGACCCTGCGCCAACCCGGCCAGTCCCTGCTCGTTGGCCAGTGCGCGTGTGACAATTACAATCAGGCGCAAGTCGCGGCCACGCGCGCGCAATTCCTCAGCCTTGGTGAGCACTGCTGGCCAGTCAACGGGAATGGTGCTTTGCGAGACCGGCCTGTTGTTGCCGTCATGGACAACCTTGACCTGGGGCTCCGTCAGGCGCTCCAGTTCGTGAAACGCCGGATCGTTACGCAAATCCTCTCCCGACGGATTTTCACCGTCGAGCGGAGCAAGCCAGAGTGCGACGTCGATCACACCGATCCCCCAGTCGCCGGCCCTGAGGCCGACCTGCCCCTACGTTATCACACGGTTGCGCTTTTCCACAATTCAGCGAGTGCGGAAAAATTAACAAAAGCTAATGCAGCCTTGTCTTGATTGTGGAATCCGAAAGGCGTGATTGCCGAGCCCTGGACCGGAAATGTCGTGCCTGGGATCTCAGGCTCGTGGTTGTTTGCAGCCGGCGATGCAGGATCTTCCACCAATGATGGGAGCCCGCATAATCGGGGATCGAAACCTTTGTTCATCCCGCACTTTGTCAAGCGGCTGCTTATGTGGCAGGTTATCCACTTGCAGAGTGCAGGAGCACGTTCGATGGAACAGCGCCGGTCATCGCAGAGTTTCAAGCGCAAGGAACTGGTCGGCAAGCTCAATCCTCTAGGGTTGCGCGCCTTCAAGGCAGCGGCCGACAGCGCCAAGCTGCGCGGCAATCCTTACGTCGAACTCGTCCACTTCATTGAGCAGCTCGTGCTCTCCGACCGCTCGGATGTGCAAATGATGATCGCCGATGCGGGACTGGATGCGAGCCGACTTACGGCCGATATGACGCGCGCGGTGGACAAACTGCCTTATGGCGCAACCTCGATCGAAGAGTTTTCGGACCATATCTTCCACGCCATCCAGGAGGCATGGAATCTGGCAACACTGGAATTCGGCGTGGAGGAGGTTCGCAGCGCACATGTTCTGCTTGCTTGCCTGAAGACACCGGTACTGGAAGGCCTGCTGTCGAAGATCAGCGGCGAGTTCGACAAAATTGACGCCGACGCCGTAGTGGCGCGCTTCGCCGATATCACGGAGGGCTCACTCGAAGCCGGCGCTTCGCCTACGGTCGCCGCGGCAGAGGCGCCGCGGCGGGTTCCGGGCGGGGATTCGGCACTGGCCAAATATGCCACCGACCTGACTCAGCGCGCCCGCGACGGAAAGATTGATCCGGTCGTCGGCCGCGATCCGGAGATCAGGCAGATTGTCGACATACTGATGCGGCGCCGCCAGAACAACCCGATCCTGACCGGGGAGGCGGGTGTCGGCAAGACCGCAGTCGTGGAGGGTTTTGCTCTGCGCATCGCCAAAGGCGATGTGCCGCCCCCACTGCAGGGAGTGAGCGTGCGCATGCTCGACGTTGGATTGATGCAGGCAGGCGCTAGCGTAAAGGGTGAATTCGAAAAGCGGCTGAAGACCGTAATCGACGAAGTTCAATCCTCTGAAGCGCCGGTCATCCTCTTCATCGACGAAGCTCATACCCTGATCGGTGCCGGTGGTGCTGCCGGAACCGGCGACGCTGCCAATCTGCTCAAGCCGGCGCTGGCGCGGGGCGAACTTCGCACGATAGCGGCAACGACCTGGTCGGAATACAAGCAGCACATCGAAAAAGACCCGGCACTGACCCGCCGCTTCCAGGTGATAAAGATCGACGAGCCTTCGGAATCGGTTGCCATCCTCATGTTGCGCGGCGTAGCCGGCGTTCTCGAACAGCACCACGAAGTGCAGATATTGGACGAGGCGATCGACGCGGCGGTCGCCCTGTCGCATCGCTACATCCCGGCGCGCCAGTTGCCGGACAAGGCGGTCAGCCTTCTCGACACCGCCTGCGCGCGTGTCGCCGTATCGCAGCACGCCACGCCGGCCGAGGTCGAGGACATCATGCGCCGTCGTCAGGCGCTGGAGGTCGAGCGCGGCATTATCGGCCGCGAGGCTGCAATCGGCATCGAAGTGGCTGAGCGGCAGGCACGGGTCGAGGCTGGGCTTGCTGAGACCGAACGCACGCTAGCAGCCGCGCAACAGCGCTGGGAGCGCGAAAAGGCGCTGGTGGCCGAGATACTCGAACTGCGCGCCAGGCTACGCGGTGACGGCGTGCCTCTCGATGCCGTGGAAGGGCAGGAGGCCGCCACTGAGACAGAGAGCGTGGACCTGCCGGAGACCGAACGGTCCAACGCCGGGACGAAGGTTGCGGCGGGAGGCGGTACTTCTCCTCCCGATCCGGCTGCCGATCTCGCTCGGCTGCGCGAACTGATGAGCGAACTGGCCGAGGCGCAAGGCGAAACACCGCTGATCCTGCCATCGGTCGACCGCAACGCCGTGGCGGCGGTGGTCCAGGACTGGACGGGCATCCCGACGGGGCGGATGCTGTCGAGTCAGACCGAGAAGGCGCTGCGGCTCGCGGCCACTCTGTCCGAGCGCGTTGTCGGACAGGATCACGCCATGGAGATGATCGCCAAGCGCGTGCAGACCAGCCGCGCCGGTCTCGGCGCTCCGGAAAAGCCGGTGGGTGTATTTCTGCTTTGCGGCCCCTCGGGCGTCGGCAAGACCGAAACCGCCTTGGCACTGGCCGAAACGCTTTTCGGCGGAGAGCAGAACCTGATCTCGATCAACATGTCTGAATTCCAGGAGGCGCATACGGTCTCTACCTTGAAGGGCGCGCCGCCCGGCTATGTCGGCTACGGCAAGGGAGGAATTCTCACCGAGGCCGTGCGACGCAAACCCTATTCGGTGATCCTGCTCGACGAGGTCGAGAAGGCGCATCCAGACGTGCACGAAATCTTCTTCCAGGTCTTTGACAAAGGGATGATGGACGACAGTGAAGGTAGACGCATCGATTTCAAGAACACGCTGATCCTTCTCACGTCGAATGTCGGCTCAGAAGTGATCATGGACCGGACACGGAATGGTGCGGTCCGGGCAGGGCTCGACGAACTGGACGCCGCGTTACGCAGCCCATTGCTGAAAGTCTTCCCTGCGGCCTTTCTCGGCCGGGTGGTGACCATCCCCTACTTTCCGCTTTCGGATTCGATGATCGAAGCGATCACCCGTCATCAGTTCGCCAAGATTGCTCGCCGGCTGCGCGCGACCAACGATGCGGAATTGGTAATCGGCGACGGTGTAATGGATCTGGTCAAGACCCGCTGCACGGAGATCGAATCCGGCGGCAGAATGATTGACGCCATCCTAACCAACACGCTTCTTCCGGAACTGAGCCGCGGCGTGCTGAACCGGTCGCTCACGGGCGAAAAGATGACGAAGGTCACGGTTGGCACCTCAGGCCAAGGGTTTACCTATTCCTTCGAATAGGCCAGGCGAATTATGGCGGCCCCTTTCGGCCGACTACTGCATTGAGCTGATGTCCGCTAATTGATACCTGCGGCTTGCACGCGCTCAGCTCGCTATCCGAGGACAATTATCGCCGCCATCGCCTGCAGTTCTGCCTGCTGGAAAAGCGCGCAGCCGACCGGCGAGCGAGATGCGGTGCATAGCAGAGGGCATATGATGACTTTAGCAATCTCGCCCTCGGAAGCTGAATTTTCGTATGATGACTTCGATTTTATCTTGCGCCGGGAGTATGCGACGTCATGGCCCGCAAAAGTTGGAGGACCCATGCAGCAGGTCGAACATCGAACGTCCCGCAGGTCGTTCGTTTCGGAGGTCGCAGATGCGCTGCGTGACCAGATCGAAGCAGGCTTCTACGCGCCTGGTGACAAATTGCCGACAGAACCCGCGCTTATGTAGCACGCGTTCACATCCTCGGCGGACAGGTTGGGAGCCTCAAGGCGCTCGGGCCTTGTCTTGACCGCCTGGTACCGATCACCAACGGCACGGAGCGATGAGCGTCAGCCGGCGCTCCAAAGCCGCCACCAACAACTGGCGCGAGGCGCCAGCGTCACTTCGGATCGCCGCCACCTCGGCGTGAAGGACGGTGAGGTTCACCCCGGTCGAAGGCGAATGAGAAATACTTCCGCATCTTCGCCGGCGCTACCGAGTTCGGCGCCGCATGGAAGAAGACCTCGCGCGCGGGCCGCGACTATCACTCGGTCAAGCTCGACGATCCGAGCTTCCCCGCTCCGATCTATGCGAGCCTAGAGCCTTTCACGTTTTGATGGAAGCGTAGCCGGCGTTTGCGAAGTAGTTGTTGCATTCGGTTGCCTCGATCGTTTCAACG
>NZ_JAMYRZ010000057.1:0-33975 GCF_040321675.1 Mesorhizobium sp. M0296
GGGACCTTCTTCCGTCGGGCCCTGTTTGGCCCGATCAATAGCCGCAAGTAATGACTGTAGGGTTGGCGGCAGTTCTGGTTCGACCCCCAGATTTAAGAACGTTTGTACGTGATGACGATAGCCTTCGGAACGGATCAGTTTCCGAAACGCTTCGGCGACAGACTGATGGTCTGCTTTGTTGCTCGTTGTCATGTTCGGGAAGTCCCTCCCAATGAGCCGCAACTCGCCCGCAACGAATGGGTTCCATCAGGAGGTCGGAATATTTGGAAGAAACTTCTGAGCGGGAGATCGGATAACTGGCTCGCGCGAAGACCCCCGTGACCCCTTCGTTTGCCGCAGCATTAATCCTCGCTCTTTGAACTGAAGATTCGTGTCGATCTAGCGTCGGTGTTGCAGATCGTGAACGTTGGAATGCTTCTGTCCAATGTTTGCTCACGCTGTGATGCCAACAGGGCAGGCTCTTGCGGCAGGGTGCCGCAAGGTCGCGACGAATGAAACGCCTGCCCAGTTCAACCCGCGCGACGTCCTTCAAAGCTGGGGGGATCGATCTTCACCAAGCGGTCTGCGGCCTCGACCGCAGTTCGTATCCTGCTGCACAGCGCGAGATTTTCGGCCAGCATTTCTTCAGTGCGTTGAAGCGCGAGCTCGGTCCGGTGAATGCGCTGCCTGGCATTGGCAACTTCCGATGTCAAAATATCGGCCGCTATCCCGTGGCCGTGGGGTTCCATAGTGTCCATCAGTTTCTAATACATGGGGGGCGATATCGTTCCCTGATGTCGGGCGAAACGGCGGGCCGCAGAAAAGCGCGATGGGCCGAATGACCAATGCGCGCCCTGTCAAAACAGCGCCGGAACAGGCGAACGGCTTCATCTGTCAAACGGCGATGCGATCCGGCCGGCCATGCCGCGCAAGCGCCTTGCGCAAGAAGCGTTTGGCCGCCACAGGTCGCGGTGTTCGCTGAAGAAGTACTCGACCGTGTCGCCGACCCTGTCGATGGCACGGTAAAGATACATCCAGCGACCGCGAACCTTGATGTAGGTCTCATCGACATGCCACTTGCCGGTGACGGTCCGCTTGCGCCGGTTGAAGCGCTCCAGCAGTTGCGGCGAGAAGCGGACGACCCAGCGATGCACTGTGGAATGATCGACACTCAAGCCGCGTTCGGCCATCATCTCTTCCAGATCGCGCAGGCTGAGAGTGTAGGCAAGGTACCAGCGTACGCACAGCAGGATCACCGACTGGTCGAAATGACGGCCCTTGAACATGACAAGCTCCTCGGCAATTGAAGAGCCTTCATGCCTCATGCGGTCTTGACGGAGAGTTTGCGACGGAACCGATAATCATGCCAGGCCATTGGCACTTAAATGAGAATCAACGCCAGCAACTTGCCGGCATCGCATTTGCCGAAGGTGCGTGTGAAATTCAAAGGAAGCACGGCCTTCACGATAATGCGATGGCATTTAATTTGAGAATCCGAACTTCCAGGTTCTCAAATTAAGTGCCAATCCTGACCGAAACGACTGCATTCTTACGGTTAACTGCCAAGCGACACGAGGTCCAGTTCGGCGAACTCGCCGGAAAATCCAAAAATGCCGCCGTGAAGGAGTTCGCCCGCAACATGGTCCACGACCACACGGCTACCAACGACAGGCTGAAGTCGCTCGCCGAGGCCAGCAAGATCCCGCTCCCGGCAGGGCTCGACAGCGATCACAAGCAAAAGCACGCCAGGCTCGAAAAGCTCACCGGTGCCGATTTCGATCTCGCCTACATCAGCGGCCAGATTTCGACCATCAAAGACAGTGCAGCTTCTCGAATGGGAGATCGGTTCCGGCCAGGATGCCGACATCCAGCACTTTGCCTCGGACGTCTTGCCGACGGGGCTGGAGCATCTGCGGATGACGCGCGACATCAGGGCGAAGCTGGTGAACCCATCGCTCGCCGACGCCGCTTTATGCCCGACTACGAAATAATGTTCGTGAGATCCATCCTGCGGCCGGAACAATCCTCGTCGCTCGTGGTTTGGATGCCACCAAACAAGGAGACCTCTGATGTCTGAATCGCGCGAATGGATGATCCAGTGGCTGAGAGATGCCCACGCGATGGAAGAGCAGGCGGAGACGATGCTGTCTGGACAGTTGAGCCGCATCGAGAGCTATCCGGAGCTGAGCGAGCGCATCCGCCTTCATCTCGAAGAAACAAGGCAACAGGCTTCCCGGCTGAAGACCTGCCTCGACCGTATCGATGAAGGATCGTCCACCGTGAAGGACGCGGGTGGCAAGCTCATGGCGCTCGCCCAATCCATCAGCGGCGTGTTCGCCGGCGATGAGGTGATGAAGGGCTCCCTCGCCAGCTACACTTTCGAGCACATGGAAATCGCCTCCTACACAATCCTCATCGCGGCGGCCAACGCCGAGGGCGAGACCGAAATCGTGCAGGCCTGCGAGCAGAACCTCCGCGAAGAGGAGGCAATGGCGGAGTGGCTGAAGAGCCGTCTTGGCCAGACAACCCAGACGTTCCTGACGCGGGCCGCCGCCGACAGCGACAGCGCCAAGCGGTGATGGCCGGGTTGGTTAGCGCGAGAAAGGCGACCCGCTCCTGACAGCCGGGACACTGGGTCGTCCAGGCTGCTCTTCCGTAGTTCTGGAGTTCCGGCGCTGAATTGTCGCCTAGTCGACCGCCGCGTGCTCCTCAAGCCGTCGCTGATACGCAATACCTACCGCAGCCGCGATGGCTAAACCCGCGGCACCAAGAAGGAGTTTGTCTCGCGTCTCCTGATCGCTCAGTGCGCCCTGGACAGCAGATGACGCTTGACCGGCGGCAGCGGCTGCCCCCTCGGCGGCCTCGCTGCCGGCCTGCCGCAATTCGTCGAGCAGATTCGGCGTCTTAGCGCCCAAATTCCGCACCTTCTCTTTGACGGCGCCAGCCGCTTCCTCCGCATGTTCCTTCACTGTTTCGGCCGTCTTGGCGCTCATTTCGCCGACCTTCTCTGCCAGATCGACGGATTGCTCCTTCAAGCGCTCTCTGGCGAAAGCGAGATGATCGACCTGCCCGTCCAAGCCCGGCTGAATTGAAGGCGTACGCAACAGGCTGAATAGTCCTGCTCCGATCAACGCGGTCGCGATTGGCGGACGGTGAAGGAACCGCCACGCGAGACCAGCCCCAATTACCAATGCGGCGCCAGGATTCGCGGCAGCCTTTGCCTTGAGATCCTCGATGATCTCCAGCGCCGTCGACTGCGCGGTCGATCTGGCTTTCGCGACCAGCGCATCCTTGGCCTCGAGCGCCTCTTGCTTCAGTTCGTCGGTAAACTCGGATACCGTATTTGGCGAGCGCAGCGTCGACAAATCTTCCGCGAGCCTTGCGCGGGCTGCCTCAACGTCGTGTTCGAGTTGGCGGAGATTTGCCTCGCCCATCACGAACCTCGCTTTCCGCTGGACTGGCCGGATCTGCCGGACCGGGAAGCACCCGGCCGTTGTGACTGATCCGAATTGGCCGATTTATCTATCGACCGGCCCATGCTACCCGGGGCCGATTGGCCGCGCGATACGCCTGAGGTCGCCGACGGCGACTCAGCCGACCCGGCTTGCTGTTCGCCCGACAAGGTGCTGCCGAACTCGCCAGCCACGTCGCTCACGACATCCTTGAGGCCATCAGCATTAAGGCCGCGCTCCTCGGCAGCGGTCCTGAGCCTTTCGCGCGCCTTCACCGTCGACTCCTTCAACCGTTCGCCGACTTTCTCGGCGCTGTTCGTCAACTGCTCTCCAGCTGGGCCGAGTGTCCGCTTTTCAAAATCCGTGGGGCGGAAGGCTGCAGCGACAGCTGCCCCTGTGGCGAGGCCGAGCAGCGCCAGCGTCAGTGGCTGCTCTTCGACTACGCGGTTCACCGTCTCTTGGAAAGTTGATTGGGCTCGTCGCGCGACCCGCTCCGATGTCTCAGTGACGTTGCGTCGCGCCTCGTCGACGTATTCCGACGCGGACGAAGCGTAAGCGCTGGCCGTGGCCGCGACCTTGCCGCCGAGGTCCGAGGCATGCTCCCGTGCATTGTCTGCCGTCTCCGAAGCGTCCTCCTCAATGCTTTTCCACCGGCGCCTCTGGCCGGCGGTGTTCGAAGACCTTGGGTGAACGCTTCGCTGGCCCTTGCTTCCGCGGGTTTCATCAGCGTGATCAAAGCCGCCGCTGGCCCATGCCCCCCCGCGGCGCATCAACAGCGCGCAGCCGGCTGCAACGAGAAGAAGACCTTCCGGGTTGTTTTTGGCGGCGCCGATGAGCCATTCCGCCGTTCCGATGTTGGTCGTATGCGCTTCGCGGCTCATGTTAGATGCTCCTTGGTTATCGATATATCCTGTTTGATCTGATGGATTGATCGCGTGGGCGTCATCTCCTTTTGCGCATCCATGCGGCCCTTGTAGTAGGCGAGCGCTCCAGCTGCGGCCACGACGCCGGCAACGATCAGGCAGGACCAGTGCATTACGATCCCAAAGCTAGCTATCCAGAAGACGACGGCTTGCACTGTCAGCAATCCAGCGATCAGCCCAAGCACCCCGGCAGCGGACATCCAGATGCCGGCCCGAAGCTTGGCAAAAACGTTTTCAGACAGCTCCGCCCGGGCCAGCCGCAGCTCCTTTTGCACGAGGTCGGCAAGATCCGCCGCGGCGTCGGATAGTGCTCGTGGGAGCGTGGAATTCTTGAGCTGATCATGTGCCATTAAATTCGCTCGCTGCTTGCCGGTTGCGCCCGCGCACGGGCTCATTGGAGCGCGACGACGCCGGCGACGCGCTCTTCAGCGTCCGAAATGTCAAGAACCCCGCAAGGGCAGCAAGCCCGAAAACCAATCCGGGCTGGCGCCTAGTCAAATCGGAGGCGGCGCGGACCAGCTGATCGACCGACTGGTCCCGCAGATCGTCTGCGTAACCATCGATCCTGTTCGCAAACGTACGAACCACACCGGCGACTAAGGGCGCGCTTTCGTCGAGGTCCTCGGCTGCGCGTTTCGTCGAACTCGCGAGCTGGCCCATCACCTCGGCACTGCTGCCGACCTGACGGTCTAGCATTTCCTTCACCTGGTTGGTAACTGTTGACGCACTATCCGAGGCCGCCTGCTTGGCCGTATCAACTGCTTGTTGAGCCATGTCGGAGGCTTTCGAGACCGCGTCGCTCACGGTTGCCCCAATGTCCTTGTTTGCAATGTCCTCAACAGGTGTTTTGGTCGCGGATTCTCGTTCCTTGTTTTGGCTGTTCATGGTTTCCTCCATTGACAGGCAAAACTGCGGCAAAACCCTTTAGTTCCGTGGAGCTGCTCAAAGAAGCTACCCTTGCGCGCGGATACGTCTCAGCACAGACCAAAGTGCTTCCACGAAATTGGCTTCCCGGCTGTTTCATAGGAGTCAACTATCACCGGTCTCGCTTCGCGATAATTGAGCTATCGGCAGCGATCCTTGTGGCAGCCCGGACCAAGGGGCGGTATTTCGCCGTCCAGTCATGCCCCCAGCGGTAGGGTCTCAGTTTGAATTTCGGCTGTGGGTGGAAGCGGACTGCTGAGACCGGGACCTAGCGGCTTGCCCCGCCACCAAAAGCCATTCGAAACCCAAGGGCAACGATGAAGAAGCCTGCGATCCGCTGCTGCCAAAGCTTCATGCGGGGCCGCGTCGTGATCCACGAACCGATGCTGCCCGAAGCCATGGCATAAGTTCCTAATACTAACGCGCCCGTCATTTTCTGGGTTTCGTCTAACAGGAGCTGTTGCAGGCTCACGGGCCCTCCATGCGGATCAACAAATTGAGGAGGAGGCGATCATGAAGGTGTTGGGCCAAGGGTTCACTAGGTTTGCGATCATTCCTTCCCGGGCTGCCGCAAGTCGACTGACTTGACGTGGGTCCTGCTGGGCTGCGGGCTTCCCGAACGTGAAGATCAGCCGTAGTCCTAGCCGAACGAGATAGGCTGCTCCCATCCATTGGAGCGTCGCGAAGCAAACGGGGACGCTCGTACGAGCTAGGAACGCCGACCGCGATAAGGGGAAGTTGCATCACGCCCGCGCCGGCTGTCGTCCCAGCCCAACTCGGCGCCCTGTCCAATCCACGCGCCATCACCAGCATGTTATCAGACCTCGATGGCATCTGCAGTATGATGACCGTTCGAACGAATGTTATCCAGATCGCGGGATCGATGAGCTTTCTCCTTTCGTAGTTGGACCCCTTGACCGAACTATAGCGTCCGCGTCGCTGGTCAACGACCGACATCGACACTGGCGAACGTCCGCACGTGGCGGTAAGTCGGGTCGTCAAGCCGAAATTCAAACTGAGACACCACGCCCCGGCGGGTTAAGAAGCGGAGGCCGTCGGCGTCTTTTATGATCTGCGTGCGGTAGCCGTCGAACTTGGCCGCGTGAATTCAATCTTTATCCTCGGGAGGATGGTCAACCCAGGGTCGGCATCTGAACCCCACGCCACAGGTGCGAACTAAATCGCGACCGCCCGACTTAGGTTGCGGAACATTTTAGCAAAATTGAATGTTTAGTGGAAGTGACAGCTATCGGAGCTTGGCCCGCCGATTGTCAACAGACGGCACGGAACAGCCGCCGAGCATGAGGCCTGCCATTTCTATATCTGCCCACGGTGCGGACAGGCTGTGGCATGCGCGACCTGCGCCAGGTGGTCTGGCACCAAAAGATCGAGCACGAGCCGCTTGAGATGGAGGCTTCGGCCATGCCCGCGAGTATGAAAGTCGACGATGAAGTTTCGCTCTCCATCACAATCCTGAAGGTTTTGGACAACGGCATGTCGAGCGTGAGCATACCCTCTTACAGCTTCCCCTTTTCAATCGACACACCGACCAGAGCAAAGGCCGGCCAGAAGGTCGACATCACAGGATTTGTGAGGCGGATCGATGACGCGAAGGGCAGGTTGACGGTTCGGATCGAAGGCGGAGGGCTCGTCAGTGCCGATATCGAAGCACTATCACGTGGGCCGACAGCGACAGTCCGCAAGTCTCGGTGACATCCAAACCGACCCCATCACGCCTGTGCGCTCCCCGTTTTGCTGCAACCAGTCGCCGGCTCGCGCCTCGACAGCCGCTTCGTCCGCAGCCGGCGGTTTGGCGTTCGAAGCGCTATTCACGAGTGATCGGGGCCGGAAGTTCTGTTTGTGTAAACCCTCGTTCTCCGCGACTTGATGCGCTTTCGGCGCCGCTCCGTTCGGCCGAGCGGCCCAGCGTGTCGGCCATCGCGGCACCTCGCGCGCCGATCGGCTGCGGCGCGCCGGTTGTGGTGTCCTTGGCCGTCTGGTGTTCCATCTCGGAGTTGAGCTCGGCTCCGACGATCAGGATCATGACTGAGATCCAGGTCCACATCATGAAGCCGATGACGGCGCCGAGCGTCCCATACGTCGCGTTATAGTTGGCGAAATTCTCGAGATAGAAGGAAAACCCGATCGAGGCGGCAAGCCACACGACCGTCGCGAGGCCGGCGCCCCAAGTCAGCCACCGCCACGTCGCTTTCTCGCGGCTGGGACCGTAGCGGTAGATAAGCGTGATACCTGCCGCCACCGCGACCAGCATCACGGGCCAGCGCAGGATTTTTATCAGTGTCTCCGTCCAGCTGCCCAGATTGAGGAGCGCGAGCGCCGCAGGGACAAGCCCGACCGAGACCAGGAACGCGATGCCGATGAAGATGGCGCCGAGCGTGAAGGCCAAGGCCAGCAGATTCAACCGGACGACGCTGCGCTTTTCGGTCTCCTCATAGGCGATGTTCATGGCTTCGAAGATGATCTTGATGCCGTTGTTGGCGCTCCAGAGCGCGACGGCGAGGCCCAAGATGAAGCCGAAGGTCAAAGCGCCGGTATTCTGTTGGGCAAGGGATCCAAGCTGTGACCGGATAAGATCGAGCCCGCCCGACGGTAGAACGCCGCTGAGGAAAGCGATGTGCTCGGCGATTGTTTTGGGATCGGCGACGAAGCCGTAAATCGAAACGAAGGCGGCAAGTGCAGGAAACAGCGCCAGAAGCAGGTAGAACGTGGTTCCTGCTGCGATCAGTGGGACTCGGTCATCGCTTACTTCAGCTATCACCCGCCAAAGGATGTCTTTCCAGCCTTTGGTCGGAATCTGCGTGGGCCGCACCGCATCTCGCCCGCGGCCCGGCTGCTGCGCCCGCCGCC
This sequence comes from Mesorhizobium sp. M0296, assembly GCF_040321675.1. Taxonomy (NCBI): domain Bacteria; kingdom Pseudomonadati; phylum Pseudomonadota; class Alphaproteobacteria; order Hyphomicrobiales; family Phyllobacteriaceae; genus Mesorhizobium; species Mesorhizobium sp. M0296. Next base: position 8,147 of record NZ_JAMYRZ010000057.1, read on the forward strand.
CGCTATGCACCTGTTTTGCGTGGAAATTGTTGGGCTTCTCGTTTGCCATGGCTCCGGTCCGCCTGTCTATTCGTCATGTAACGTGCAGGTCGGCCAAAGGATGCAAGCTGCAACTGCCGAGACCCCGCGCGCGGCTCTACTTCGCGGTCGGTCATGAACGCCTCTCGATGGCCGTTTGGGTATACCTCATGGCATCTGGCTCAGAATTAGGGCAAGCGGATAGCCCCATAGGATTAGGGCAAGCGGATAGCCCCATAGGCTGGGTCAGAAATACGCCGCAGCAACCGTTTGGTTGTGGTGGTAGCGAAACTGCCCATTGTCGGACGGTGCAAAAATCAGACGCAAAACAGTCGCTTTAATCTTTAATCCGGGACTTTTTGCGAAAACCAGGCCGCCGGAATCGACGCTAAGCGGAAGCTCGCTTGCTCCGGGTCAATTCACCGCCATGACCCTGAGCTGCCCTTCAGTCCAGTCTCGCCGTTGCCCGCAATTAACCCATCTCGGCCATTCGCGGCATAGCCAGAATGACTGAGTTTTACCCTAGTCTTCCTCCCGAAAATCCTGCAGCGAGGCATGGCGCAGATTCTCCTCGCCTGAAGGAATAATCACTTGCGGCCGAGGAGTATGAAACGTGCGGTGCCCCCCGCCGCGGCGACAGCCTTCGCTATTCCTTCTTGTCGGCCAGGGCCCGTAGTGCCGAGACGTCATGCAGCAATAACCTGCTGCCGCGCTTTTCGATCAGGCCTCTCTTGGCGAGGTCGCTCATTTCGCGCGAGACCGCTTCCCTGTGCGTGCTCATCGTTGCCGCCAGCTCGGAATGCGTCGGTGCCGGGCTTATGGACACCTCGCCGTCCACGAGTGCGGCTTTCTCCGCCCGATGCAGGAGCTCGACGATCAGCCGTTTTCGCACGACCAGAGTGCTGTATTCGAATACCCGCTCGGTCATGCGCCGGAGCTGGGCAGACAGATGCTCAAGCAGCATCCAGGCAAAAGTCGGGTGGGTCATCACGATATCCCGGAATGCTGTGCCGGACAGCCGTGCAGCGCGGGTTGCCTCCAGCGCGACTACGCTGGCAGAGCGTGCAATCCCGTCAATGCCTCCGAGCTCCCCGAAAATGTCACCCGGTTCGACATCGCGATATGCTATCTCCCTGCCGTCCGCTGAAACCAGTGTCACGCGAGCCCGTCCTTCCAGCAGGAAGAAGACATCGCGACCAGTGTCGCCGTGGGAAATGATTAGCTCGTTGTGTCGATAGCTGCGCTCGTGCCACCGTTTGGTCAGCGCGGCGAGGTCGGCATCGCAAAGTCTTGAGATGAAGGCCAGAGAGCCTGTCACAGCGGTCTCTTGTTCAATCAAGTGTACTTCACCTTACTCCCTATCCAAGGAAATTTGATGGCCGCAGGCCCCGCTTTCCGGGATGCAAACTGGGAGCGGATTTCGCCAATGTTTTCCCCGGTGTGGGAATTCCCACAGCCGAGCCTGGTTCGACTGTCATATCCTTGTTGCAACGTCAGGCCCGCCGGCTCGTGTGCAAGCCGGCGAAGGGAAAGGGAACAGTCATGAAATTCTTGGCTCCCGTCACAAAACTTGCTGCGGGGTTTCGCAAATTCGTCGCGCCGCGCTACCGCCCGGAGCTTTATTATATGCGTGGCCCGGGGCCAGCCACCGCCCGCCGTATGGGCACGCCGCGGCAAAACCAATCCATCGACCACTACGCCTAATTTGCCTCGCGGACGGCTGACGCTCTCGCCCGGAGTGCCGTTCGCGCCGTTCCGTACCGGTCAATTCAGATCAATGAAGGGACGATCTGATCATGGTTATAAATCATGCTGCCGCCATTGGTCCATTTCGCAGGTGGTTACGCCTCCGCGCCGAGCGAAAAGCTCTCTTGTCGGCAACGGACCAGTTGAGCCGTTTACCCGATGACGTCCTTGGCGACATCGGCATCTCACGTGACGAAATCATGTGCGATTTGCGAAGCCGCGCCATCCGTCATGCGGAGGCAGGCGCGGCCGGCACGACGATCGAGCGCACCAGGATCGCTTCGGCCTCGATCCCGAAACGGTTGGCCGCCGGCAGTGGCTACGCCTCGGCCGAGATCCCCTTTGGCTGGTCCACGAGTGCGCGATCGAGCCTTACATCGGCTTCGACAAGCAGCGGCGCGCGGACGGGACCTTCGAACGGCACTACACCTGCGACCCCAAGGACTGAATGTTGACCGACGGGAGCTGGGGAGGATCTCAAAATGATCATGTCAGTTGTTAAGTCCCTCGCGCCTGTGACGCTCGGCACCGTGCTGATCGCAATCAGTCCGGCTTCATTGTCGGCTTCTGACGCTCAGGACCTCGCGTTCGCTCACGCTGACATGCCACACAGCTGAAAGACGTCTATTGGATTGCGAGCGGGGAGGCCGCCGGTGCGCTGGGGACGGAAGACGTGATCTACTGTTCGATGCGCGAGTTCGGACTAGGCGCGCGATAGCAGTTTGCGCATAATCAACGATGCATGGCCTTCTGCACCGTGCGACGCGGCCCTGCGATCGACCACTTCGAACCATGTTTGCGGTAAAAGGCCATTGCCCGGTCGTTTCCCTCGAGCACTTCGAGTGCGATGCTCGGATGCCGGAATGGGCGGCAAAGACAGCGTGCAATATATTAGCGGCTAGCCCGGTGCCGTACTCGCCAGCAGCTCCGGCCGGTCGGCGCGAGCGCCGGATGCCTTCTCGCGATAGACGCCGGCGATGTAGTACCCGGCATCCCTCGCCCCAGCGATGATCGATTCCTGGCGATCAAGATCCTGCCCTTGCGTACTGACCCGCAGATAAACACGAGCAACGGGCATATCCCCCTCCCGCTCGGCTCATTTAGATATACTTCAATGCGCTCTGGCTCAGAATTCGGCAAGCGGATAGCCCCATAGGCTGGGTCAGAAATACGCTGCAGCAGCCGCCATGATTGCGGTGGTCGCGAAACTGCCCATTGTGGCCCCTGAACATTAAGCGGGCACCGATATACGATAGAAAAATCAAAGCATGAACACCGGCCCGCTTTCGGACTCGCGGGCTTGTCCCAAGCGAGTCGAAGGGCGCGGTAAGGTGGAGCCCCGCCATTTGGCCCGTATAAATGGATGACATGTTCTGCCACTCGCCTTCGACTTGGATTCGCTTAGGTAGCCCCTCTGTCCAATCTGTTCAGGCTTTCGCCCAGTACGACAAGCGCGATGCCGAGCAACGCGATATCCTTGATTAGGAACTGGCCGAGGGGACCGAGCGCTGGAAAGCCCAGCGCAGGCTCCCAGATCGGCAGGACAATCATGATCGAACAGGTGACCAGGAAAATTAGCGCGGCCAAGGCCCCGCCGGTCACACCGGCGCGCGCCGACCAGGGGTAGGCAATCAGCAGAAGCGCGGTCGCGATCTCAACGACGCCAAGCACATAAGAGGCACCGGCCTCACCAAAGACTGGATACATCCAGGCGAGCCAAGGCGTGCCGCCGATCAGCGGTCTCAACGCCTCGATCTCGACCGTCGTGAACTTCATCCCGCCGATCATGAGAAGCGGCAGTATGACCCCGGTCAGGGCGACGATCCGTCCGGCTTTCCTGATCGCGGCGATCTTTCGCGGCCACGGCCGGGGAGTTGTCTCGTCTGGACCTTCAGGCTCTGATGTTTTGAGAACCGCCATGAGTATCCTCCTCCTGTTCGATGACACCGTGTCGTGCTTGGGGCTCAAGGTTCAATCGGTGTCGTAGATTTCGCTGGCTACTGTCCAGCCTCAGACTGTGCTCGCACGTTTTGCAGCAAGACCACCGCAAGGATGGCTGCAGCCAGCGCCACCAACGCGCAGATGCCGGCAGTCATCTGGAACGCCTGAGTGAACACCTCCCGCGCTTTGCCGAGCAGATCGGAACCGAGCGCCTCCGGCAAGGCGAGCCCAGCTGCCACGGCGCCTCCCAGCGTGTCCTTGTCAACACTGATTTCTTGCTCGGATACCCCGTCCGCAACCATCCCGGTCATGCCGCTGCGATAGATGGCGGTGACGATGCTGCCAAGGATCGCGATGCCGAGCGCGCCACCCAATTCGCTGCTGGTTTCCGCGATGCCGGAGGCCGCACCGGCTTGCTCGGGTTCAACGGTCCCCACGATGAGGTCGGTGGCCAACGTGAACACCGGCGCAAGACCTAGGGAGAAGACGCTATAGCCTATGACGACGATCGCGAGATCGGCCTGACCACCACTGCGGGTGAGAATGAGAAATCCGGCTGCCGCAAGCGCAAGGCCGGCCGCCATCACATAGCCCGGGCGAGCCCTGCCAACCGCGATTGGCGTCAGCATCGAACCGGCGATGAAAGCAACGGCGGAAGGCACGGTCCACAGGCCCGCTACAAACGGTCCCATCCCCAGCACCAGTTGCAGGTATTGCGCGATGAAGAGAAACGAGCCAAACGCGACGAAGAAGCCGAGAACGTTGACCGCCAATGAAGCGCTGAAGGCGCGAGCGAAAGAGCCGCAGATCGATCAGGGGTTTGTCAGCCGCGGTTGGCGCACGGCGAAAACCGCGCCGACAGTCACACCGAAGAGAATGGCGGACGCCGCCTCCGGGCGGAGGCCGTGTTCGGCGATATCCTTGATGCCGTATATCACCGAAAGCACGGCGACAAGCGATAGCGCAGCGCTCAAGATGTCGAGCCGACCCGCTTCAGGATCGCGATACTCGGGCAGGACCATCGGACCAAGCACCAGCAGCGCAACCATGACCGGTACCGCCACGAGGAACACGGAGCCCCACCAAAAATAGCTCAGCAGGATGCCCCCGACCAACGGACCGATGGCAGAGCCCGCAGAGAAGCTGGCGATCCAGACGCCGATCGCAACCGTACGCTCCCTCGGGTCGAGAAACATGTTGCGGATCAACGAAAGAGTGGACGGTGCAAGCGTCGCCGCGGCAATCCCGAGCAGCGCACGCGAAACGATCAACATTCCGGCACTTGTGGAGAGCCCTGCGAAGACCGAAGCTATTGCAAATGCCACCGCGCCGATCAAAAGCAGTCTGCGGCGGCCGATGCGGTCGCCCAACGTGCCCATCGTGATCAGGCATCCGGCAAGCAGAAAGCCGTAAATGTCTAGGATCCAGAGAAGTTGCGAACTCGACGGCTTCAAGTCGGCGCTCAAACGCGGCACAGCCAAGTTCAAAACCGTCAGGTCCATGGAATAGAGCAGGCACGGCAGCGCGATAACTGCGAGCCCGAACCATTCGCGGCGTGTCGCTCTGGGCGCGGTTATGTCGCTCGTGACGGCCTCACCGAGCTCGAGAGCACACGCTACGGCACCGCCAGTCGCACCACCTGGGTCGGAAATTGTACCGATCTTGTTCTCTGACGGCATTCCTTGATCTCCTTGTCCGCCAAGCGGCTGGTCAATTGCCACCGCTGTTTCGATCGCTGGATTACTCCGATGCGCTGCTCAGTCCGACTTGTATGGGTACGAGTGGTGTTCGTGAGCGATGATCCAGCGGTCACCCTCTTTCCGCAATCCGACGGTAAGGCGAAGGCGGGTTGCCGGATCCTTTTCAAGCTCGTCCTTCGTACCGCACCGCAGCGATGCGGTTGCAAAAGCAACCCGGTCGCCCGCCGTGACATCCAGCCGCTCGATCGCGAAAACGCCGCCGTATTTGAAGTGGTCGAAGAACGGACCCCAGCTATCCCGGTAAGCCTCAATTCCACGAAGTTCGTTCGGGGGTGGGACATCGAACATCACGAGGTCCGTCGCGTGATCCGCCATGATCGTCTCCAGGTCTTGCTGCTGCACGGCGTTCGCCCAGCGCTCGATAAGCGCCTGGATGTGTGCCTCAGCGTCACGCTCCTTGTTCACCATTAGAACTCTCCTCCTCCTCGATATTCTTCCGTCAAGCTGGTTCTTATCGAGGACGATCGGGAGGCTTCAATCCGACATTGGGTGATCATACTTGGCTCCGTCCAGCCAATCCGGCTGCTGCGACGCGTGTTCTTGAGTGTCAGCTTAGGGAGAGACGTTCAACTTTCCGTGGGTCGCGAGAGGGTCAAAGTCACTGGTTTCGGTCAACGTCTGCTTACGAGCCGCCAAATCGGCCCAGCAAGGTCCGGTTTGGTCAACTTGAGCCGGTAGCGGTCACTCGAAGGTTCGCTTCACTGAGAGCCGACACTCCACAGCTTTTGATGTTTGGCGCGCCGCTCGGGGATGTCCATCTCCGGATGTGACTGGAATTCGGCTCCTGTCGTCGGCGCGCATGACAGGTCAAAGCCGCTGCTCGTGTCAGGATGTCTGTGATGAACCTAGGACCGGAGGACGTCATGGACATCTACAGTCTCGTTGCCGCGAACCTTCAAACTTCGGCTCGTCGGTCGCCGATGAACGCCGAAGCCGAAAACCGCTACTATTCGAAGCAGCTCGCCGTGCCCCGCTTTGGCCCGGGGCTGCTTCGGTCGATCGCCATGACGGCCAGCGTAGTCCTGGTGATCGGCATCGTCCTGATTTGGCCATGCATGCAGCGCATCGTCGGGTCGTCCGTCGGCGCCGCCGACGGCGCCGGGCAATTCTACAGCCGCGCGGTCAGCGAGGCCCGTGATCTGACCACGAAACTCTCGATACCAGAGACGAGGACCTGGACGGCCCGGTAGGCTTCGATAATCGCGCCCAACGCAAGCGCGAGTTCGCAGCCGACATGGGCCTGCAGGCCCACGTGCTTCGCATGGCAGCCGAAGGTGCCGTCTCGGCTTACGAGGACATCACAGGCGAAACCTGGAAGCCCTACGCTCGCCCGGTCGAGCAGCCTGCAAACTCGGTCGACCAAAAGGCCGCAACTGTCCAAATGGCAGCCTTCGAATAGGACGATCGCGGGGCTTTGCCCCGCCTTCCTTCAGCGTCCGCAACGCCATTGCGACCTGGTTCTGAAAAAGAAAAAAGGGCCGACGGAAAACCGCGGCCCATAACGTGTGAAGGTCATGGACCTCCAGAGGGGAACAGCTGCTGCGGCGGACCTGGGAGGAAGCCGCCATGTGCATCAACTGAAGTCTGTATGCACGAATCACGCTGCACTTAATTTTTGTGCAGTGCAGCTATGCGTTCGCGGCTCGTTTGACCGCAATCGTCGCGCTGGCGGTTTTCGCTTTGATAGGCCGTTCAAGCCAACCCTACCCGGTGATCAACGGCAACTTATGTAGCCACCGATCCGTGGTGACTTGATCCAGCACGAAGGCCGCAACGTTTTCGCGCGAAATGGAGCCTCCGCGGAACTGGTTCAAGTTCGTGAGCGTCTGGATCGTGGTGCGTGCAGGCTTGTTGTTGAGAACTGAAGGACGGACAATAGTCCAATCCAGATCGCTGCCCTTGATGATTGCCTCCTGACGATTCTTGTCGGCGTAAACCTTGCGCGGGAGCAGAGGGAAGATCAGCTTGTCGAAGAGGAAACCGCCGTGCCCTGCGCTGTCCCCAGCGCCCATACCGGTGATGGCGACGAGACGCGAGACGTGTTCCGCTTTCATGCCGCTGACAAGCGCTCGGGTCGCGGTCGAAAGAAGGGTGACTTCGCGAAATGGGCTTGCGGGTGTGCCGAGTGCGCTAATCACGGCATCGCGACCCTTGAAGGCCTGGCGCAACACCTTCTCGTCACGGGCGTCTCCAACGACAATCTTCACTCCCTCATGTTTGCGGCCTTTTCCGGCGAGCGCACCAGGAGGGTGACATCGTAGCCGCGGCTTACGGCCTGGCTGACGATATGGCGGCCGGTCGGCCCGGTGGCACCGAGCACCAGGATATTCGGTACGGCGGCGAAACGTGTTTCAGGGACAACGGGTGTGGTCATGATTTTGGTCCTCTTGAAAGCCTGGCGCCTCTCAGGAGGCCGCCCTGTTGGTTTGGATGCTGGTGATAATCAGAGGCGGCCCTCTGCGAGCAGTTCGCGGGTCCGCTTCAGCGTCGACAGCAGGGCCGACTTGTAGCCCTTGTCGCTGTCGAACTGCGTCTGCTCGGCCTGTTCCTCTGGGCCATCAGCCTCCTTGCCGCGCAGGCCGAGGTAGCAGTAGAACTTCAGCTGCAGTGCGCCGGCTTCGTCCTCGAAAAGCTCATTGATAATGGCGCCTTCGCGTGGGCCGGTCGCCTGGAAGAAGGTGACCTTGCTCTGCGGCTCGAGGGTGATGATCTCCCTGATGTCAGAGCCGGCGATGGTGGCTTCGCGCACGAAGTGGGTATCACTTTCCTCCACGACATTGCAGCGGGTGCAGAGACCCGGCGGGAGGAACAGGCGCGCGTCGCGCGCCTTCAGTTCCAAACCGTTCCATACTTGCTCCCGGGTGAGCTTTGTTTCGCCTTCCGGATTCACCGGGACGGTTGCGGTCGAATAGATCATGTTGAGGGTCCTTTGTTGTTTGAAATTGTGGCTGATTGCCTCAGGCAGAGGCGGCGGTTTCCGAGGCAAAGTCGCGGTAGGAGCGGAGCGGACGTCCAAGAAGCGTCGTCAGGCGCTCGACATCACTGCCCTCGGGCAGCATGCCATCGGTCAAAAATCGCTCGCCCATCATGCGCATGTCGTAGGCCATCCATGGCGGCATGAACTGCTTGAGGTTCTGCTCGAAGGCAGCCGTATCGCCGCCGCCATAGTTGATCTGGCGAGCGAGCACGTCCGACCAGATCGCGGCGATATCCGCTCCGGTAAGGGTATCGGGACCGACCAGGTTGATGCGAGTGATCGGGAGCGGCTGTGCGGCCTGTTCGCGGCGCAGCAGCTCAAGGGCAGCAACCTCCGCGATATCGCGAACGTCGATCATGGCAAGCCCCTTGTCGCCGACGGGCATCGGGTAAACGCCGTAGCCAGCGATGACGTCCTTGATCGTCAGATCGTTCTGGATGAAGTAGGCCGGGCGCAGGATGGTAGCGTGAAAGCCCATCTGCTCGATCATCCGCTCGACGCCGAACTTGCCGGCGAAGTGCGGCACGTTCACGTAGACGTCCGGGTGAATGACTGACAGGTAGACGATCCGTTCGACGCCAGCCGAGCGGGCGACGTTGAGGGCGATCAAAGCCTGGGTGAACTCGTCTGGTGCGACAGCGTTCAGCAGGAAGAGCGTCGAGACACCGTCGAAGGCGGTACGTAGGGAGTCGACGTCCAGGAAGTCACCTTTGACGACGGCAACACCTGCCGGAAAATTGGCCTTGGAGGGGTCGCGGACGAGAGCGCGGACATCAGCGCCGCGGTCGACGAGGTGATGGATGACTTGGCCGCCGATATTGCCGGTGGCGCCGGTAACGAGAATGGTCATTGGATTTTCTCCGGGTTGGTATTGCTTGACACCCGGAATATGGCTGGTTCATTCTTAAACCAATAGGCTGTTAATTTGGACAGTTCGTCTCACAGGTGGAACGATTATGGATCTCGTCGCCCTTGCCGATTTCAACGTTGTCGCGCGTCACGGTGGCTTCGGCAAAGCGTCGCGGGCGTCCGGCCGTCCCAAAGCGACCTTGTCCCGACGGGTTACGGAACTGGAGGCTGCCCTTCGACTTCGGCTCTTTGAACGTGGCGCGCGCAACCTCAAACTCACTGAGGAAGGACGCGCCCTTCATGAGCGGACAGCCTCTCTGCTGACGGAGCTCGACGAAACGGCGGCCACCATCGCGGCGGGCGGGGACAAGCCGCGCGGCAGGTTACGGATCAGCGCGCCGCTGCTGTTTTCGCAGACAGCCATGGGCAGGATCGCGGCGGGCTTTGCATTGAAATATCCCGACGTGCGGTTGGAAGTCACGACAGAGGACCGAGCCGTGGACATGATCGAGGAAGGTTATGATCTGGTCATCCGGGTCAATCCAGACCCAGACGAAAGTCTTGTCGGCCGAGCCTTTCTGCATGATCGCCTGGTCGTCGTGGCAAGCCCCGATCTGCTCCGGCCGGCCGCAGATCTCTCGGTGCCAGGTGTCGTGCGTGGGGCCAGCGATCGGCAGACCTGGAACGTCGTGACTTCAGAAGGATCCGCGACGATCGGGATCGAGCCCATTCTCGCACTGTCGTCCCTCATCATGGTTCGGGATGCCGTGCGAACCGGCGTAGGCGCTGCTCGTATGCCGATTTCGCTGGTGAGTCACGACCTGGCCGACGGCACTTTGCTGCACTGGGGTGATATCGAAGGTTCCGAGATCGCGCTGTGGGCGCTTTACCCGTCGCGGCGTCTGTTGAGCGCGCGCGTTTCTGCCTTCCTGGATTTTCTGAAGCAGGCTTTTCCCAACGGAACGCCCGATGAACTGGCGACCTACATCGGCAAGTGAGGGGCCAAAGCAGCCTGCTCCACATTTTGCAATCGGGCCGGCGTTACCCAGCGGTGTTTACCCGCGAATAGGCGCCGGGCGGCATTCCCACATGCCGACTGAACGCGACGCTGAAGGCGCTTGCCGAGCCATACCGACGCGTTGCGCAATCTCCGCCGTGGCAACATCCTTGCGAAGGAATTCCTTCGCCAGCGCCATGCGCCGCCGATCGCGTATTCCATCGGGGCCACGCCAACCTCCCTCCGGAAACGATCGAAGAAGGTCGAACGGGACATGGCAGCATCCCGCGCGAGTGTTTCCACCGTCATGCTGCGACCTGGATCCGCGTGAATCCGGCGCAAGGTCGGTGCCAGCAGCGGATCGCCCATACCGCGCAGGAGACCGGGTGGGGCCGCGGCGCTTGCCGTTGAACGCAAAGCTTCGATCAACAGCACCTCCAACAACCGGTGAAGCACCATCTCACGGGCGGTCCGGTCGGCTCTCGTTTCGTCGTTTATCATCCCGACCAGCATCATCAGCCGCTCTTCGCCCTGGACGTGGATAACCTCTGGTAGCAACGAGACGAGAAGAGTCTTGTCATCCGAGCCAAAGGCACAATGGCCAACCATCGCCTTGATTTCGGCGGTCGCTTCTGGGTCACCGAGCCGGAAGACACCCGGGCTGGTCTCAAGACGTTGGGCAAGGGCTCCGCGAGGCGGCGGTTCCAGGCTGCTCATCGTGAACGAGAAGATTTCCGGAACCAGCACGAAGTCGCCGGCCATCAGCAACATCGGAGCAGCTGCCCCATGTCGAACTCGTCGCGGACGATTCCGGACATCTCCTCCCGGCGGAACGCGAAGCCGTAGTCGAACAGGAAGTCGTCGCCGTAGGCAGACACGTAGGGCATCGTCCACCCGCGCTGTGCCTTAGTCGCCACCAGCTTCTCCAGCGGCGCCCGCGACATCGCGATGAGCGTCACGTCGCGGTCGTTCACGTGCGTGACCATGCCGCCCAGCCCATCGCCGACCGAGGTGCAGCCCGGGCACGCCATCTTCCAGTCCTCCCCGAACATCAGGTGATAGATGAGGAGCTGCGCGCGGCCATCGAACAGCTCCGGCAAGGACTTCGGCCCGTCGTCGGTGGCGAAAGCGTAGTGCTCGGAACCCAGGGCAACTCACGCCGCTGCTTGGTGACGCGCCGTTCGTGCGCCGCCAGCTCCCGCTCGGCCGCCAGCAGCTCCTTGCGGGCGGCCTGCCACTCCTGCTCAGTCGCGACCTCCATCCGACCTCCCTATGTTCGACCTCGTCCTTGTTGAAACCGCGCGGCAGCGGAAAACTCATCGGCACCTCGAAGTCGACGACCTCCGCGACCCGTCCGTCCTCGAGGGCCTCGAGGCGCAGGACGGACAGGGCGAGCGGACGGTAGCCCGGCTCACCCGACGAGCACAAGAGCAGCATCGTCTGGTTGGTCCCGAAGCGGTCGTTCCATCGAGCCGATTGCTACCCGCGGGACGCGCCATTTCCTGACTTTGCCGTTTACGCCGCAAGGTCGCGGCTCGAAATCAAACCGGACGGTCATCCAATCCTGTCCTGGGCTCCAGCGGCAGGTTTTGCATCGGGATCGTCATGCAGACGTATTGCCACGATCATTGCGCTCGTGAACCCGCCCCGCGTCTTCCGGCGATCTGATCGCCTGTCGCGAGCGGCTCAGGTGCTTTTGAGCGTGCCGTTCATCCCTTCCGGATAGAAGCCGCCCTTGCTCACTCCGTCCTTGTCGTTGAGATAGACGATCCGGAGCACCTCCTGCGGTTTTCTGGTGAAGGCGATTGCGTCCGGCGTTGAAGGAACGATGTTGGCTTTGCCGTCCACCTGGATCCCCTGGTCCTTATCGTCCGATCCGTCGATTTTGTCTCGGGCATCGGAGACAGCGTTGGCGGCCTTCCAGGCTTCCTCTCCCTTCCGGTATAGCGTCGATCGCGCCATTCCCATGTGATAGGCTTCGACCGCAAGAATGCCTGCAGCGGCGGCGAGAAAATCCTTGTTCTTTAGAACTGTCGCCGCACCCGCATAGGCGGTGACGCCGACATCCTCGAACAACATCCCGCCGAGAACGAAGTTCGTCTCATTGCCGAAGGGGTCGAAGTCCGCACCGAGACCAGCCGCTTCCGCGACGGCTTTGAACCCTGCGTCGAAATCGATGGCCGGCCTGTCGACGACGTTCTTTCCAAGCGTCTTGCGGTAAAATCGGACGTGCGCGAGTTCCTTTTCCGCAACTTCCTGCATGAATTCGCCGATGGCCGGCGTCTCGAACGAGACTTGCTTTCCGCCAACGACGTCGCCGGATTTCGAGCCGGCATCGGCTGCGTCGATGCCTTTTCCGGTGGTGCCGCGGAGATAGTATTCAGCCTCCATATATTCGAGGTTGAGCGCAAAGCGGAAAATGTCTTCGTCCTGCACGTCCTCCTGGGCATAGGCGCGAGAAACCGGCGTCAGGCCCGTGGTGGTGGCGAGGGTTGCTCCCAAGCCGAACTGCAACGCGCGACGGCGCGAAATATGAATTGAAGGCGTGACACGGATCCTGACTTCCTCCCAAAAGCCCGCCGGTATCACCTGTTGGCACCTGATCGCGGGCCAGCCTTTCTAACCCCGTAAAACTCGATAAATGGTCCTTCGGTTGTCGCGCATTTTCGCCAAATGTTGTGCTTCGAATCCGAGCCATGACCTTGAGCTGATTATGGGCGACTGATGTCTCTCGTCTTGTCGAGAAGCTAGAGATCACAACTGCATCGATGTAGCCTTTTATGACCAGTGATATCTACGTCATAGGCGTCATTTGCGCTGGCCGGTGCTTCGGCGCCAATACACAAGCGAACGCCGATTGGCTTATTCGATCGAAGCCAGGGGCGCTACGGCCGGTCCGTTCAAAGCCGTGCCATCGACGGCAAAATGCGAGCCGTGGCAGGGGCAGTCCCAGCAGCGTTCCAGCGAGTTCCAATGGACATGGCAACCGATATGGGTGCATGCGGCCGATCGCTTGTAGAGCGTGCCGTCCTCATCGCGAAAGGCAGCGACTTTGGTGAGCCCCTGGCGGACGATAGCCCCCTCTCCGGGCCGCAGCTTATCGGCGGCATCAATTTTGCCAGGCGCGACATACTCGGCAAAACTCCTAATCGCTGTCGCATTCTGCGCCAAATAATCGCCGATCGCGCGTGCCGTCTTGCGAGAGGGTTCGTAAAGTTCCCGCCAGGGGCTTTCCCCTTTCAGGATCAGGTCGGAAATCAATTGGCCGGCCACAACCCCATGGGTGATGCCCTGACCGGAATCGCCGGTAGCAACGAAGACGTGCCCGTTGCCGGGATTACGGCCGATGAATCCGGCGTAATCGACGGTCTCCATTACCTGCCCGGACCATCGATTGGCTTCCGCGCCGATATCGGCCACCAACCCTTTGGTCCAGGCCGCCAGGGCAGCGAAGCGGTCGTCGGCGTCGTCGGCCTGCCCTGTCTTGTGATCCTCACCACCGACGATCAGAAAGTCGGTCTTGCCTTCGCCAGGCTGCAGACGGACGTAGTGATAGGGGTCCAGCGTGTCCCAGTAGAGTGCATCCGGTAAAATGTCGCGCGCGATCTCGAATGCCATCGCGTAGGTCCGATACGGCGCCTGCTTGGTGTGGAGCGCCACCCGATCGTTGATCGGCGAGTTGGTGGCGACAACGGCCGATTTGGCAGACACGGCAAAGCCTGAGACCGTGGTTACGCGCACGCCGCCGTCAGTCTCCTCGACCTTATCGACGATGGTATCCGCATAAAGCGCGCCGCCGCGCGCGCAGATGCCGGCAGCCAGCCCGCGGAGATAATTGAGCGGGTGGAATGTCGCCTGATTGGGATAACGAAGGGCGGGCGCGTCCGAAAACCCAGCAAGCGGCACTCCCATGGTTTTTTCGACGTCGACACCGATCTTCAGAGCGGCGTCCAGTTCGCGCTCGATGACGGATTCCTTTCTGCCTGACGCCGGAAACAGAAAGCCGTCGAGGCGGCGGAAATCACACGCAATACCCTCCGCCTCTTGGATTGCTTGGATACGGGCGATAACGGCCGACTGGCTTCGGTAGTAAATCCGCGCCAGTTCCTCGCCGCGCAATTTGATCAGTTCCGAAAAATAATCGTCGCAGATCGATGACAGATGCGCGGTGGTGCGTGCCGTCATGCCGCTTCCGATCCGGCCGCGATCAAGCACTGCCACCTTTTGCCCGGCGACGGCCAGTTCGTAGGCGACCGACAGTCCGGCAATGCCAGATCCGACGACCACGACATCGACCTGTTCACTCCGCTCGAGCGGAACCGCCTCAGGCGCGACTTCGGTTGCCGCCCAAAGCGATACAGTCCTTTCATCGCTGACATTCATGGCGGAACTCTCCAGGGCATCGATCAGGAAATGGACGCGAGGGGCTAAAAGTTCCCGCTGCGTTTGTACGCCGATCTAATGCGCTAAGCTCCACGGACTGCGCAGGTGGGAAGCACCCCCTTCGCGCGGGTTTCCAGGCCAGCTGTTTCAATCGCCAGTTCGAAGCGTTAGCCGCATTCGCGGACAATTGCCGTGGTCCGCCAACAGCGAGAACGCTGGCCACATCTGACAAGGCGCAACCAGTACGTGACCGTGTAGTGTCTGGACGATCTTGAAGGCATCCCCATGCAGTGTTCTATGAGTAGACACCTCGAAGTTCCAGGATACGATGCTATGCGACTTAAATGGCCGCGCCCGATTGTCGCCGTTTGGGGCGCGCCTGACCGTCCCGGCCTTCAGGACCACGTTGCCTCGGCCGATACCCACTGATGGAATGCGGCGATACGAGGGTCGGTCCAGCAATCTCTTCTGCAACACAAGTAATAGGCCTCCGTGTCGTCAGAGATCTGCATGTCCTTGAACGGCAGGACCAGTTCTCCCTTGGTGATCTCTTCGTGGAGCACAGAGAAGGTCTCCGATCGCGACGCCCTGGCCCATGGCCGCGGCACGATAGGCCATATCGGCACTGGGAAAGACCTCACCCGAGTTCACGTCAAGAAGGTTCGGCACAAATCGCCCAGCCCAAACTTTCCAATCGTGCCGATCAGACGTTTCATGCAGCAGGTTATGGTGAACCAGGTCGGCAGGAGAGGTTAGTGGCACCCCTCTCTCCAGCAGCTTTGGAGAGCAAACTGGGGTGCCGAACGATTGCAACACTAGCACCGCGTCGATATCTTTCGGCCCATTTGGATTACCGCAGTCAAAGGCGAGATCGAACTCACCTCCGAAGAAAATTTCCCAATCATAAGGAGCGGTCGTTAGCAATGGCCTGCAATCGGTGTCCGGGTAACATCACGTCGAACTCGACATCAAAGACCAGTTGGAGGTCGCATATCAGCCGATCGAGCGTGTGTATTTTCCAGAGATGGGCATTGCATCGGTGGTCGCCACCATGACCGGTGGGCGGCAAAGCGAAGTCGGCATCGTCGGCCACGATGGCATGACAGGGGTTGCCGTTATCCTCGGCCAAGACAGATCTCCCAATGAAACCTATATCCAGGTCGCCGGCAATGGCTGGATTCTGCCCGTTGAAGACCTTCGCGCTGCGATTGCAGCAAGCCAGTCCCTTCGCGAGTCGCTGCTTCGCTATGCCCACGCGTTCCTCGTGCACTCGTCCCGGACCGCGCTGGTCAACGGCCATTCCAAAATCGAGGAGCGGTTGGCCCGCTGGCTGCTGATGGTCCAAGACCGCGCCGAAGGAAACAAGATCTACCTGACGCATAAATTTCTGGCGACCATGCTTGGTGCCCGGCGCCCCGGCGTTACCACCGCCCTCCAAATGCTTGAACATCGGGGGCTGGTTCACGCCAAACGCGGCGAGATCGCAATCGTCGATCGCGTTGGAATGATAAAACTCACACACGGTGCTTACGGCGAGGAGGAGCAAAGTCACTTCGGCCTAGCCTCCGCCTAACTGTTCGGAATCGGACAAACCCTTGCAGGCTGCCGAATTGGTGCTGAAGCGCCGCGTCGCCGAGGCCGGGCTCGACCCGCAAGCCTTCTCCGCCCACGGCCTGCGCTCCGGCTATCTTACCGAAACCGCCCTTCGCCAAAAAGACGTACAACCGCTCTGGAGCCCGGTCGGGTGGGGCTCGGTTGCCTGATGCACGACCATTTTTTTGCAGCCGCCCACAGTTAAGAGCGCACAACCAGCGGCACGAGGCCCTCGTGTCGCTCGTCGAGATAGCAGACGATGCGGTCGCCGACGCGCTGAAAAGTGAGGTCGACCTTCACGTCACCGACCGCTAAGTGCCGGAGGACGATGTTGTCGATGCCTATCGGCAGCCGAGGGCGTTCGACATTGATCTCGCCCTTCCAACCATCGATCCGAATCCCCAGACAGGCTTGCAGCATCATGAAGGCGGATCCGGCGGACCATGCCTGTGGCAGACAAGCCACGGGATAGGCCACTGGCGCATCACCGATCGCACGCGTAAACCCGCAGAATAGCTCCGGGAGCCGCATGTTGAAACGGACCGCCGCCTCGAACATGCTGCTCATAAGCTTCACGACACTGGTGCGCTCCTGGTAGCGGGCGAGCCCAGCGGCACAGATTGCCGTATCGTGCGGCCAGATCGAGCCGTTGTGATAGGACATCGGATTGAATGGAAGCTCGTCGTCGGCCAAAGTCCGAACGCCCCAACCGCTGTGGAGATGGGCTGATAACAGCTGCTCGGCAACTGATTGCGCCCGTTCAGCTGACGGTAGCCCGACATAAAGCAGGTGACCGGGGTTGGAGGCGCGCACCGCGCATTGCTTGCCTTCGCCGTCGATTGCCAAGGCATAGAAATTGCGGTCTGACATCCAAAACTGCGTCTCCACTGCGTTGCGGATCCTTTCTGCCATGCCGCTCCAGTGCGCTGCCTTGGCGACATCGCCGCGCTTGGCGGCCAGCGCAGCCATGCCTTGATAGGCTGCGAAGACGTAACCTTGCACCTCGACCAGTGCGATTGGTCCCCTGGGTATCGTCCCATCGCTATGGAAGATAGCGTCTGCGCTGTCCTTCCAGCCCTGGTTGAAAAGCCCCGTATCTGCCGCCCTGCTGTAGGTCACGAAACCCTCTCCGTTGCGGGCTCCTACCTCCTCCATCCACGCGATGGCCGCACACAGCGAGTCCCACATGCGATCGACGAACTCGTCATCGCCCGTGCGATCGGCATAGGACCAGGCCAGGTAAACATAGAGCGGAGTGGTGTCGACGCCGCCGTAGTAGCGGCCGAACGGTAGCTCTCGCAGCACAGCCATCTCCCCCTTGCGCGTTTCATGCATGATCTTGCCGGGCTCGGCATCGTCAAATATCGAAGTCTCTGTCGACTGATAGCGGGCAAGGAACGCCAGGACCCCGCGGGCAAGGTCAGGGTTGAGCCACAGCATTTGCAAGGCGGAAATGACGCCGTCGCGGCCGAAGGCGGTCGAGAACCAGGGAATACCGGCGTACGGATAAGGCCCGGTCTCCAGATCAGTGGTCAGCAACGCTATGTCGGCGCGCGTGCGCGTGAGCCAGTCATTGAACACGCGGCCGGAGCTGAAGACGGTGGCGCCCTGTCGACGCTTTGAGCGCATGGCAAACCGCGCTCGCGCCGCGGCCGCGCGGAAGCGATCACTGGACGGAATTTCCTCGCTGTGACCGACCTCCAGATGGAGCGCTCTGCTGTCGCGCATCCCCACCACAATGAGGAACTCGGCGTGATTGGGGTGCATCTGATGGGGCGTCATCGAAAACGCGATGACGGATTGGCGCTCCACATTGTCGAGACCCTCGTAGCGAAACGTCACTCTTGACTCGCCCACTAGCGCGTCATGCGCGCGACCGCGCCGGCTGCGCGTAGTGCCGCGCACCTCAAACATGTCACGGAAATCGGCGTCGAAGTCGAACCGGACCGGCAGCAGCACCTCGCGCGCGGAGTAATTCGTGAAGATGACGCGCTCGAACATGCGGTCTTGCCAGATGAACCGGGTCCGATCGATGTGCACGACGCCCGGCAGCGTTTCACTACCGTTCGGCCCGATGGTGGCCAGATTTGTAAGATTGGCGGTGAATAGGATGTTATCTTGCGATAGCGAGGCGCCAAGCAGTGAGGGCATGCGGCCGCCGATGAACAGACGGAAGCGCGACAGCACACGCGTGTCGTCGCGGAAAAGTCCGTCGCCGGTGCCTCGTATGTCGCCATAGCTGTCCGCGACGATGAAGCAGTCCTCGTGCTTGAGAGCAAATTGCCTATGCGGCTCGCGCGGCGCCGATTCGTCGAGCGCCGGGAGAGCCACAGCTGGATCAAGCTTGCGTTCTTCGACTTCAGTGGTCATGTCAGCCCTCCTGTTCGAAAGAGACTTGGGCGGTGGAGACTTGGGCGGCGCAGGCACACATGCTTGCCCATCAAGGCCGGCGCCGAACCATCCTCATCAACAGCGTCTCGCATCAATCCCGCACTCGGCGCGCGATCGCGGAGAGCCTCGTTCGAATTCTTGGCGAATGATTGGCGAATTCTGTTGTAGAGCGCGATCAAAAGCGGCTCGAAGCCGATCGGTTCTAGGCCGGTTCGGTCAAACAGGCCTGACCAGCTGCATTTCAGCGCGGCCATTTCGAGAGCCAAATGCAAATCGCTTGTTGCCGGCGAGCGAGCGGTAGACCTCCATATAGTCGCTGCACATGCGCCCGACCATGAACCGCCTTTCAAAAGTTTCCCGTACCCGTGCGCGATCGAGACCGCCTATCCGCCGTACAGCCTCCACAGCTTCGTCGACGCTGTCCACTATCAATCCGGACACGCCATCATCGATGACCTCTGGAACGGCGCCGCGGTTGAAGGCTATCACCGGGGTGCCGCAGGCCATTGCCTCGATGGTTACAAGGCCGAACGGTTCGGGCCAGTCGATCGGAAACAGCAGCGCTGTCGCATTGCCCAAAAACTCCGCCTTCTGCTGCTCATCGATCTCGCCAATGAACTCGACATTCGAATATCGAAGCACCAGGGGCTCAACTCGCTCCGCCCAAAATGATTGGTCAACCGCGTCGATTTTGGCCGCGATCTTCAGCGGCATTCCAGCGCGGGCGGCGATTTCTATCGCCACTTCCGGGCCCTTTTCCGGTGAGATGCGGCCAAGAAATGCCAGATATCCCGAGGCTTTCCGCCGGAATGGAAGAATATCACGCGGCAGGCCATGGTAGACCGTTCCGAGCCAATTGACCGGCGGCATGGGCCGGCGCTGGTCATCGGAAATCGAGACCAGCGGAATGTCGTCGAACATCGCGTAAAGCCGCGCCAGGAACGGAAGGTCGAGCCTGCCATGAAGCGTGGTAACGGTTCGCTGCGCGAACTCTCGAATTATCGGAAAGTGGAGAACATCGACATGAAAATGCAGTGCATCGAATTCATCCGCCCGTTTACGGACCTGTTCAAGCATCATGATGTGGTAGGGAATATGGTTTTGGGACTTGGGATTCAGGCGCAGTGCAACATCGCAACACGCCACCAGTTCGGCCGAAGTGCGTGAATCACCGCTGGCGAACAAGGTCACCTCGTGGCCCTGTCGAACCAGCTCTTCCGTCAGATATGAAACGATGCGCTCGGTCCCGCCATAGAGCCTGGGGGGTACAGATTCGATAAGAGGTGCAATCTGGGCGATCTTCATTTTTGCAGGACATCGTGAAAGTGAAAAGTCGGCCTTCAACGAAAGCGGGCGACGCGCACACCTCTCCTTGTATTGCACCGACGCCAACTCTCGAATTGCTAATATGTTCCCGGGAAGATCACCCATCGTGACGTTCGGGCTAGGCAAGGCTTGAGGGCCTAGGTCCTGATCTTTGCGGAATGTTCGCGGGGTGCGGGCATTCCGGCATGGCATCGAGCGCCGGCATCAAGGTGATCATATTCTGGGTCAACGTGGCGTGTCGAAGCCGCTTCAGCGGGGCCGAGTTTATTCGCAGAAGAAGCATCATTCTCCAGATCCCCCCTGTAGCGCGAGGCGCGTCCGTGGCAGAACTTTGGCATGGCACGCCTTGGCCCGCTGCTGGCATTTTTAGCGCTCTATGCCGCAATGTATGCTGCATTCGGGACAGCGTCCCCGTTCTGGCCACGGTATTTTGAGGCGCGCGGCCTGACACCTGAAGAGCTGGGCGTTCTGTTCGGGCTAGGCAACGCAGCCCGGCTGATTGCCGGACCGCTCGCCAATCGAATTGCAGATCTTCTCGGTGCCCTCCGCATCACCCTGGCGGTCTGCATCGGGATCGCGGCAGCGGCGACGCTTGGGCTGGCTGCCGTGCAAGGCGTCTTTCTTCTGTTGGTCGTCTATCTGGCCCAGTCAGCCGGGCTGGCACCGATCACAACCCTCGCCGACGCCCTTGCGGCGCGCGCATCGGTGCGCGAGCCGGGTTTTGAGTATGGTTGGGTGCGGGGTGCGGCATCAGCGGCCTTCGTTGCTGGCACCCTCGCGGCTGGCCAGGTGCTCGGAGTTTTCGAGCTGGATGCGATTATATGGATGTACGCCGCGCTGCTCGCCGGAGCGTTGGCTGCCGCCGCGCTGGTGCCGGAATCAGACACCGGCGCCGAGCGGGCTGCGGACCCGGTCGGGCAAAGCGTAATCGGCGGGCTGCGCGAGCTGCTCGGTCTCCCGACTTTCCGGCGCATCGTCATGATTGCGGCGCTGATCTATGGCAGCCATGCAATGCATGACACCTTCTCGGTCATCCGCTGGACGGCGGCCGGGGTCGGCACGGCGGCGAGCAGCATACTTTGGTCGGAAGCCGTCGGAGCGGAGGTGGTGGTGTTCGTTGTGGTCGGGCCGATCCTGCTGCGCCGGCTTGGCGTGGCCGGGGCCGCTGCTCTGGCCGCGGTGGCCGGAATTCTGCGCTGGGTCGTGGAAGCGGAAACGGCGGCGATCTGGATGCTTGCGTTCGTGCAACCGCTTCACGGCATTACCTTCGCACTGCTGCATCTTGCCTGTATGCGTGTTATCGCCAGCAGCGTGCCGGCACATCTTGCCGCCACGGCGCAGGCCCTTTACGCGATCGGCCCGGGGCTGGCCACCGCGGGCCTTGTCTGGGTATCAGGTCAGCTTTATGGAGCCTATGGCCCGCCCGGGTTCCTCATGATGGCGGGACTCTGTGTGCTGTCCCTTCCGCTAGTAATTGGACTTCGTGAAAGGCCCCCACCATCGGATTGATGCGTATGAGGGCGATGGTCGCCGATTGTGCGAGCTTCTCAGCCAAGGGGTGGTAGCGGCGGAATGGGGAAGATGCCAGAGGGGCTCGTCAGCGCCCTCGAGCTTCGGCTTGAGTATTTGCACAAACGAGTCCAGCGGGGGGGTTATACCGAAGGCGGATGGGAAACAGCGACTGGAAGACAAGATCGTTCAGGATGCAACAGTCACGGTGCTCAATGCATCTATGAAGGCGACTTCTGCGGTTTCTCCTACGGGTTCCGGCCCGGAAGAGGACCACACGGCGCATTGGATGCCCTGTACATCGCGATTGACCAACGGGAGGTGAACTGGATCGTAGACGCCGACACCCAGAACTTCTTCGGGACGGTCAGTCAGGAAAGGCTGGTTCGCTTCATCGAACACAGGATCGGCAACAAGCGCATCATCCGCTTGATCCGCAAATGGCATAGACATGCTCGGACATGACCTCGCGAACGGTCGTGTTGCCGGCTGAGCGCTCCTCGGCGACACCGCGCATCACGATATCGCGGTCGGTCACCATGCCGACCAGCATGTCATTCTCCCGACCGGAAGGGCGCCGAGATAGTCGGCCCGCATTTTCCGGGCGGCAACCGCTATGAGGAAAGGCCTCTGTTCACTTGCTATGCGCTTTAATGTGCATATATTGTACGTATGAGAGGTCGGAGATTTGCCATGACCCACGCACAGCTCGCACATTCCGCGGTGGTCTCAGGCTTTGTCGATAGCTTGCAGGAACCACGCACGCCCTATATCTCGCCGAAACGCCTGTCGCAGGCCCTCGGCGTGAAGGTGGCCAACCTGGCGCAGTTAACCGGTGTTCATCGCAACACGCTGCGCAATCCCGCATCGGAACGCCTGCAGGGCCGGATGCGCGAAATGGTGAAGGTGATTTCGGCCGCGACGGAACTCACCGGTAACGTCGACAAGGCGATCTACTGGTATCGCAACGAGCCCATCGCCGACTATGGCCATCGCACGGCGGCCGAGCTCGTTGCGGACGGCCAGGTCGAGGCGGTTCTGGCCTTCATCAGGGATCTCGAGAACGGGGCGCGCGGGTGAGAATCACCCACGTCGGCCCGGACGACATCTTTCACCGCTATCTGACACCCAAATGGGCATTCCTGCCCATCAGCGGTGCGGGCGCGGCGATCGACGGCGGCCGCTTCAATCGACCGGGCGTCGAGGCGCTTTACCTGTCACGCGCGCCGCAAACGGCCCTCGATGAATACAAGCAGGGCGCCAGCATCATCCCGCCGGCCACCCTTGCAGCCTTCAAGATCACGCTCGCCGAGGTCGCCGACCTTTCGCAGGGGTTCGACCCAAACGTCTGGGACGACATCTGGCAAGGATGGGATTGTGCGTGGCGCCAGATCGCCCGCATCGACAGGAAGGTCCCGCCATCGTGGAAGCTCGCGGACCTGGTCATCACGGCTGGGCTTCGCGGTATCCTGTTTCCGTCGCTGCGCCATGCCGGCGGCACCAATCTGGCGATCTTCTCGGCCAATCTTGTCGAAGAGGATCGCGTCGCGGTCCATGATCCCGATCATCGGCTGCCGCACGATCAGTCGTCCTGGTCCTGAATTGCCGCCTCTCGCCAAGGGCGCAACGACCTCTAGGGCACTTGGTCCTCAACGCGGTCAGCCTCTAATTCTTCCTCTGCGCCTTCCTCCTCCTCGCTCGCCAGCCCGGCCGGAATTTCTCCCGCCAGCAGCTTCTCCTTGCTGAGCAGTCCGGCGTCCTCGAGCGCCTCGAAATCGGGCAAGTCGCGCAGCGTGTCGAAACCGAAGTGCGACATGAAGGCTTTGGTCGTCACGTAGGTGTAGGGGGCGCCGGGCTGTGGGCTGCGCGGTCCCGAGGTGATGAATTCCTGCTCGCGCAGTACGCCAATCAGATCGCGTGAAACCTCCTTGCCGAAGAAGGATGACAGCTCGCCACGGGTGATCGGCTGGAAGTATGCAATGCACATCAGCACCAGCGCCTCGAACTGCGACAGGGGTTTTGACCGCGTTCTATCCGCGCCCTGGCCCGTTGCTGTGCCAAATGCACCGCGAATGACGTCGGCAAACGCTTTCCTGGTTCGGTGCTGCCATCCTCCGGCGACCGACACGAGCTCATAGGGCCGGTTGCGCAGTTCCTCGCGAATGTCGTCGATGATCAGATCGACGTTGCAGCTCTTTCCGACGACCCGCGCCAGCGTCTCACGCATGACGGGCTCGCTGGCGGCGAAGATGACCGCCTCAATCCGGCCCATCCATTCACGCCAGCGCAGCTCCGACGGCAGGTGCTCGAGTTCGGTATCGACCAGCAAGCGCTGGTTATCCTTTCGCTGAGTTCCCGTCCGGTCCGCCATCGCTACAGCCCATAGAGCCGGAAGGTCGGCCGACCCGACAATTCTCGCACGGCGCCAAAGTCGACCAGCCTGTCAAACAGGCGCCGCAGACCTCGCTCGCTCATGCCAGGAATGGGCTGGGACGCGACAATCGCATCGTCGGAGAGCAGTTTTTCGACTACAGCATCCGATCCCTTTGCCCGCAGCTTCGGTGCAACGGCGATGAGCCGCTGGGCACGACGATCGAGCTCGGCCGAAAGCTCGACGGCCCGCAGCGCGGCGCGCGCCTGAGCCACAAGGAGGCTCTGCACGCTCTCCCGGCCTGGCCCCTGGTCCCTCTCCGCCAGGCTGGTTATTCTCGGTCGCACGCCACGCGTGTACCCGCCCGATCCTGACTGCGCTCCCAGCAGCGGCACCGCATATTGCCAGCCCAGCCGTTGCGCGAGCAGGACGTCGGCGAGCCAGGACCCGAAACTGCGTCCGAAGCCATGGCGCTCAGCAGCCGCGAAGGCGCCGGTCAGCACCGCGACAACGCCCTCCGCCCCGGAAAGCTGGCGGAGATCCTCGATCAGATCGCTCACCGCCTCGTCGTCGCCTCCGTGACCGAGTTCGTCCAGCGCGGCGGCGAGCACAGCTTCCGTCAGCAGATCCTCTGCCGGCAGCAAAGTCAGCCGGCGCCAGGCGAGCAGGATGCGGCCGGCCGGCCCGACGTCATCGCCGGGACGGGTCAGACACACCGCATCACGCAGGGCGCCGTCATCCTCGACGCGGCCCGCCTTTCGCGACGTCGAAGCTGCCGCCGCGAGCGCCAAGCGCTGCCGCCAGGCCCCGGCCCACCGCTCCTGCCGGCGCACGACAGCGTCGAGCGCGCCGATCGTTGCGCCTGCCACAACCGCAGCCTCGTCAAGGCTTTGCGGGCCGTCGACCGCCCGTCGCAACCAGGACGGCACCGGCGCCACGGTGGTGACCAGTTCGATCCCGGCAGGGTGAGCATTGTGGCGGAGCGACGGCTTGGGGCGAAGAATCATCGTCAATGAGGATGAACGAGCGCGGCGCTTCTGGCAACGATAATGCGAAGAAACCGCCGCGCCCGTCGTAGCTCCACAACGAACGATAATGTTGCATTATCATTCGTTGTTTACGAGCCTACGGAGCCATGGTAGAATACGCCAGAATGGTAGACTTTTGGAGCCTTTCGTGTCCCTGAACATCAAAAATCCGGCCACCGTGGCTCTCGCCGATGAACTCGCGCGCCGCCAGGGCATCAGCAAGACGGCAGCCATTCACCAGGCCCTGAGCGAGCGCTTGCACCGCTTGGGCTTTGGAGAGACCGCTCAGGAGCGTTTGCTGGCAGAATTGCGCGCCATCCGAGAAAGAGTGGCACGATTGCCTGAACTGGATAGTCGCAGCGACGAGGAGATCATCGGGTATGACGAGCATGGAATCCCTAACTGATGGTGATCGATACCTCAGCCGTTGTAGCGATCCTTCGGAGCGAGCCTGAGGCAGCAAGGCTGGAACGAGCGCTGGTCTCCGACCCAATCCGTCTGATCCCGGCAACCTGCGTGCTCGAGGCACGCATGGTGCTGGTCAGCAGGCGCGGCGAACACGCGTTGGCCGAGATCGATCTTTGGCTGCGCAAAATCGAGGCCGACATCATTCCTGTCGACTCCGAATTGGTTGATCTTGCGACCCAGGGTTGGCTGACTTACGGCAAGGGCCACCACCCGGCGGCGCTGAATTTTGCCGATTGCCTGTCCTATGCTTTGGCAAAGCGTGCGGACGAACCGCTGCTTTTCGTCGGCAAGGACTTCTCTCAAACGGATATCGAAGCGGCATGAGCATGACTGACGACGCTCCAAGATCATCGGCTGCTTCCGGCGAGGACGACATGCCCGACATTATCGATATCGTCATGCAGATGGGCGATGCCGACCTAGCCTCGTCCCCTCCCCTTCCAGCCATTGCCAATCCCAGCCTGCCTGCGCA
>NZ_JAMYRZ010000058.1:0-33069 GCF_040321675.1 Mesorhizobium sp. M0296
GCAAGCTCGAAAGCGCTTGACCTCAACATGCCGAATAGAGAAGTGCTTCAGGACTGCTGCAACCCGGACTTTTTCAACACTATCGGTGGAAACCGGAAGTTCGACGCGAACCCAACAGAGAGCTTGCCGGCTGTTCACGGCTGCTCTACGCGCTCAGTCCTCAGACAAGCCGGCCAGAGAACTGTCCTTCCAGAAGCGAAGGGGTCAAGGGAACGTCGCCTCGCCGGGCATTGCAACCGCGACGATCACTCCGGCACGCCGGAGATGCCCAGCGCCTCGACGTAACGCTCGGCGAACACCTCGTCCAGCCACGGGTTGATCTGTCTCTGCAGGGTGAGCGTGTAGGTCGGGAACCCCTTCATAAGCCGCCGCGCCGCCGCCTGCGCTTCGTCCAGCCGGTTGAGTTTGATCAGCGCCATGATCACCACCCGGTGCGAGGAGCCGTAGTTAGGCATCTCGTGCAGCGCACGTTCTCCCCATGCCAGCGCTTCCTCGTAGCGCTCGAGCATCAGGTAGCTCATCCCGATGCCGGAGAGCGCGATGCCCTTTTCGGGGTCGACCGGGCTCAGCCGCATTGCCCTGTGAAAGTGCTCGATGGCGACGAGCGGGCGGCTGGAATGTGCGTTCACCCAGCCGCTGCCCGTATGGCCCTGCGCCGAATTGGGGTTGAGCATCAGGGATCGCTCGATCGCGCCCAGCGCCACCTCGTAGTCCTTCGCGCTGTAGGCGAGCACCTGCGCGGCGAAGCGTAGGCTCGTGGGGTCGTCGCGCGCTTCCGCCAGTACCTCGCGCGCCATGCGCGCGGCGACTCGGGTATCGTCCGGCTCGTGCCAGCACTGGCTCACGGATAGGCTGCGGATATAGGCGCCGAGTGCCTTCGCCAGGATGAAGCCAGGGTCGATGCTGAGCGCCTCGTTGGTGAGCCGGCGCACGTCGGCAAAGCCTTCGCGCGAAGCGCGGCAGCGCGCGAAGGTAGAGGTCGTAGGCGCTGATGTACTCGGTCGGCTTCATGCGCGCCTGTTTGATCTCTTGCAGCCGGATGCTCGGTTCGACTGCGCCGACGACGCTCTCGGTCACTTTGTCCTGCAGGTCGAAGATGTCGCTCACGTCGCCCTCGAAGCGGTTGGTCCAGACATGGTGCCCGCTGATCGCGTCCACCAACTGCCCACTGATGCGCACCCGCGATCCTGCTCTGCGGATGCTGCCTTCTAGCACGTAGCGGACGCCCAGCTCGCGCCCGACCTGGCGCAGGTCAACCGCCCGGCCCTTGTAGGTGAACGACGAGTTGCGGGCGATCACGAAGAAGGAGTTCACCCGGCTCAATCCCGTGATGATGTCCTCCACCAGCCCGTCGGCGAAGTATTCCTGGTCGGGATCGCCGCTCATGTTTGTGAAAGGCAGAACCGCGATCGAGGGTTTCTCGGGCAAGGGAGGCGGTGCAGCCACCGAGGCGCTGGCGTCGCTCTCGACGCGGTAGGCGCGCACAGGCCGCTCGATGTTCTTGAGGCGCAGGTTGCCGAGCGGCGTGAAGCCGCAGTCGAGCTTGCCCTGAAGGTGGTCGTACGCGGTGCCCGAGACGACCACGGTGCCGGGATCGGCGATGCTGTCGAGGCGGGCGGCGATGTTGACCCCGTCGCCGTAGAGGTCGCCGTCGTCCTCGCAGACCACGTCGCCGAGATTGACGCCGATGCGCAAGCGAATCCGCTCTTCCTCGGGCATCTCCGCCTCGTGTTCTGCCAGGGCCTGCTGGATCGCCATCGCCGAGGCCACCGCGTTGACGACGCTCGCGAACTCACACAACATGCCGTCGCCGGTGAGCTTGACGATCCGACCCCGGTGCTCAGAGACCAGCGGTTCGAGGAGGTCCTTGCGGTAGATCTTCAGCCGCTCGAGCGTGCCGCGCTCGTCCCGCTCCGTCAGGCGCGAATAGCCGACCACGTCGCAAGCCAGGATCGCTGCGAGGTGGCGCTGCGTGGCCATTGCACCACTCAGCCAAGCGCCTGCACGCGGGCCGCCCCGCGTCCATGTCCTGCCAACTTCCTGACTCCCCGTGTGCATGGTATCCATCTCTCCCAGTCGCCGCCCGTCGACGATTCAGAACGCAGAACGCAGCTCGACCTTGCCTTCACGAGATTTCGCTATCCCGCTTGCGAGGCGTGGAGCGTTCCAGTCGCCGCGCTAACAGCCAAGCGACGACACGCCCACGCAGCCTGTAGAGACGCTGACACGCCACTCCCAGAAGGCCGGAGATATTTCCTGCCCTGCGTAACCGGTTGATGCCACCGTGGCGGTGCTTTTGTCACCGCGATGTAACAGCGAGATGCCCTACGAACTCGCGCATCGGGCATCACACCAGACGTTCGCGCTTAGAGGTGCTGAGGTTGGCAAGTGGCGCTATCGACTCCTTGCTGAAGGCGCCGCCCGAGTACCGAATCCTGCTGGAGGCGAAGGAATGACCCAAAGCGGACACCACTTTCGCGGCGCGCTTGAGACAGGTATCAATATCGCATGCTCGACATCGAAGCGGAAGCAGCAGCATTGGCAGGACTTTTCGGCACGGGCCAATCGGCGCCCGTTGTTGACTGCTACTCATCCATCTCTCGACATGCCCACCGCATACCAGATTGACTGTTCAATCTCGCGATCGACAGCAAGTTGCGGGGTTGCGACCTGGTCACGATCACCGTCGGAGACGTTGGATTGGACCCTCGACCTCTACAAAAGCACACGGAGCTTCTGGTCGGACTACGACGGCATTCCGAAGCGATCGCTTCGGCGAGAAGTCGTCGTTCTCAATCGGGCGACGGGGGATACATCGGCGAAGACGGCATAAGGGAGGATGGGCCAGACCGAGCCGACGGAATGGTCGTAGCCAAGGCCTTGGAGCGCATAGCGCCTGGCCGGGAGGCCGCCGCCAGCCAGATTTACGCGGCGCGTCGTTGAGCGAGGTGAAGACCCGAACGGGCTCGACGAGGGTCCACTGCGGTCACAATATTGTGGTGGTGATCGCAGTAGACGCGATCCGGCGAAGTTGGCCCAGCACAAAAACGATAACCGCCGGGTACTGACGGGTCTTCGCTCACCGGGAAGCGGCACTGATAGAGGCCTAGCTGAATGAGGGGGACATCTCTCGAAGTTAATCTGATATTTTCAGGCATGATGGTTTCCTAGTTCATGGCAATTGCCGGCTGACGGCCGCAGTGCGACCCGTCGGGGCGAGCTTGTCTCGTTTTGGAGGGCTATGGATCACCATATGGTGTTGGTAGCACCGTCAATGAAGCCCGACGTCCTGCTTCTGAAGCCAATAGTTTGCGACTTAAGGCCACACGCGCGAACGCATTGGCAATCTACCATCGTGTCCCCGAGGCACCCGCCCGCCGGGGTTTGTCGGCGGGGGGTGGCACTGGCTTGTGGGCCCCCTATGAGACGCGCTCTGCCGACACCCCTCGTTCACAGTCCGGACCACCTCATGCCGGGCCGCTCTAGCCGCCAAAACCCAATCACTCTGAACGACCGAGTTCGACCCTTCGCCGTCATCCAGTTGGGAGCGTCGCATGACGCGATCTGACCCTGAGGCGACCTTCGGCGGCCGATACGCCAATGTCGGCAGTACGACAAAGAACAGACGCTGGTCGGTAGCCCGCGCTGCATAATAGGGAGGGTAGGCGACAGCAGCAGCCTCGGCCGAGCGCGATTGTAGCGGATGTTACGCTATAAACAGAAAGCAGCTAACGCCCGATGTCGTCCGGCCCAGCCGCGGGATTCGACCATTCGCGTGAGAAGATCGCGGTCGATCCGGATAGGGAGTGCCCTCCGGTGTCACCACGCTCACCCTGTCATGGACGCCCACCACGCGCTGACGGTGCGATCCAGCCCAAAATTAAAGGGCCAGCGACTATCGTCGAAGCGAGAGGCAATCAACCAGGCGATCTACGAAACCGACTTCGACCTGCGGCTGCAAACGGTCAGCTGCTTGATCGAGACCTCCTCTAGAAACTCTGGAAATAAATTACCAGCGCGCATTCATATGTGATATGGTCAAACGTTGGCCAAGAAAAATTAACAAAACAAAGGAGGCCGCGATGAGAGATTATTTTTCATTTCAGCTATTCATGAGAATGTCGACCGTGTTGTTTGTTGGAACCGCTATCTATGCAATGGTCTTTGGGACTACATGGTAACGTTTAGGCTCAACGCTTAGACTATCTCGCGACTACCCCTGACATTTGGCACTCCGCGCCGGAGCTACGAGGCGGCGCGCAAGCGCATCGCGAACCGCGTGGACCTGCCAGGCGATCGTTCAGGGAAGAATCCATCCCCATGGACTAAATCCGCGGCAGCTCTTGACCCCCTGAGCGGACGTTGATGCTGTCCAGATGCTGGGTGGAGAAGCCCAGCCTCGCCAAGCCCCAGCGCACTTCCGGCGCGCCCATGAACAATCTCCACAAAAGCCCTGTACGGTGGTTTTCTATCATAGCGATTATTGGCCCCTGATTGATCGCCAGATAGGTTCGGGAGTACCAGTTGCGACCTTCGCAAAACGCGTCGACAAAGCCGAACCGGCCCCATATGCGGTTTAGAGGCTTGGTCAGGAAACCACGCAGTGCGCGCATCGCTTCGGCCGGGGCATAAGGGAAACTCGACAGGGCAGCGGACGGAGCGATTACGCCAAAGTCCCTGTCAGGTGCACTCGCGATGTATCCCCGCGGCCCATGGCTCGCGGTCAAACCCCAGCAGTCAGGGCTGTATCCCAAATGTTTATGGGGATTGCGAACGCAATGCCGATAATTGATCTGCGTATGACAGAGGTTCTGTTGCCAGTAGTCGGCATATCGGTCGCTTAGGCCTCGCGGATCGAGCCCGCAGAAGGAATAGTGCGAAAAGAAGAGCGGACCACCAGAATTCATTCCCAACGGCAGGGCGATCCCGTAATGGTCGCGCCCGTTTCGAAAGTCGGGTCCACCAGCAAAGCCTTCGTGATAGATGCCCGGATCAATGGAGTGGCGCGCTGATCCCGCCGCCAGCACGAAAGTGAGCAGGCATTCGTTCCAACCCCTGATCGGGCTGTCCATCGCCCAGCCGTGGTTGGGGCTCCAGTGCCACATGAGTTGCCGAGCCCCGCGCGTGAACCAGTTCCATTCGGCCTGTGACAATAGCTCGTCTACGCTCTGGCGAAGGCGCGCCTCCTCGGTTGCCATCCCGGCGAAATACTCGCGGGCGCAAATCAGGCCTTGAAACAGGAAAGTGGTTTCGACCAGATCAGCGCCGTCGTCCTTGCGACGGAATGGAATTGTCGCACCAGTGCGGCCGTTGATGAAATGAGGAAACACGCCCTGATAGCGCGGCGAGCTTTCCAGAAAATCCAGCATTCCCTGTAATCGGCTTAACGCCGCCGTGCGATCGATCCATCCGCGTTCAACCGCAACGATGATGGCCATGATGCCGAAGCCAGAGCCGCCGATCGCCACGAGATCGTTGGCCGGAGCACCGGTGGTCTTCTGTCGATCACGGGCAAGGCCGCTAATGGGATGTGCGCCTTCCCAGAAGTACCGGGCCGTATGCCGCTGCACGATGTCCAACAGCGCGTCATCGTCAAATTCGAGAACATTTGCCGGGAGGTCAGGGGCTTGGAGCGTGCTGGGAATCATCAAGCCGGTTCCCGAAATTGGCATACAGACCACCGGTCATTGTGCCATGTCAGGTCAAATGCCGCCATAGGTCCAACCGCCTCGCCCGCGCTTCGTTTGGCTAGTGCGGATGTTCCGCAGCGGCTGCGGTTATCTTGCCTCGCTATTGCTAGCCAGTTCGGGAGTGCGTCCAAGATTTAGCCGTCCTGTAACTTGCTAGCCGCAAACGGTTCATTCGGGGGGTCGAGAGACATCGAAAAGAGCAACGCCGAGCCCGCAGCGATCAAAGCCACGCATACGATTGCGTACATCGTTCGTTTCATGCCCGCCTAACCCCAATCCATCAATACACAACGCTTGGCCGCTGCATGTTCGAGAATGTGCCTCCCATGACAGCGAGATTGTTTTTGATCGGAATCGCAAAATCGGTGCCATCGCTGCACTTCCGCACCGATCGCCTAAGCAGCCTGGCGTGGGTGACGTTCCCGACCATCCCGCCGCTCATTCCATGGCAGGCACATCTCCGCTGACGAACAAGGTCGAAGGCTCGCCATACTCGCCGAGCGCCGGATTGGCTTCTCGCGACCAGGCGATGACGCCGGCATGCTTGGGTGCCAGCGCCTTCGCTGTCCGAATTGCACGCTCCTCGCTCTGCTGCTCGGCTGGGCCGAATACAACCTGAAGCACGCCGTCGTCATCAGGGTCGAACGCCATGACGACGACCAGCTTGGGCATCTTCTGCTTCGGAAGGATAGCGTCCGACATGTGTTGTTTCCTTGTGGGCCGCTCTCAACTTTAGATTTGGAGCGAGTGGAGTCCGAGATTTGGACGAAATCGACTTCAAAACGGCAGGGTTGTCGGCAGTTTATCCGAAGAACACGATGAGGATAATAACTAAAACCCATAATGTTGATCAGAAACCCGACCATCGCGGTTCGGTCCGACGACGTCAGATACTCTTTTATCGGGGCGCTCCAGCGAGCCGAGTGGCCTGCTGCGACTGCCTTGGTGGGGTTGTTTGAGGTCCCCGGATGCCAAAGGCACGGGATACTGGTTTTCTCATTCTGCTGCCCAGGTCGTTCGATCCGGCATCTCAGATTGCCAGTGGCGCATGCGATGTGTACTTCGAGAGAGCATCGCCAGTTGTTGTGGTCGAATATTTCGCTGAAAGGCACCGGGCGTTCTAGTGAGGTAGGCCCGATCGCTACATCGCGTGGACGCAATAAAACTGACATACGCCTATATTTGCCGGCCTGATAACTCGATCTCGAAGGTCATTGTCGCCTTCAAGATTGGTTGGCTGTGTTCGTCGCGAACCTCGATTGCAAGGCAGCAGCGGCGGTCGGGTGGTGCGATTTCTCTCACATAGTCCGCCAGGGCCGCGAAAGCCTTCGCACGAGCAGCATTGAGGCTTCCAGCAAGCCTTGTCCCCTCATCGTCGGGAAAGAGCCGGTCATTGTCGCGCACGTCGAAATAATACAGCGCCATGGCGACCGAACTACACTTAGGTCGGCCTGTTTCATGTCTTATTTTGTACGATGCCGCTCCAGCTCGCCTCAGATAAGCCGGTTGTCCTCGGCCGTCGAGCGAGCACGGCGACGGGTGCCGTCCGTATCCGCCTTCCGGTGCCGTTCCGCGGCCTCCTTGCGGATCTGCTCGAAGCGATTGTCTTCGACTTCCCTGCTCGTCGGCGTCGTGTCCGTCTTTTTCACAAAAGAGATCATTATCGTGTTCCTGGTTTGACGCGAAGACGTCCGAAGACGATTACATTTGCGTGGCTTAGGCTGCGAGTGCTGCAGCGCAGCCTTCGGCGGCGCGCCTGTCGGGAGACGTCTGACCAGGCATCGTCGCCCAGCCTCCTGCCTCCACGAACAGCCGCCGCTTGTAGCTGTCGGAGATTGCGTTCAATGCGGTGAGTTGCGCCGACTTATCCGGAGACGCATTGAACTTGTCGATGCAGATGACTGAGGCCAATTCGCTGCGCGCCGAGTCGCCGGCGGCCTTTGCCTGTGCTAGCGACGTGCCGCCCGTGACCCACCCGCCCCAGCTGAAGCCGACGATCATCGTTGCGACAGCCGTCGCAGCGCACGCCCAGACGAGCGCCGATTTGGATGGCTGATAGGCTTCCCAGCGCTGGGCGAGCGATTGCTTGGTATTGGTCTGCATGGCCATGTAAGTTCTCCTCCTTGAGTGTTGTTCTGGATTGCGCCCGGCCGCCAGCCGCCGGGCATTCAGCCGCTGCTTAGTGTCCCATTCCACCCATGCCGCCGCCATTGCCCGCAGCGGCTGCATCCTTCGGCGGAACATCCGCAATCATGGCTTCGGCGGTAATCAGAAGCGCGGCGATGGAGCCCGCGTCCTGCAGAGCGGTGCGGACAACCTTGGCGGGATCGATGATGCCGGCCTTGATCATGTCGACATAGGTTTCGGTCTGGGCATCAAATCCCTCGCTGGGGTTCTTGCCGCCGGCCAACTTGCCGACGACGACCGAACCTTCAAAGCCAGCGTTCTCGGCGATCTGCCGGATCGGTGCTTCGAGTGCTTTCAAGACAATCGAAATACCCGCCGTCACGTCGGCATTGGTTCCGGTAAGCCCGGCCAAGGTTGCCGTGGCACGAAGAAGCGCTACGCCGCCGCCTGCCACGATGCCCTCTTCCACAGCGGCGCGGGTGGCGTTCAGCGCATCATCGATGCGATCCTTCTTTTCCTTGACTTCGGTCTCGGTCGCGCCGCCGACGCGAATGACGGCAACACCGCCGGCAAGCTTCGCCAGCCGCTCCTGCAGCTTCTCCTTGTCGTAGTCCGAGGTGGTCTCCTCGATCTGCGCTTTGATCTGCTGGATGCGGCCGGCGATCGCCTGCTTTTCGCCGGAGCCGTCGATCACCGTCGTCGTGTCCTTTTCGATGACTACGCGCTTGGCTCGGCCGAGCATGTCGATGGTGACATTTTCGAGTTTGATGCCGAGATCTTCCGAGATCAGCTGTCCTTGCGTCAGAACGGCGATGTCTTCCAGCATAGCCTTGCGGCGGTCGCCGAAGCCTGGGGCTTTGACCGCCGCGACCTTCAGGCCGCCGCGCAGCTTGTTGACGACCAAGGTCGCCAGCGCTTCGCCTTCGACGTCCTCGGAGAGGATCAGCAGCGGCTTGCCGCTCTGCACCACGGCCTCGAGGATCGGCAGCATGGCCTGCAGATTGCCGAGTTTCTTCTCGTGCAGGAGTATGTACGGATCCTCCAGTTCCACGCGCATCTTCTCTGGGTTGGTAACGAAGTAGGGAGAGAGATAGCCGCGATCGAACTGCATGCCCTCGACCACCTCGAGTTCAGTCTCGGCCGTCTTGGCTTCCTCGACTGTGATTACACCTTCATTGCCAACCTTCTTCATCGCCTCGGCGATCATCGCACCGACGGACGCGTCGCCATTGGCGGCAATCGTGCCGACTTGGGCGATCTCCTCCGATGATTTCACCTTTTTGGACCGGGCCTGGATGTCCTTCACGACGGCGGCTACGGCAAGGTCGATGCCGCGCTTCAAATCCATCGGGTTCATGCCGGCGGCAACAAGCTTTGCACCTTCGCGAAGAATGGAGGCGGCAAGCACAGTTGCGGTCGTGGTGCCGTCCCCGGCCAGGTCATTGGTCTTCGAGGCCACTTCGCGCACCATTTGCGCGCCCATATTCTCGAACTTGTCGGAAAGCTCGATCTCCTTGGCGACGGTGACGCCGTCCTTGGTGATGCGCGGCGGGCCATAGGCCTTGTCGATGATGACATTGCGGCCCTTGGGACCGAGCGTTACCTTGACGGCGTTGTTCAGGATTTCGACCCCGCGCAGCATGCGGTCACGAGCGTCGGTTGCGAATTTGATTTCCTTGGCAGACATGATTTTTCGTCCAGTTCAGTCTTGAAATGAGGAGAGCGGGAAAATCGCTCGGTCAGGCAGCTTTCTTGGCCGCTTTGGCCTTGTCGATGATGCCCATGATGTCGGTCTCCTTCATGATAAGGAGATCTTCGCCGTCGATCTTGACCTCGGTTCCCGACCATTTGCCGAACATGACGGCGTCGCCAGCCCTCACGTCGAGAGGGATCAGCTTGCCGCTTTCGTCGCGCGAGCCCGGACCGACGGCAATCACCTCGCCTTCCTGCGGCTTTTCCTTGGCATTGTCGGGAATGATGATCCCGCCCTTGGATTTGATATCGCCTTCGGCGCGTCGGATGACGACGCGGTCGTGAAGTGGCCGGAATTTCATTGGGATTCTTTCTGCGGCCGGCGCATAGGTGGGCCGCGCCTTTGTATTAGGCCCTTTGGCACTCGAATGATAGGAGTGCCAAAAATAAAACCTGATAGCCTGGAAACAGGAAAATATAAATTGGTGGCTGTCTAATTATTTCCGTGTAAAGGTAGTTGGCTTAGCCTCTCCTTTTGCCGTTACGCGAAAGTACCCAAATTTAAAAGTGCTCGCGCCTTGTTCGCAGCTCGATTGAGGAGCATATATAGAGTGCGTTGATTTTGGCCGATTGGCTTTCGCGGTGTCAGAGACCTAGACCCGCCATACACCCCGAATCTCGACAGTGAATGCATACCGCCGATCCGGCGCGCACTTCGCTCTGTTCGATCTGGATTGGACCCTGGCGCTGACCACGGATGTACTGGCAGCATCGGGGTCGTCCGGTTCGAGCGGGAATGATGCAGGAGGCGCATCCGCGTGCTCCTGCGGAGGCCTGCAATATGACCAGCCGCACCACGCAAACTGTCGTTCACTTTTCATCGGATTTCCGCTTGCCGGGTTTTGACGCGCCGCAACCGGCGGGAGACTACCGCGTCGACCACGACGAGGAGCTGGTAGAGGGCACCTCCCGGCTTGCCTGGCGACGAGTCGGCGCTTTCATGCACCTGCCGGCGGTCGCCACGCAGGCTCCGACGCAGCAGATGGTGCCGATCAATCCAGCGGACCTGGAAGCCGCCCTCGCAAAGGACCTTGAACAATCATGATGGCACCATCCCGCCGTGCAACCCCGCGCGACGCTGCAAAACATCTTTTTTCGATTGGGCAGTGCGTCCGGCTGAAGGGCGGGTTCCAAACGTCGCCCAAGCTTGGGGATATATACCGGATCACCGCAACGCTACCTCCGCGCGACAACTCGTTTCAATACCGCCTTCGCAATGACGACGAGCGCCATGAACGGGTTGCGACCCAAGACCGCTTGGAACCGCTAGGCCCGGATCAACCGGATGGCGCAACACTCATAAAAAGGACGTTCGGCAATGGCCAAGGGACAGAAACGCAGCAGCCGCGAGATCAGAAAGCCGAAACAGGTGAAAGCACCGCCGAAACCTGAAGGCGCATTCGGCGCGCAGAGTAAGCAGGCCGAGGCCAATGCCCCACGTGGCAAGGGCAAGAGCTGACAGCCATGGCGCTCGTTCGGAACGGGTCCGGTCAGTGATGAAGATCGTGATCGAATTCTACCGCACCCGAAACGCGGACGACGCTCATGCCGTCGTCGGCCGCGAAACGAAGGAAGCGGTGAATACCAGTGACGCGATCGAGATTGCGCGGCTGCTTTCGCAAACCCTCGACATGCCGCAGCGACCAGACGCCATGACGATCACCGACGCCAACGGCGCGACACTCTATTCTGGCGTCACTAACGCTGAAGCG
Organism: Mesorhizobium sp. M0296; assembly: GCF_040321675.1. Classification (NCBI taxonomy): domain Bacteria; kingdom Pseudomonadati; phylum Pseudomonadota; class Alphaproteobacteria; order Hyphomicrobiales; family Phyllobacteriaceae; genus Mesorhizobium; species Mesorhizobium sp. M0296. The sequence goes on from NZ_JAMYRZ010000058.1 coordinate 11,282, forward strand.
GCCAATGACGAAAGGCAACAATCATGAACGGTCAAAACAATCAAACCGAGCTGCGACGCAATAGTGTCGCGATCGCCATCTGGGAAAATGAGGGCGGCGCACCGGGCAATGATTTCACGGACCACCAATACGGTCGTCGTATCGAAGCGGATAGGTCCTGGACGGTCTATCATGTCTTCACGGGCGTTACGGCGCGTGTCGGCAACGATGACTTGACTGGCCTAGACAGGTCACAGGCCACAAGCAGGATGATGTCTCTCAATATTCGCAACGCCGAATGCCGCAAACAGCCCATCAGCCTGCCGGCACTCGCCCGGGATGCGTCGGGCGAAGCGATGGGATGCCGGTCATGACACTGTCCTTTCCAAACCCGAGCCGCAGCTTCGATGATGAGCAGAACGTCGTCCGCTTCAGCGGCCATGACGGCATGTCCCAAGTGCGATTCCTGGTGGAGGCCGCTGCACTGGAGAAATCGGGCGCGGAGTTACGTGGGACAGCGCCATCGGAGGCGAAGTGCCTCGCCGCGTTCGATTCAATGCGCACGTCCATCTACGACGCAGCGCGCAAGGCTTATTCTCACCGACGTCGCGAATTCTATATTTTAACGGCCGCCGATTTCCGGTAGTCGGATCAGGAGCGAGTATCCTCATGCTGATCCGCTATGGCTATGAAATCACGCTGACCTGCCAGCAGCCGACCGCATTGGTATGTCTCCTGTCGGTCCACGAAGATCGTGCGGCCGACATCAGGGTTCCAGAAACGACATTCACCGCCCCCGACGTTCCGGTATCGACCTACCGCGATCTCTTCGGCAACCGATGTCGCCGGCTGGTCGCGCCGGCCGGCGACCTGACGATGTGGGGCGATGCGACGATCGAGGATGACGGCAAGTTGGACAGGGTGCTGCCCAACGCACGGGAACTCGCGGTGGCGGAATTGCCGGACGACTGTCTCGTCTACCTCATGGGCAGCCGCTATTGCGAAACCGACCGTCTCAGCCAGATTGCGTGGGACCTGTTCGGCACGATCCCGCCCGGGTGGGGTCGCGTGCAGGCGATCTGCGACTTCGTCCACAACCACATACGCTTCGACTACATGCAGGCCCGGTCGACCCGGACAGCTTTCGAGGCATTCAACGAACGCATCGGCGTCTGTCGCGACTTCGCGCATCTCGCGGTGACCTTTTGCCGCTGCCTTAACATCCCCGCCCGCTACATCAACGGTCATCTCGGTGACATCGGCGTCCCGGTCGTCGATCCGATGGACTTCAGCGCTTGGATAGAGGTATTCCTCGATGGCGAATGGCATACCTTCGATCCGCGCAACAACACGCCGCGGATCGGCAGGATAGTAGTCGCACGCGGCCGAGATGCGGCCGACATACCGCTCATCAATTCCTTCGGCCCGCACGTCCTGAAGGCGTTTCGAGTTTGGACCTATGAAGTGGTGCCGGATTTGCAATGACTCGAAGCGTCGTGGATGAGACCTGGGGATCGATATCAAGTGAGAGGATAACCTCACTCGATAGAACGATTTCGAAAAGGGGCTTGGCTGAGATTTCCTCCTCCCGAAAGCCGAAACCCATGACTGGTGACGGCCCCAAACCCGACTTTCCGCGCTTGTAGCGCGGAGGTCAGCAAATGGCGCCACTTGCTCGTTCCCATCGATGAGACGAATGGCAACGTTCCGACCCTTCTCTGCCCTTCGTTCGGAGGACTTCTAAGGCAAGCACTGACCCGAGTCGGCCCTTTGACGCTCACCTCGGCCTTCAGAGCAGCTGAATCGCCCGCCGCCCGGGTAGCGCCAGGAGCTGCCATTCCCGGCGCTTCTCCAAACCTGAGCTTCGCGCTACGGCTTGAATCGACCCGATTGAGACGTAGGACGCTCCATCGCGATATAATCCGAGCCCATGCGCCAACGCAGTGTCGAAGAAAAAGGTTTTATGCGGTATTGCGCGAGCAAGCTGGACTGCGATGCGTGTTCGCTGACGCTGCGGTGTTGTCCGAAGGCGCCAGCGCGCAAAGAGGGTCGTTGGCTAGCGCGGAACGTCTGCCAACGAGCTTAGTGCCCGGCGGATAGAATCGCGCGAAAACGGCTTCTCGACAACTGGTCGACCGGCCCGTTCAAGGAAGCGCGCCGCAGCGCCGCCGAGCGTGTCGCCGGTAACGAAAACGAATCGCTCCGCTATGCCCGGGATTGCCTGACAGGCCCAATCGAACAAGGCGGGGCCGTCGATGTTCGGCATCCGCAGATCGCAAAAGATCACATCGAAAACAGCACTCATCAGCGCTGCCTTGGCGCCGGCGCCGTCCTCGACGATCCTGACGGCAAAACCTTCAGCCTCTAGTAGTTCTGCCATCGTTTCCCCAACCTCCCGCTCGTCATCGACCACAAGGGCGGTGCAACCGATGCCCGCGACCGAGTGCGCCGCAACACCTTCGACTGAATCTGACGAAGTGCAGGCCTCCACCGGCAACAGCAACCGGAAATGCGCGCCGTCCGCACGGTCAAGCAGGGCCAGCCGTCCATTGTGCGACTGCACCACGCTGAGCGAGAAAGCGAGCCCGATCCCGGTGCCCGCACCCTGAGCCTTGGTGGTAAAAAACGGATCGAAAACGCGATTCCGGATCTCGGCGGGCACACCGGGGCCATTGTCGGCGATCACGATCTGGAGGTCATTGCCTTCAAGCGACGTTTCGATCTCGATCCGCCGCGGTGCCGGTATCTCCTGCAGGGCGTGTTGCGCGTTGACGATCAGGTTGTAGAACACCTGATGCATCTGGTCAGGGTCGACTTCCAGAGGCGGCAGGCCCTCGGCGAGCCGGCATTGCACCTCGATGCCTGCCGTGCGCAAACCGTAGCCGGCGATGTCGAGAACTGCGCGGATCAGATCGTTGACGTCGATACTGCGGCGCTCCGGCTGGCGTTGTCGCGCCATTGCCAGGAAGGTCTTCACGATGCGCGCGCAGCGCTCGGCGGCGAGTCTGATCTTGCCGGCCCGCTGTGCGTGGGCGGTTCCGCCTAGAAATTCTTCCAGCAACTGGGCCTGCGCGACGACGACCGCCAAGGGGTTGTTGAGTTCGTGCGAAACGCCGGCAAGCAGCGAACCAAGTGCGTTGAGGCGCTCGCTCTGAGCCAATGCCTCGCGCGACCGCGCCAGTTCGGCTTCAGCCGCCTTGGTTGCGGTGAGATCAAGAATGCTGCCGACGATCACCGGTCGGTCGTCCATCTCGATGTGGCGCCAACTCAGCGACACGGGAAACATGGAGCCGTCCAGACGCCGAAGTTGAGCCTCCACGCCGTCGGCGCGCGGCTGCTGACGTGACAGCGCTTTGAGGCGCCGATAGTCTTCCCGTGTGGCGAACCAGCGGTGCTGCCGCAAGCTGTCCTCGTCCTCCGGGCCTATGCCCATGATCTCGCGGAAGGCGGGATTGGCGTTAATCAGCTGCCTCGTTCGCGAGTCTATGAAAACGACCGGAACCGGATGATAGTGAGTGAGGTCTCGGAAGCGCCGCTCGCTTTGCTGCAGGCGCTCGGCTGCGCGCTTCTGCTCGGTTATGTCGATATCGAAGCCGCCGATGCGCGCCTGCTGCTGATCGGCTCCCAGAACGGGAAAGCGGACGACAAGGCTCCAGGCATAGTCGGCCGCGTTGCTTAGGAATTCCTCAATTGCAATCGCCTGTCCTGATTCCAGGACGCGGCGATCGTTTTCCGCGATCATCGCGGCTTCCTGGGGCCCGAAAATGTCGGCCGCGCTTAATCCGATTGCGCTCTCGGCCGGCCGGCCGAAGACCTTTCCCATTTCCGGATTGGCGACCAGATAGCGACCGTCGGTATCCTTCAGGTACATGCCTACGGGAGCATGCTTCATAAACGCCGCCAATCGGGCTTCGCTGGCACGCAGAGCGGCGTCGGCAGCCTGGCGCTGCGACAGGTCGCGCAAGCTCGCCGTGAAGAAGCGACGTTTGCCGCTCCGGGCTTCGGTGATCGTGAGTTCCACCGGAAACTCGGTGCCGTTCGCTCGCATGGCAGTCTGCTCTGTGCGACGCCCAAGCAACAGCGGGACGCCACCCGCAAGATAGGCCGCAAGCCCATCTGCGTGCGCCTTGCGCAGATGCGGCGGGACGATGAGCTCCGAGATCTGTCTGCCGACCGCTTCAGCGCGCGAATAGCCGAAGGTCTCCTCGGCCGCCGGGTTGAATTCCACAACCAATCCGGCTTCGTCCGTGACGATCACGCAGTCGAGCGATGAGCGAACCACCGAAGCGAGGATCGCCTCTTGGAATGCGTTTCCGGCGTCGTCTTCTTGCAAGGGCGGGCACTCCGTGACGACCGGTCGGAACGCTGGCCGTCGGGCTGGCAAGGATGACGATTATCGTGAGTTCCGGCAAGATGCCTGAATCCGACCGCAGTACGGTGCGGGGGTGGGGAAACGCTTGCACCAGCAGGACAAGGAGCGCTAGTTGCCGACGTTTGGTTACACGCCGGAATGCAGACCTTCGGGAACGACGATGTAAGCGCCAGGACTTCAGGAGCCTTCCGAAAGTTGATCGCCTTCATTGCGCATTCGCGACAAAACGAAATGCACTGCCGATTCTCTCGACCGCGCCAAGGCCAGGATAGGCGAAATGGTAGCCAAGGAGCCGGAAGCGATCTGTCGCCGACCGGTCGACAAAGCGTTGGCGACTGGCGATAGCGGCTTGCTTGTCGGTGTCATTGCCGAAGCGCCAGGCCGGATGCTCGAACGAAACGATCTCGTTGGTAACGACGTCTCCGGTCACGACAAGCGTCTCAGATCCGGTAAGCGCATAGGAGAAATGTCCGGGAGTATGTCCCGGCGTGGCTATCGCATGAATACCCGGTAAGACTTCGTCCTTATCCTTCACGGTCATTACACGCTCGCGGATCGCGGAAAGATCCCGTTGCGAGCCTTGCGCGAACGGATGTAGCACTTCGAGCATGGAGGACGCGTAGTCCGGGGTCATCCAGAAGTCCCACTCCGCTGCGCCGATGTAGTAGGTGGCATTCGGAAAGCGCAGCTTGCCCGTGGAACCTAGCATGCCCCACAGATGATCTGGATGCGCGTGGGTGAGCAGCACCTTGGTGACGGCGGCAGGGTTGTGTCCTGCGGCCGAAAGTGCGGTTTCCAGTTGTCCCTCCGTTGGCTGGAATTTACCGCCCCGCCGATGTCGACGAGGATTAGGTCGTTCTCGCTTTGGATCAGCGGGAAGTTGCATTTTGCCTCTATGGTGCCGCCGCTGCCGCCCAACCGCTTCTCAATGTGTGCCCATTCAGCGAGGATGGCGTCTGGCGCGACGATTTCCGCCGGACGTCTTGGACGCCGCTGTTGTGGCCTTATATGTCGAGCGCCGGTCGCAGAGAAACCGCTGGGCAGACGAATTTGCGACAGTTCCATAAGATAGATTATGCAACTTTCGCCATTTACAATTTATATTTTTTCAATTATTCAAAGTATTCATGGTAAAAATCGACCGTCTTACTCACGATAACCTACCGGAAATCTCTCAACTGTTACAGTAGGCACTCCCCCTATAAGCTTCAGTTAGACAGATCTATGCTACTTAGCACCACCTCACCGCCTGACACGACTCAACGGGAGACTCTGAACTCTTCCGCAACCCCGAAGGCCGGCGTTCCAGGTCGGACCATATCGGCCCATTTCGCGCAGCTTCTTCGGCAGATCGTTGCTGCGTCGCATAATTCCTAAAAGCTGCGACAGATCGGTCGTCCCCTGAAAGTCAGGGGGTTTTTGTGTCGCATGTCTTTGTCGCAAGTGATAATTGTCCTTGCGACATAACTTGCGAGGAAACCCGCCACGATGATGATTGGCTATGCCCGGGTCTCCACCCAGGGCCAGGACCTCGACCAGCAGCACGCGGCGCTTGGCGCGGCCGGCTGCATTCGCCTCTTTGAGGAAAAGGTTTCCGGGGCAAAGCGAGATCGGCCCGAGCTTGTGAAGCTCCTCGACCATTTGCGCCCCGGCGACGTGGTGACGGTCACCAGGCTAGACCGCCTCGCCCGATCGACGCGCGACCTTCTCGATATTGCCGAGCGGATCAGGGAGGCCGAGGCCGGCTTGCGATCTTTGGCCGAGCCATGGGCCGACACGACGACGCCGGCCGGCCGCATGGTGTTGACCGTGTTCGCCGGCGTTGCGGATTTCGAGCGATCCTTGATCGTGGAGCGCACCAGCGCCGGCAGGATCGCGGCCAGGGCACGTGGAGTGCGGTTCGGTCCTTCCCCTGCCCTATCGGCCGACCAGGTCACGCACGCCCGTCAGCTCATCGCCCAAGACAAGCCAGTGACTGAGATTGCACGGCTCCTGAAGGTGCATCGAGCAACCCTTTATCGGGCGCTAAACAGTGTGGAGGGATGTCCAGCCGCCTTTGTCGAGTGAATGAAGTACGGCGGGACTTCAGCATTGGTTTTATGATGATAGGTTTCCGACCTGCAAGAAAGGAGAGAAAATGTTCCGTTATCTAGCGCGCCGTTATGATCGCAAGCACGTTCTGAGATCATTAGAACGACAGAGGCGTATTCATGATAAGGCGGTTCCATTTTCTCAAGATGGTTCTGACGAACTGGTCTTCAATGAAATTTCCAAGGGCGAGGCGTTTTTCGCACCTATATTGCCAGCTGTTCCGTTAAGGGAAGAAGCGGATCGTGTTATATTCCAATCTGATATTTCAACTGAAGACCGGACGAACAATGCGTTCGAATGCGTTGTTGCCGACAGTGGATTGAAACAACATGCGATTGTTGTGTTTCATCATTGGTATGCTCGGAGTCGGTATCCGGCATTTTCAAAATACTTCGCTCGAAAGGGCATAACGGTTATTGAAGCTACACTTCCGTATCATTTTGGGCGGGCTTCGAATGACTATTCTGAGGAGAAACTTTTCAACGCGAATTTAGGGCGCACCGTCCAGTCGATGAGACAGGCTGTCTTAGATGGCCGTAAGATTGTTCGTTGGCTTTATGATCAGGGGTATCAGAAAATCTCGGTTGTGGGGATGTGTTTGGGTGGCACGATTGCGGGTCTCGTTGCTGCCCAAGAGCAGAAGGTTGATAAGGCGGTTCTCATGGTATCGCCGGGAAGCCCAGCTGATCTCGTCTGGACTGCGGAGACCATGACGGCCTTACGTGGTCGTATTGAACCGTCCATGTCACTGGAAGGGCTAAGAACCGCTTGGGGTCTCATCGATCTAGAGAAGCATCTTTTCGGCCTTACACGTCCTCGTCTGGATTTGATGTTCTTGCTCGGTAAGGACGATACGGTTGCGCGCCGAGAAGGCTCTGAGCGTCTCATTAAGTTGCTGGCGAAGTGCAATCTTCCGCCTGAGGTCGTGCGGCTGAATTGTGGGCACTCATCAATTGGAATGTTCCCCTACAATTTGATCGCGGCTCGGAAGGTTCTTCGTTTTTTGAAAGAAACCCCGACCCTGTCAGAGCTTTGGGAGGTCCGGGGGTTTCGCTACGACTTTAGCGAGGTTTGAGCTATTTGATGTCTCCGCGCCGGATCGGGGCGAGGGCGCGCCGGATGCGGTTCGGTCTCTCCCCTGCCCTATCGGCCGACGAGCTCGCCCATGCGCGACGGCTCATCAACGACGATATTGAGCGCGGTCGAGGTCGCCCGGCTCCTGAAGGAGCATCGCGCGACCCTCTACAGGGGCACCAGTACCTCTGCACAGAGGTTTGGTTGGGTAGGCCCGAAGTGACGGCAGTTGATTTGGCTCGATGATCAGTTTGATGCTGTGGGCGACACCTGGCTGCCTGCGGATCAGGCCGGTACCTGTCCTCTCGGCGCGCTCACGCTTCGCAATGGCTAGCGGGCCGATTGCAGCGTCCGCAGATGGGGGGCATCAAGGCTCCGCGCTGAATGAAAACGACAGCCGGCCCCCGCGCCGCTTTCATAGCAGCCCTTTTCCCTACTGCTTCAGCCGTGTCGACTTGGATTCTCGCGCTGAAAGACGCTCAGTTTCGGCCTGTCGCCTGGACGCGACTTCACCAGATCGGACTGCAGAATAGAGAGCCGCGGCCTCACCCAACCTGCCCTGCTCGGATTTCGGTGCGGACGGATGTTCAAACGGTTTGCCCGATGCTGTCGCACGAGCGATTTCGCGAGCGCCGTCTTCACCGAAACGGGCTTCAATCGATTTCCTGAATGTGGCGATCTCCCGACTGACCTCCTGATCGGCTGACACCGCCTTGAAGGCTTCGGCTCGCTCGCGATCATCCTTGGCCATTGCAATTTTTCCGAGCGCGGCTTTCGCCCGATCCGAAACATCCCTTACCTCCACCGCGTCAGCCTTGAGCTGCTTTTCGACCTCGGTGCGATAGTATTGCTCGGCCCGGTTCTCGAACTCGGCAGTCCGGACAATGTTCGGACCGATCGCTGCGGTTGCTCTATGAGCTGCTTCCCGCTCCTCACGAGCCTTAGCGCCGGCGAAGAACCCTTCCCTGCCCCGCAGTTCGCCAAGCAGTGCTGCATCAACCGATATCCGTTGTGCAGCACTTGTCGGGCCGTCTCGCGCAATGATTTCGTCGAGACGCCGCGCCGCGGATTTCGGATCACGGTAGGCGGTCTGCAGATAGATTGAGCGAGCCTCGCGCTCGCGCTGTACATCCGCATCGCGACTGACAGCAGCGGCGATGCTTTCTTCGTCGATCGATCGCCCAAAGCTGTCGCGGCGCACGCCACCAGCAGCCACATCCTGGAATGCAGCTATCAGCACCCTGAGGTCCGCTGGCCGGTCGGGGGTGGTGCTGGGCGACCCCTCTTCATTTCTGGCACCTGGAACGGCCTGCCGATTTTCGGTTTTGCTCGCCACGACCCGATCATCAGCTGGCCCGCGGCGATAGCTGCCTCCTGCCTTTTTTGACTTCTGCGCCACGACGGGCTCAGGCGTCGCGCCTCGATGCTCAGGCCGACGCTGGCTCTCCGCGTCCTTGGCAATCGCGCCGGACTGCATTTCCGGTGTGCGCGGATCTGCCTGACGCATGCCCGCGCGTGCCTCTTCGACAACTGAAGCCATCCGCTGCTCCTCTGGTTCCCGGTCATCCTGAGCTTGCCCAACATGCAACACTGTCCGAGCGTTCTCCGTCGCCCGTCCCTCGTCCAACTTCGCCCGTTGTTCCGCGCTGAGCTCGTCGCGTGTTGCATAAGCCACTGACGCCGCCTTGATCTCGTTGCGGCCGATCTGGCGGGCGAGCTGCCGCAAATCCCGCGCAGTCTGGGTCGCCACGAAGATTGTCGCGCTCTCACGCTGCCTCGTCAGCGCAACATAGCTCGAGGCGGCACGCCAGTGATGCGTGTGCATGAGATAGGTATGGTCGATCGTCTTGCCCTGGCCTTTGTAGATCGTGCCGGCATAGCCGTGCCGGAATCCAGAAAACTCCGATGCATACCATTCGACCTTCCGCCCTTCCCGGCCTGCCGCCGCATCGAGCACGACACCTATGCGGCCAAAGTTGCGGTCAATGCTGGTGATCACGCCGGCATTGCCGTTGTAGATGCCGGCGCCCTTCAGCGTATCCGTGAACTGCACCCGGTCGCCGACCGCGAACGCGGCCTCCCCGTGCTTGGTGGTAAACACAAAGTCCTCACCGAGCTCACCACGCTCGCGACGAACCGCGCGCAGATCCTTGTTCAGCGCGTCGACATCCTTGTTGGTATAGGCGAACACGAACCGCGATGCCGTCGGATTGGAGGCAGCAGCCTTGGCCCACCGTTCGACCAGTTTTTCTCGCAATTCGTCCTGCTTCGACGTCCACACCACCGATTTGTTTCGCGCGAAGGCCCGCAAGGCTTGCTCGAAGCGCCCGCCCGACAGATCGCGCGCCGCCTCTTTTTGCCAATCCACCTTCTGGCGTGTCACCTGCGTGATCTCGGCCGAGCCGTGTTCTTTCTTCAGTTCCGTGAACAGCCCGCCGCGCTCGATCGAGCCGAGTTGCCGGTCGTCGCCTGCCAGCACAACCTTGGCGCCCGACAGCCGCGCTTCGCGTAACACCTCGCCGGTCACCTTGGCGTCCGTCATCGCCGCCTCGTCGACAACAACCAGCGTGCGATGGTCCCACTGCACACGGCCATTCTTCAGCCGGAACAGTTCGGCATGAACGGTCGACGAGCGCGCAAAACCGTCCTCCTTCATCGTCTGCGCCACGGCGTTTGTCGGCGCCAGTCCGACAACCCGATAACCCGCCGCCTCATGCGCCTCGCGAATGGAGCCAAGGGCAAAACTCTTTCCGGTCCCGGCCCGGCCTTCGATTATCTTTAGCCCGCCGGACTCCGTCGCATGATCGAACGCGGCCAACTGATCCGCGCGCAGTTCCTGCACGGATACGAGCCGCTCGCGCGCCCTTGCCCCGACATCGCGATGTGACCCTCCGGCCACGCGCCGACCATCGGCAAGCGCCAAAATCTCCTGGTCGCGCACCGCCCGCGTTGTCCAGCGTCCTGCACTCTCGCCTGTCTCCCGGTCATGCAGCGCCAGCACATCGTCACGCCCGAGCACCTTGCCCTTCACATCCGCCCGTTCGCCCTCATCGCGAATGTGCCTTTTCAGATGCCGGTCGAGATCGTACTCGGAAAAGCTCGCCTGGTTGCGCGTCAGAACAGCGAGCACATGGTCCGGATCGCGCGCGGCTTCTTCATTGGCTCGCCTGATATGCTCGGCCCGCACATTGGCCTCCGCACCCGGCGTGCGCATGCGGATCGGGCCGATATGCTCCTGCGGCACCGCGCTCGTCGCATCGACGCGGATCGAAAGCCCCTGTTCGGCAAAATAGCGGTTCTGATGATCGCGCCACAATTGTCCCCAGGCCTCACCCTCAGCGACAATGGCCCGCCCCCCGCCCCGCTTGATGACGGGATCGAGATCGCGCGCTTTTTTGGCGGCAAACCCCTCCTCCCCAAGACGCCGCGTCGTGATCAACAAATGCGCATGGTAATTGGCCCGCTCGCCCTCGCTCTCCGCCCCATGCGGCGCATGGACATCGAGCTGCACCGCCAGCCCCTTCGAGACAAAATGTTCCTGCGCAAACGACCTTGCCAGCTCCACCCGGTCGTCATGGCCAAGCTCTTCATTGGCCGGCAGGGCCAGCACGAGCTCGCGCGCCAGCTGCGCGTCCTTGCGTTTTTCCATGGCCTCGGCCGCGTTCCACAGCGCATCGCTCGACCCCAGCTCTGACGGTGCGCCTTCCGGCAACAGCACCTCGTGATGCTCCGGCGCCTCGCGGTGCTTGAAGTAAAACACCTCGCCGGTGCGTTGCCCCTTGATCGCCTCGCGGCCGTTATAGGCGGCCGAGCGCACCGCACTGCCGCCGTCCGAGCGGGAGATGTAGCGGGCACGGGCGAAAGCGATAGCCATTGCCACAGGATGCCATCACCGATGATCTGGCGCAAGCAAGCATTCGAAGAATGCATATTGCGTCTGCAATAACATCGTCCGTCGACAGACCTTAGGCGATGTGGCAGAATCCGCAGCCGGCAGAAAACGCCGGGGGCCTTGGTTGCATTCGCCGGCATATACAAAAGGGGGTTGAAGAGACGCGCCTCGGCTGGCAAAGTCCGCTTGGGCTTGGCGGAGGGAGAAAAAGCGGAGATTCTCGCCATGGCCCGCACCTCGCTTGCCGAACGCATGAACCGCCTGGAGCAGCAGCGCGCAAAACTCGCCGAGCAGGAAGCAAAACTCAAGGCGGACGAACGCAAGCAGCGCACCCGCCGCCTCATCGAAGCCGGAACCCTCGTCGAACGCGCCGGATTATTGGACCTGGAGGAAGCCGCGCTTTATGGCGGGCTGTTGTCGCTTGCCGTTGTCGCGGGCGACAAGGCAAAAGTTACCGAGTGGATCAAGGCTGGTAAAACCGCGCTCGCTGGGGAAACGATCGGCAATGGCGCAACAAACGAACCGTTGACCCTCACCTTCCCTGCTCCGCTGCCGACCCCATTCGCGACCCGCCTGCGCGGCGCCGGCCTGCGCTGGAACAAGGTTCTGCAGCACTGGGAGGGGCTGGCGGATCACGATGCTGTCGCGACACTTGCCGCCGAGCAACACGGCAGCGTGCGGCGCGTTCATTCCACGGCGGAGTCCGATCGGGAGCCGGATCGCGGCAAAAAGTCTGAACGCTCATAGCGCCGACGCGGAGGGGCCAAAAAGTGATTGGACGGCTCTCCTACGATCTCGTCAAGACTGCGTTCAAAGCGCTCATCGCCATCCTGCCGCTCGTCATCTGGTATCCCGCCTGGCGCTACGCGCATGCCCTGTGGGGCGACGCCTTGCTCGACTGGTATCGGACTGGTCTGTCGCCGGCATCAGTGATCTACAGACTTGGTTATGCGGCATGGCCATCGATCGCCCTGCTCGGTCCGGCCATCACAATGGCGGCGGCTCTCCTGCTGCGCCGATCCGGCATTGTGCTGCCCCTCACTGCCATCGCCGGCGTGTTGGGCATGGCCGCCGCAACGGTTTTCACTGTCTGGCCGCAAGCGACACGGCTGCTCGACCTGCGGCCGGCCTATCCCTGGTCCGCCATTTTGAACGCGGCGGACATGAGCGTCTTCTATGCCGGTGCCGTCGGGTTTCTCGCCAGCGTTGCCGGAACAAAAATCCTGATGGGCGGGTCGTTGCGCCCACACTCCGTTGCGCCGATCGAACGCGCCGCTTCCGACATCTTTGGCCACGCCGACTGGATGGACATTCGTGAAGCGCAAAATCTGTTTGGTGGTGCCAACAGGTCGCCGGGCACAAAAGATCTCGGCGGCATCGTCATCGGCGAAGCCTACCGCGTTGACCAGGATGCGCCGGCGCGGCGCAGACAAAAGTTCGATTCGCGCGATCGAAAAACCTGGGGCAAGGGTGGCAAGTCACCTCTGCTCACCTTCGACCTCTCTTGGGGCGGCACCCATGGTCTCGTCTTCGCCGGCTCTGGCGCCTACAAAACTGTGTCCGTCTGCGTGCCGACGCTGCTCACCTGGCGCGGCCCGATCGTCACCCTCGATCCCTCCTCCGAGTTGGCGCCTATGCTGACCGGCGCGCGCACGGCCATGGGCCGGCGCGCCATATCAATCGATCCGATGAAGGGAACCGGAGCCTTCAATGCGCTCGACTGGCTGGCAAAAGCTTCGCCCCTCATCGACGGTGACATCCGCTCGGTCGTCGACTGGATCTGCGGCGAGAAACACACCGCCACCCGTGATGCGCCGCACGGCGTCTCCGGCAAGGCCTTTTTCGAGGGCCGTGGCAAGGCCATCGTCGAGACCCTGCTTTCCGACATCGTTTTCGATAAAAATCTGTCCGACGACAAACGCAATCTTGTCACACTGGCGCAACGGCTCGCCTTGCCGGAGCAAAAAATGCGGGACGAGCTGGCGCGCATATTTGAACACTCCTCCTCGCATCGCGCCCGCCATCTCGCCGGCCAGTTGATGGGACTGGTCGCCGAGACCTTCTCCGGCGTCTACGGCAACATGAGCGAGCAGACCGAATGGCTCGCCAACCCCGCCTATGCAAAACTGCTGTCGGGCAACAGCTTTCGCACTGCTGATCTGGTTGCCGGCAATCTCGACCTTTTTATCAACATCCCGATGAAGGTGCTGGAATCGACGCCGGCGTTCGCCCGTGTTGTTGTCGGATCATTGCTCAATGCCGTCTATGAGGCCGATGGTGTGTTGCCCGGCGGACGCGTCGTCTTCCTGCTCGATGAGATCGCACGTCTTGGCTACATGACATCCCTGGCCCGCGCCCGCGATGCCGGCCGCAAATACGGCATCACGCTGGTCATGCTCTATCAGTCCGAAGGGCAGCTCAGGGAGCAGTGGGGCGACGGCGGCAAGAGCGCCTGGTTCGAAAGCGCTTCCTGGCGATCCTACGCGGCGATCGGCTCACTCGAACAGGCTCGCGCCGTCTCCGAAACGCTCGGCGAACATGGCGTCGTGCTGAGCTCCGAGACAAAAAACCGGGGAAAAAGCGCACGACCGCTCGAGATCGGCACCGCCTCGACCGGCGCTTCGGAACAGAGATCCGAACGCGGCCGGCGATTGGCGACCGTCTCCGAAATCCTTGCCGACGCCCGGGCCGACGAGCAGTTTGTTTTCGTCCAGGGCAGACAACCACTGCGCTGCGGCCGCGCGATTTATTTCCGCCGGTCCGAAATGGTCGCACGCGTCGAGAGCAACCGTTTCGCGCCCCAAAGCCAGTCAGCTTGAGCAAGAGATGCAGCGCGTTCTGGTCCCGATCATCCTTGGCCTTGCCGTTCTGATCGTCGTGCTTGCGCTGCTGGAAGCCTATTCCTGCGTCATCCTCCTCGTCGCGATGACCGTCATGGGCTGGCGGCTGGCGCATGCCGACAAATATGGCCTGCCGGCATCGCGGAAATTTTTGCAGGGGAACGATCGGCGAGACGTTGAAACCAAATCCGCTCTTCCCATCCGGACGTCAAAACATCGGCCGCTCGATGAGGTGCTGGCCGAACTCGACGCCGTTACCGGATGGCGCTCCGTCAAGGCGGAGGTCAGGAAACTGATAGCCGTGTTGCAGGCCGAGCAGGAACGTCGGCGCCACGGCATCAACGCCGCCCCCCCAAGCCTGCATCTGATCTTCCTCGGCAATCCCGGGACCGGGAAAACCACGGCGGCGCGTCTCATGGGCGAGATTCTTGCAGCCCTCGGCCTGCTCAGATCCGGCCATGTCGTTGAGGTCGACCGCAGCCAGCTCGTTGCCGGTTACGTGGGTCAGACGGCGATCAAAACACGCGAAGTGATCGAGGCAGCATTTGATGGCGTCCTGTTCATTGACGAAGCCTACAGCCTTGCACCTGCTGAGGGCGCTAACGATTTTGGTCGCGAGGCGATCGACACGCTGCTGAAGCTGATGGAGGACCATCGAGATCGATTGTGTGTCATCGCCGCCGGCTACACTGGCGAAATGCGCCGCTTCCTGGATTCAAATCCCGGCCTGCGCTCCCGATTCACCAGGACAATCATGTTCGAGGACTATTCGGCTGAAGAGCTGGCGGGGATTTTTCGCAACCTCGCCGACCGCGAAGGCTTTGTGCTCGACGACGCCGCCGAGGACCGGGTCAACCTTGCCTGCGACTGCATGGAGGCGGAAGGTGGAGACCATTTTGGCAATGCGCGCGCGATCCGCACGCTTTGGGAAGGCACGCGCGAGGCGCAGGCCATGCGCCTCGCGACAAAGGGTGTCGGAAATGCCGGCCGCGACGCCATCATGACCATAGGACCCGAAGACATTGAGACGGCGATGGCGACATACGAGCGGCAGGGGTCAACCACATGACGGATGAGACGCTCTTCTCATCTGTGCGAGCCACGCTTCTACGCTGGCTCAAACTTGTTCCCGCCCTGTTCCGGCGCGATCCGCTGTTCCGCTATGCCACGATCGCCGCTGTCCTGGCTTTGATCTTTCTGGCTGTCAGTATCGGTCAGGATGTCGGCGGCCAGCGCGACGATCGCCCCACCGACGCTGGAAAGAACGCCAGCACCCCGCCGATGGGTCGTGATAATTTCGAACAGGGCAATGCGTCTTCGGCCGCGCAGACGACGGAGCCGCCCCACCCCCTTGGAACCTTGGAGCCGGCGCCCGAGGAAACGCCCGCTGTCGCTCCAGGCCGGCCGCTGCAAGGGATAAAACTGGCACCAGCGCCGCACGACAATTTTGGAACCGTGCCGATGGAAGGATCATCACCATGATGCAAAGAAAAAGTGTGGGCGGGCTGGCGCTCGGCATTGCGATCGCAGCATTGATTTTCGGTGACGGCCCCGGCTTCGCCCTGGCGCAAGACCGGCAGCCAGAAACCCAGAAGCAGTTGGACCGCATCGAGCGGAAACTCGATTCGCTGATCGAGCATCTCGGCATCACCGGACAGGGGGGCGCGTCGGCAAAGAGCAACGACAGCCTGCCCGCCACTGGCAACGATGGCGCGAAGCAGGCTTCCTCCGAAGATGGTGCGAGCCAAGCTTACCAGCGGGGCGCGCTCGCCATCGCCCGCGTCGCGCCAGCCAAAAAAGACAATCTTCCAGAGATCCCAGCCGACAGCGTCGGCAGCTTTATCTATATCGGCGGCGCCATTCCCCTCAGTGAACAGTCACGCAACGGTGTGCTCTACACCGGCCTCACCTCAGTCGAACTACAGGGCTGGCTGAAGATTGCAGAGCCCGGCCGCACGCAGCTCGCCGTGGAGTACCGCGCCACCACCGGATCCAACGTCTTTGCCAATGCCGGCTGCATTGCCTCGCTCTGGCTTGAAGATCGCTCGATCGGCTCCCAGCACGGCGAAATCCCAATGCCTGCCCGGGAGCAAAAAAGCGTCTCCTTCATCTTCGGCGCCGACCTTCAGCCCGGTCTCTACAAGCTTCGCGCCTGGCTGGCCTGCACCGAGCCGCGTGACCTGCGAGCCCTTTACGCCCAACTGCTCATCAAGACGCCTGGCGATATGAACCTGCGCATGATCGATAGCGGCGAATTGCTGCACCAGGGGTTGTAAAGGCCATGACGAGACCCAGAAAGGAGCACAGCCAATACGCCGTGGACAAGGTTTCGTCGAGGAGCAGGAGCCGAGTCCAGTCGCTCTCCTGAAGGCATTGAAATCGCTCCTGCGCGCTGCGCTGCCGCGCCATAGGCCAGAACGACGACGCGCCCAGCTGACACTGGATCGGCGCCAGTCTGGCGGAAATCAGGTCCGCCGCCTATCGATTATAGCGGGCTTGGCGGTTCTCAATTCCGCAATCCTGGAAATCTCGGCCAGGCACTCCCTTCCGTTTCGCCGTCGACCGGCCGCACTGGCTGATAGACATTGGTCTCCAGCCACTCTGCATAAGAAAAGCCCGGGTACGGTGGGATCGGTCGCCGGGCCTTTGGGACCCGTTCGCCCAGTCGGGCTCATTGAGGCGGCGCCCGATCAGCCATAGCCGCCTTGTCTGCGATGAGTTTCGCCGCGACATCGGCCGACAGCTCCATGAAGTCGTAGCCTTGTGAGATGGCTGCATGGCGAAGATCCTCAAGCGCTTCGAACGCGCGATCGCGGGTGCCAAGCCAGAGCGCGGGCTCGTCGGTTTCTTCGTGCGGGAACGCGTGCAGGAAGTAGGTGCGAAGCGGTGGGTCGTAGCCGATGACAGCGTCTGGATCCGAGCGGACCTGTCCGGTGACGGTGACGGTGCCAGTGACGGTGATGGTGTAACGGCTCATTGCAACCTCCTTTTGCCGGGGGGAGCCGGCCCCTTGCGGGGCGGGCCACCGATGCCTCACTGGGGGTTGTTCCAGAGGATGACCTTCTTGTTCTCCTCGCCGCCCGGGGCGGGTGCGAGGTTGCCGAAGATGACGCCGATCTCAGGGGCTTCCAGCTTGACCGAGAGGTATTCCTCGCCCGAACGCTGGGAGGTGCGGTGCCAGCCGGCTCCGATCTCGAAGCCCGTGCGCTTGTTGACGATCCGGTAGTCGGGCGCGTCCTCGCGCGACTTGTTGGTGTTCGGGATCAGGGTAATCGGGGCATTGACCCGGAGCGTGGCAAAGACGCCTTCCATCGAGCCGTCGGCCTTGGTGGTGAGGTTTGCGATCGTGGTGGCCATGGTAGTTCTCCTTCGGTTGCATCGGGACCATTCCCGATGGCGCCAAAGGAGAGGGCCGTCCTGCTGCGGTCATCTCGGCGAAAATTCTGGAAAATTCTATTTGCCTAGAAATAACGGGCAGGCCCTTCGCCTGTCCGCAGACAAAAACAGAAATCGAATTTTCCTGAATATTCGCCGAGTGTACCCCCAACGGGGGTTGACCGCACAAAGCAGGCGGTCGTCTACAAAGGCGACATGAAACGGGAATGGCCCCGGATGCGGCAGATGGAAAAGAACTCAGGCCGCCATCGCTTGGCCGACGCAACGCTGCCGGATCGCACGAACAGGCTGCAGCCTCTCGGGTCATGTCGTCGGCATCGCCAACACGTCGAACAGCAGCATGCGCGTGAACCGCCTTGCGCGTTTGGCATGGCGGCACAGCGGTTTCGAGATCGGAGCCGACTGGCAGCGAACTTCACGCCCCACGGTGGCGATGCCTCGCAGCCAGGTTGAAAGCAAGCCAGGATGTTCGGCACGCTTGTACCCGCTTCAGATGCGAGACGGGTCAAGATGATCATGCTGCACAATGCCCCGCGGCTCTGCGCGTGGGCCGGATTCGAAGTAGGGTTGGCCCCGGCCGTTCATACAAGTGGAGTTGGGGCGCGGAGCCGGATCAAGCATATCGGAGATCGGACCCACCGGGCTGTCGGGGAAACCGCCCGTACATCATCCTGGCAACGCCAGACGCTCGTCCGGCGTCATGCGGGCTTCGGCCTGGCGGCGAATGTCCGGATCGACATGGCGCAGCATGGCGCACCAGTCTTCCACATTGTACGTCGTCGCCATGCTGCCCCTGGCCAAATCGTAAATGACGCACGGCTTGTTCGCGATGGCGAGCCGAAATACGTTGACGGCCGTACCGGGTGATGCGCCGTCCCAGACCATCATGCCAAAGTCGGCGCGCCGCGCCATCTCCCGGTCCTTGGCGGCGTGGACCCAGTATCCTTCGGCGCGCTCAGGAGCAGGAACATGGTAGGCAGCCCAGTCGCCCAGATTGTTGCGGGGTTCCTTGCCCGCATGGAAGACCCCGACATGTTCGTAGCCGTAGCCAGCGAGCAGGCCCTGCGCCTCGGCATCGGCTCCGGGCGCGTCGCCAATCAGCACGCCGTGCTCGGCAGCAACGATTGCGCCGATGCGAGTGATAGCAGGTTCCGGCAGCTCGAATATCTCGCGTGATCCACCTACGAATATCATCGACATGGTGACTTTCCCTTCTCTCCAGCGTCCCCCGCCCCGCGCCGGCCGCCCTCTCCCTCTAGCCCTGCGCGAGGGATCGTCACCCGAAGGCCGACGGCGAAGCCGGCTCGGGGAGCGGCGGGACGCCCCGACTAGAGCCCGGCCGGACGCAGGCCGGCGCGCCCGGACCCTGCCGCTGCCGGAGGCGCCGCTGCCGGAGGCGCTACGCGCGTGGAGCTAGTGGCCTTTGTCGGCCAGCCAGAGGCTCACGTCCTGGATCGAGCGCATGAGCACCGACGGATTGTCCCGCGCGGGAATGCAGCCCCAGCTCTGCCAGTAGCGCTCGGCCTCGGCGTCGATCGCCCGCACTACCACCGCGCGGCCGCCGACGACGTCGGCGCTGGCGACGCAGCGATGCAGCGCGTCCTTGACCAGGCCGCTGCCGACGCTTTGCCCGGAATGGCGGTGGCTGACGGCGAGTTGTCCGATCAGCAGGCAGGGGATGGGATCGGGCGGGCGTCCGGTGCGGATAGCGCGCGGTGCGCTGTTTGGCTGGATCATGCCCGGCGCGAGGCCGTAATAGCCGACGACTGTTCCCTCGTCGTGAATGACCAGGACGCGGGTAAACCCGCGGGCCTGGTTCGTTCGCGCGAAGCCGGCCATCCAAGCGTTGAGCGCCGGCTTGCCGCAATTGAAGCTGTCGAGGCGGTGCGCGTCATCGAGGAGTTCGATGCCTGAAAGCGCCACCTAGCGGTTCCAGGGCGGGGGCCGACGCAGCCGCTCGGTCGCCTTCGGCGGGGGCGCAGCGGCCGGGGCTGAGATCGCCTGCATGAAGGCGTCATAGGCTTCCGGGGACACGCGGATGACGGTTTCGTTGAGGATGGCCGCCTGCGCCTCGTGGAGTGCTGCGCGCCGCATGAATTCCGTGCGCGACAGGCCGAGCAGCTGCGCGCCGCGGTCGATGATGGTGAGATCATCGTCGCGAAACCGCATCGAGACGGATATCTTCCTATTTGCGGCGGCAGCCATGGTGCGTTCCTGTGCTGGAATGGGTATACGTCGGTGCAATGGGGCATGACACCGGATTTGCGTGACGAACATTCCTGTTCCTGCGACCGGCGTACAGGCATGCGGAAACGGCGGACTGATCCGATCCGAGGTATGCTCCCTGCCGCGAAAACAGAACGTCAATCCAGACGGCTGACGCGGCGGCCCTCGCTGCGCGCTTCGATAAAGGCGCCTGCGATCTTCATCATGAATGCCTTGCTGAAACGACCGAGGGGCTTACCGTCGGATTCGATGTACCAGGAGCGTTCGGCAATATCGTAGTTGTATTCGTCAACCACGATCCAGCAGCGTTTGAGATCGCTCAGACCGGCGCGGCGGCACTCGATAGCGGAGACTTCCAAACCGACCCGATCGCCGGACGGTGGCTGGGTGGTTATCGCCAGGAGCGCGAGATGGGTCAGGCCGTCTCTTGCGCCGCCGACAGCAATGACCACGCAGGTCGGCCGGCTCTTGCGGCCTTCCGTTTCGCCGCGCTCGTGTTGCCATGCCCAAAGATACGGGTAGGAGATCACCTGACCAGGCAGAAATCTACCGCTCATCATCGTATCCTTCCCCGCGCGCCAGTCGGTCGATCTCGGCGGCGAAGAGTTCCGTGTGTTCCTCCGGCATCTCGGAGACATGGTATGCGCGGCGGGGATCGCCGCCGATGCGCATCCGTTCGTAGTGCTCGTAGCTCATCAGCACGAACCGGGGTTTGCGGTGCTTGGTGAGAATAACGGGTTCGCGGCTGGCAACGTCGGTGACATCGCCAACCTGCTTGTTGAGATCCCCTGTCGTGAACTGACGCATGGCTGTACTCCTTGTCGATCTCCATATTATCCAGATTTTCTTGATTTGCAAGAAAACGGCGCTCACGCGCCGCCCTCCGCGAACCGCCAGACGGGGATGCCGAGCCGACGGGCCTTGTCGGCAAGGTTGTCGGTGATGCCGGAGCCGGGAAAGACGATCAGGCCGTAGGGCACCACGGAGAGAAGCTGGTCGTTGCGGCGGAACGGAGCCGCCTTGGCGTGCCGGTTCCAGTCCGGCTTGAAGGCGATCTGGGTGACCTTGCGGTTCTCGGCCCAGCAGGCGGCGATGCGCTCGGCGCCGCGCGGGCTGCCGCCGTGGAGCAGCACCATGTCGGGATGCTTCTCGCGGGCCTTGTCGAGCGCCTCCCAGATCCGGTCGTGATCGTTGCAGTCGAGGCCGCCGGCGAAGGCGATCTTGGTGCCGGCCGGGACGAGCACCTCGGATTCGGCGTGGCGGCGGGCGGCGAGGAAGTCTCTGGAGTCGATCACCGACGCGGTCATCGCCTGATGAGAGACCTTGGAGCCGGTGCGCGGCCGCCATGCCGATCCGGTTTGTGCTTCGTAGAGGTCGGCGGCCTCATCGCGCATGATTTCCAGCACGTTGCGGCGCTCGATATAGGTGATGCCTTCCGCGGTCAGCCGTTCCAGCTCGACGGACTTCACCTCCGAGCCGTCCTGCTCCTGCTGGCTCGAACGCTGGGCCTCCTCGTTACGATCGAGGCTGCGGGCGACGCGCTCGGCGGCGCGGTGGAAGACGTTTGCAAAGGACCAGAGCAGGTCGTCGAGATCGGGTTCGAGCCTGGTGTCGCCAAGCATGCCGGCGAAGCTCTCGACGATCCCGGCGAGGCCGGCCCGGATCACCTCGTCGTCGGGAAGTGGCCGAGGATCAGGTTCGTCCTGATGCGGGCGATGGCCGTACATCTGCAGTTCGAGGATGACGCGGTCGGTCGGCGAGGAGGCGTGGTAAGGCTCGTAGCCGTCGTCGAAGGGAAGCTCGTAGGTCATGGCGTGTCTCCGTCGGTTGCGGCCGCGCCCATCGCGGCCTGACAGCGCATCCCGGCCGCGCCCCGGGCGCGGCCGCCCCGCAGGCCCAAGCGCAGCGGCGGCCGGCG